>JAODMW010000185.1 GCA_025464815.1 Microbacteriaceae bacterium | reverse complement strand
GCGGCGTCCGCCGGGTTACGCGTCATGCGCAATCCGGCCGCATAGAGCTGGTCCATGAACGGTATGGCCTGCTCCTCGAAGAGGGAGCGGACATCCGGCACCGCCGCAGTCTCCGGGACCTGAGGCTCGGGCGCGGTCGTATCATCCATCGAAGTGGTCATCGCCGCCAAGCTTACTTCGCCGCGCCGAAGGGTCGCCTGACGGCGAACCTCGGGTCGATCGAGCAGGAGAGTCACTGGGGGTTCCGTTTCAACATGTGTAGTGGCGATACCCTTAGTAACCGATGCAGGTATTCAAGTATTCCGGGCCGGAGTTCAATCCGTTTGGCGACGACGTCGCCGCTCCGCCCGAGCCAACGGCCGGCCCCTGGCCGGCCCCTGTGGCGAGCGCACCGCTCGCGGCGGTCATGACGCTTCCGGGATCGAAATCGCTGACCAACCGCGAACTCGTGCTCTCGGCCCTCGCCGAGGGGCCATCCACTCTCCGTCGACCGCTGCACTCACGCGACACCGCCCTCATGATCCAGGCGCTGCGTTCACTCGGTACCGTCATCGAAGAGGTTCACGGCGACGGCGACTACGGGCCGGATCTGCTGGTCACCCCCGGTGAACTCAGTGGCGGCAACCAGATCGACTGCGGCCTCGCCGGCACGGTCATGCGATTCCTTCCCCCCGTTGCGGCACTCGCCCTCGGACCGGTCGCCTTCGACGGGGATGAATCCGCTCGCAAGCGTCCGATGCGCACCACGGTGGACTCACTCCGCGCCCTCGGAGTGGAGGTCAACGACGACGGTCGCGGCAAACTCCCGTTCAGCCTCTATGGCATGGGTTCCGTGCGCGGCGGCGAGTTGGAGATCGACGCATCGGGTTCGAGCCAGTTCGTCTCCGGCCTGCTGCTCGCCGCGGCACGCTTCGACGAGGGACTCATCCTCCGCCACACCGGGCTGCATCTGCCGAGTCTCGCTCACATCGAGATGACGATCGCGACCCTCGCCCGCCGCGGCGTGGTCGTGCAGAACCCGGAACCGGGCGTGTGGGTGGTGCCGGCTGGTCCGATCGCCGGCATCGAGGTCGACATCGAGCCCGACCTCTCCAACGCCGGCCCGTTCCTGGCCGCCGCGGTCGTCGCCGGCGGCAGCGTCACCATCACCGGCTGGCCGGCCGAGACCACCCAGGTCGGCGCGGAGCTGGCCGGGATCCTGCACGACATGGGTGCCGAGGTGGAATACGTGGAGACAGGTGGGGGGCACGGCGACCTGACCGTGACGGGCACGGGCGCCGTGCACGGCATCCGTCTCGACAACGCGAGCGAACTCGCGCCCACGATCGCCGCGTTGGCCGCTCTCGCCGACGGCGAGAGCGTGCTCACCGGTATCGCGCACCTGCGCGGCCACGAGACCGATCGCCTCGCCGCGCTCGCGACCGAGATCAACGCCCTGGGCGGAGACGTGACTGAAACGGACGACGGCCTCGTCATCCGTCCGCGCCCCATGCACGGCGGCCTCTGGCACAGCTACGAGGACCACCGGATGGCGACGGCAGGGGCCATCATCGGCCTCGCCGTACCCGGCGTCGAGATCGACGACATCGCGACCACCGCGAAGACCCTCCCCCAGTTTCCGCAGCTCTGGCTCGGCTCCGTCCTTCAGGCCGACTCCGCTGCCGCCGACCCGCTCGAGTTGCGCAACCCTCTCGAAATGCCCTGACGATGAGCTGGCTGACGGATGTCGACGACGAAGACGACAAGTACGCCGACTACGAAGCCCGATCCCGGCCGAATCCCAAGGGCAACCGCGCCCGGACGAAGATCAGGCCGGAACACAGCGATGCCGTGACCGGCCGCGTCTTCACGGTCGATCGCGGACGCTATTCGGTGCTCGTCGCCGAGGGGACGCCGGAGGAACACGAGGCGACAGCCTCGCGTGCGAGCGAATTGCGCAAGCAGGCCATCGTCACGGGCGACTACGTCGATCTCGTCGGCGACACCTCGGGCGACGAAGGCAGCCTCTCGCGAATCGTACGCATCCAGCCGCGCAGTACCATCCTGCGGAGGAGCGCCGATGACTCCGACGAGGTAGAGCGCATCATCGTGGCCAACGCCGACCAGATGCTCATCGTCGTCGCGGCGGCGAACCCGGAGCCGCGACCGCGGCTCGTGGACCGCTACCTGGTCGCCGCCTTCGATGCCGGCCTCGATCCCATCCTCTGCATCACGAAGACCGACCTCGCCGACCCGACCGACTTTCTCGCCAACTTCGCGGGCCTCGACATCACGGTGGTGACAAGCGGTGAGGGTGCCATGCCGACGGACGAGATCAAGCAGTTGCTGGACGGCCACACCACGGTGGCCGTCGGACACTCCGGCGTCGGCAAGTCGACCCTTGTGAACGCGCTGGTGCCCGATGCGAACCGGGCGATCGGCCGGGTCAACACGGTGACCGGCCGAGGGCGGCACACGTCGTCGTCCACGATCTCCTATCGCGTCGGTACCGGCTGGATCATCGACACCCCCGGGGTGCGGTCCTTCGGCCTCGGGCACGTCAACCCCGACAACATCCTGAAGTCCTTCACCGACCTCGCCGTGCTCGCCGAGGACTGCCCGCGCGGCTGCACCCACCTTCCCGATGCTCCGGACTGCGCGATCGTGGAAGCCGTCGAGGCCGGAAAACTCGGTGAGGCCGGCAAACTGCGGCTGGACTCATTTCAGCGGCTGTTAACCTCGCTGGCCTAGCCAGCTGCCCTGGAAAGGGTAGTCCGCCTACGGTCTCGCCGCCCGTACCGACCGCGTCAGCCAGATCGCCGTCACGAGATACCAGAAAGCGCCGACAGCCGAGTACCCGGCCAAGGTCGTCAGTCCGGTCCTCGGGGAACTCGCCATGATGATGAACGCGATCCCGGCAACCACCGAGAGCCCGCCGCTGATGATCATCGGCCATTGCGCACCGAGCGCGCGACGCCGCCGGATCGCGAGGAACAGCTGCACCGCCCCGCTGACGAATGCCCACACCCCGAACACGATGATCGCCGGGGTCAGTCCGCCGATCGGCAGAACGATGATCATGGCGACTGCCGCTGCCAACCCGAAGACGATGTTGACGTATTGCGGCAGCTTCGAGGTCGAGGCGCGGTTCGCGCGGATGTCGAAGAAAGTGGCAATGACATCCCACACCGGATAGACAACGAGAAGGATGCCCGCGACCAGGCTCGGCGTCGAACCGCTCAAGGCCGAGGATGCGAGCGAGAAGACCAGCACGACCCAGACGACAGAAAACAGGACGCGCACGAAATACAGCGTGCGCAGCGATCGCGCCGTCTCACCGACACCTGATGTTACTGAAATTTCCGACATTGACATCTCCGATCGTTGAGGTTCCCGTTCTGAACAACGAGACACCACCGACAATCGTTCAGTGCACGTCTGAGGTTCGACCCGGGTGCCGTGGAAATGCCTCTCGCCAACTGCCATAACCTTGGAGCCGTGACCGACTTCTCCCTGCAATCCGATCTCGCACTCGCCCGTCAGCTCGCCGACATGGCGGATGCCATCTCGATGGACCGCTTTCGCGCGAACGACCTGCTCATCTCGATGAAACCGGACATGACCCACGTGACGGATGCCGACCGGGCAGTCGAGGCAGCCATTCGAGGTGCTCTCCACGACAGCCGCCCCGATGACTCGGTGCTCGGTGAAGAGGCCGGAGAGGAAGCCGGAAGCGACGGATCCCACCGCCAGTGGATCATCGACCCGATCGATGGCACCGCGAACTACGTGCGCGGGGTGCCGGTCTGGGCGAGCCTCATCTCGCTCGCAATCGACGGCGTGCCGGTGGTGGGCGTGGTCAGCGCGCCGGCGCTCGGCAAGCGCTGGTGGGGCGCGCGGGGCCTCGGTGCGTTCGTCGACGAGCAGCTCGCCTCGACCACCGCGAGCAGCGAACGCCGCATCCACGTCTCAGCGGTGGGAGACCTGTCGGATGCGTCGATGAGCTCGAGCGGGCTCATCCGGTGGGAAGAGGCGGGCAAACTCGAGGAGTACCTCGGCCTGGCCCGCAGCGTCTGGCGCACCCGCGACTACGGGGACATGTGGCCGTACATGATGGTCGCAGAGGGGCTCGTGGAGATCGCCGGCGAGTTCGACCTCAAGCCATGGGACATGGCCGCGCTCATTCCGATCGTGGAAGAGGCCGGTGGCAGGTTCAGCTCCGTTGCGGGAGAGCCGGGGCCGTGGAACGGGTCGGCGATCGCGACCAACGGCATCCTGCACGATGCCGTACTCGACGCGATCCGCTGAGACACGCAGCAGCCCACCCGTGGTCCGAGATCGCGGTCGCTAGCATGGGGCAGTGACCTCGCTCCCCCTGCGCAAACGCCCCATCGATATCGTTTTCATCGCGTTCTTCTCGATTTTCATCGTGACCTGCATCATCAGCGACTCGGTGGAGGGGCTCGGTCTCGACCAGGTCGCCGACTCGACGAACATCCTCGTGCAGTGGAACTACACGTACTCGTCGAACTTCGACCCGCTCTATCAGGCCCACCCGCTGTGGCTGCGGTTCATCAGCGGCACCTCGGCATTCGTCTATCTGCCGTTCTATGTGATCCTCATAATCTCACTGGCGAAAGGCTGGAATCGCATCCAGCTGTTCGCGGTGATCTACGCGACGATGATCATCAGCCTCACAGCGATCCCGATCTTCGGCGTCGAATTCTTCGGCGCACAGGGCGAGCGCACTCCGAATCCGCTGATCTTCCTGCTCTACAACGGCCCATACGTTCTGATCCCACTGCTGCTGCTCATCCGGATGCGCAAACCAGAGCCGTTCGCGCGCAGGTTCTGAAGGCCATCGATCCAGCCTGCCTACCCCAGCGCGACCGCGCCGAGCGCCAATACCGCGATGATCAGCCAGGAGAGCAGTCCGACGACCAGAGCCCTCCATCCGGTGCGTACGAGCTCACGCAAGCGCACTGCGGTTCCCAAACCGAAGAGGGCCATCGCCAGGAGGGCCGTTTGGAGGGTGTTCGCGCCGTCGAGCACCGGAGCCGGCAGTCCGAGAACCGTTCGCGCGAGGACCGCACAGAGGAATCCGGCCACGAACAGCGGTACGAGCGGCGGCCGCTTCGCCGATTGAACTCCGAATTGGCCTTCGGCCGAGCGACGGCGTACGACCACGGAGGCGATGGCCACCATGGGGGCGAGCATGAGGACGCGGGTGAGTTTGACCACGACGGCGACGGCGAGAGCGGCTGCTCCGGCGATTTGGGCCGTTGCGACGACCTGACCGACGTCGTGCACGCTCGCCCCGACCCAGTGACCGAATTGAACGTTGCTGAGCCCCAGCGGATGCCAGAGCAACGGCAGAACAGCGATCGCCATCGTCCCGCAGAGGGTGACCAGCGCGACCGGAGTTGCCGTGTCCTTGTCCTTGGCTTTCACGACGCTGCTCATCGCTCCGATGGCCGACGCACCGCAGATGGCGAAGCCGGTGGCGATCAGCATCGGCTGGTGCCCAGGCAGACGGAAGAGCCGACCCAGCCACAGCGTCACCCCGAAGGTGATCAGCACGACTGCGATGACCGCGATGATCGTCACCCATCCGAGGCCGGCGATGTCGACGAGGCTGAGCTTGAGGCCGAGCACCACGATCCCGATGCGCATGAGCCGCTTCGCCGCGATGGCAAGCCCTGGGGCAAGCATCCCGGTAAGCGCCGGGCGGGCGGCAGGGATCTGAGCGACGACGATTCCCAGCACAACGGAGGCCGTGAGCAGGGGTATTGCCGGCACGAGCGCGTTGATCCCCCAGGCGAACGCGGCGGCGGCCGCGGCGACCAGCACCCCTGGCACCGCCCTCGTCGCGGATTTGGGCTTGACCGTCGCCGTTTTGTCGTTCGCTATTTCCACCTTTCTACGATGGAGGATCACCCGCGACGCCAGTAGTGGCGATAACCTTGTATGGTCACAACCTGTGCTTGTAGGAGGAGAATGCTCGGACCTCACGTACCCGACCTGTTCGCCCTGCAGCTGCTCGCAATGGTGAGCGAAGAGGGCAGCCTCTCCTCCGCAGGAGCTCGCCTGGGCATTTCCCAACAGGCCGCCTCGGCACGGATGCGCTCCCTCGAAGCCCAGGTCGGCGCCATCCTCGTCACCCGCTCGGCGCGCGGCTCATCGTTGACGGCTGCCGGAGTGGTGATCACCGGATGGGCGACCGAAGTGATCGCCGCAGCTGAGCGCCTGGACGCAGGAATCGCCTCGATCCGCTCCGAGACCCTCCGGCAACTGGATGTAGCGGCCAGCTTGACTATCGCCGAATACCTGCTTCCGAGATGGCTGGTAGCGCTGAGAAACCGCCAGGAAGCTGCGGGACACGTGGCGACGCAGGTCGGGCTGACCGCAACCAACAGTGACAACGTCATCGAGCTCGTACGCTCGGGGTCGGTTCCCCTCGGTTTCATCGAGACCTCGGCCCTTCCGGCCGATCTGCGAGTGAAGGCCATCGGGTTCGACGAACTTCAACTCGCAGTGTCTCTCGAACATCCCTGGTCCAGACGACGAACTCCCGTCACGGCGCAGGAGCTGGCGCGCACCCCGTTGGTCACCCGGGAGCCGGGATCGGGTACCCGGCAGACTCTCGAGCAGCTGCTCATTGCCAGCGGTATCGCGAATTCCAGGATTTCACCACCGCGAGTCGAACTCTCCAGCACGGCGGCGGTACGCACCGCCATCGCGGCAGGAACTGCCCCGGGAGTGCTCAGCTCGCTCGCCATCGCCGACGACCTCGCGCTCGGCCGACTGGCGATGGTGGCGACCACCGGTATCCCTCTGCGCAGACAGCTTTCCGCCGTATGGAGCAATGGCGCCCACCCACCCCACGGCCCCGCCCAGGACCTCGTCGCCATCGCGATGCGGCTCTGAACCGAGGAAAGGATCGAGCTGAAGGATCACTCCTATGGAGTGGCTTTCGGCGCTGTGAGGTCGCGGAAGCGTTGCAGCCCCACATTTCCACCCGACAGGATCACGCCGACGCGCTTCCCCGGTTCGACTCCCTTTCGGAACATCACGGCGGCGAGCGCGGTGGCGCCAGAGGGCTCGAGCACGATCTTGAGCCGATCGAAGGCGAAGATCATCGCCTCGCGGATCTCGGCATCCGTCACCAGCGCGACCGCATCGACAAGCCTGCGGTTCACGCCGAAGGTCATTTCCCCGGGAATCTCTGCGCCCTGCCCATCCGCAATAGTTCTCGGTACCGCGATCTGCACTCGCTCGCCGGCCTCGAGGGACCTCTTGGTGTCGTCCCCGGCCTCTGGCTCCACTCCGATCATCCGAATGTCCGGATACAGCCCCTTGCCTGCCGTGGCGCTTCCTGCCATGAGGCCGCCACCGCCGATGGGGACCAGGATCTCATCGAGCTCTCCCGTCTCCTCCAGCAGCTCCAGTGCCGCCGTGCCCTGGCCCGCCATGATTCCGTAGTGCTCATAGGGAGGAACGATCGTCAGCCCGCGTTTCTCGGCCAGCGCGTTCCCAAGAGCGACCCGATCGCCGGTATAGCGGTCGTAGAACTCGACCTCGGCACCGTAACCGCGAGTTGCCGCGATCTTCATCTCCGGGGCGTCCTCTGGCATCAGGATCGTCGCCGAGGTGCCGACCATCGAGGCGGCGAGCGCAACAGCCTGCGCGTGGTTGCCGGACGAGTACGCGGCCACACCGCGGCGCAGTTCCTCGACGCCGAGACGTGAGATGACGTTGTACGCCCCGCGAAACTTGAAGGCGCCGATGCGCTGGAAGTTCTCGCACTTCAGAAAGACCCGTGCCTGGCAGAGCTCGTCGAGGATCCGCGAGGTCATCACCGGGGTGCGATGAGCAATCCCGGAGATCTGACCCGCAGCATCCCGCACCAGGTCAAGCGTCAACATCGACGAAGTATTCATTTCCGCTCCTTCAACCTGCACGATGCAGAATTCTCCTGGCACGCTCGGTAACGGGCCTGTCCACCATCTGTCCATCCACCTGGGTTGCGCCGCCTACGGCGCCGATCACCGAGAGTGCCCACTCGACCTCCTCGGCCGTCGGCGCAAACGCACGCTGCACAGCCGGCAGCTGGACCGGATGGATGCACAGTTTCCCGCCGAAGCCGAAGTCCCGTGCAAGCCGGGCCGACGCCTCCACCCGCTGTGAATCCCTCATCTCCGTGGTGGGCGAATCAAGCGGAGCCGCAATCCCGGCAGCACGGGAGGCAACCACCAGGTGCGAGCGGGCATAGGCGACGAATTCGTCGGCGTCGGCCGAGTTGATGTCCAGGGCGAAATCGATGGCGCCGAAGGCCAGCCGAGGGACGCCCGGCACCCTTGCGAGCTCGAGCGCATTCACAAGACCGGCGGCGGACTCGACCAACGGCAACAGAGCCAGGCCGCCCGGCATGCCGGCGCCCAGTCGGCTCAGCCCGACCACGTCTTCCGCCTTCGGGACCATCAGACCCAGCAGTCCGTGGCCCGGGGCCTCGGAAAGGGCAAGCAGTGCGGCGATCTCGGAATCGTACCTCGACGATCCCATCGCATTCACGCGCACCACAGCCTGCACGCCGCCATTCCGGTCGGCCGGTGCCAGCGCCTCCAGCACCGCGGCCAACGCGCCCGCCTTCGCCTTCGCGGATACCGCATCCTCGAGGTCGATGATGACGACGTCGGCGCCAGCAGCTGCCGCCCTGGCGAACCGCTCCGGCCGATCGCCTGGCACGAAGAGTGCGGTCACTGCCGTCGCAACGACCGTATCGCCGGTGACATCCATCGCGGTCACGTCGACGACCTGCGTTCGAAATCCTCGACGGATGGCAGCGACGACTCGTCCGGGCGGGCGGAATCCGTACTGGGCAGGTGCCCCTGCCGGTAGACCATGAATGTGCGCAGGTAACTGATCACGGTTGTGCCGTCCTGGTTGAATCCCTCGGATGCGACAGTGACCAAACCCAGATTCGGGCGGGACCGGGAGCCGCGAGTGGCCAGCACCTTCGAACGGGAATAGATGGTGTCACCCTCGAAAACGGGATGCGGCATGCGAACCTCATCCCAACCCAGGTTCGCAAAGACGTTCATGGACAGATCGATGGTGGACTGCCCGGTCACCAATGCCAGGATGAAGGTGGAGTTCACCAGCGGGCGGCCGAATTCCGTTTCCTTGGCGAAGTTCCGGTCCACATGGGTCTTGGACACATTCTGCGTAAGCAGGGTGAACCACTGGTTGTCGCCTTCGGTGACGGTCTTTCCAAAAGGGTGATAGTAGATATCCCCCACGGCAAAATCCTCGAAGAGACGCCCGGTCCAGCCGGGAACGACAAGCGTTTCGCCCGAGTCGGCGGCGTTCTCAGGGGATGTCGGCTCGGCCTCGTCCGTCATCGGTCGACCTCCTTCGTGCATCCGGATCCCCGGATCGTCCGTGACTTCGACGCCACGGGAGTCATGTCCAGACCTGCTCGAGTGCGCGCATGATGTTGCCACCCAAGACGGCGGCGATTTCACTGTCCGAAAAACCATTCTGCACGAGCCATCCGCAGATGTTGTGGAAGTTCTCTGTGGGGTTCTCCAACCCATCCACGTACTCCACTTTTTCGAATGGCGGGGTCACCGGGGTGGGAGCGCCCGCCCTGAGAATAGGCCCGAATACGGTGTGCAGGTCGACGTGGTTCCCATAGAGCGTGTCGGGTCCGAACGCGACATGTTCGATGCCGACCAGGTCCACGCAATAGCGGAAGTGGTCCATCACCGACAGCAGGTTGTGCAGCGGATGTTCGTGCGACAACGTGCTGTGCGGAGCGGCAGACATTCCAATCACCCCGCCGGTATCCGCCACCGCTCGCAACACGTCGTCCGGCTTCATCCGCCGCGTGTCCCATACTGCGCGCGCGCCCGCGTGCGTGATGAACACCGGATGCTCACTGGCAGCGCAGACATCGATACCCGTTTTATCCGAGGAGTGGGAGACATCGATCGCGAGACCCAGTTTGTTCATCCTGGCTACCGCGCGCCTGCCGAAGTTGGTCAGACCGCCGTCCGCGACCTCGTTGAGGCCGCTCCCCAGCGCATTCGCATCGGAATAGGCGATCCCTATCTGTCGAAGACCCAATCCGTAAAGCACGTCGAGCCGGTCGATCTCGTTCTCGATGGGCGTCGCCGCCTCGAGCCCGAACACCAATCCGACCTTGCCGTCCCGTTTGGCCTCATGGATGTCGGCGAGCCTCCGGATCACCGTCACTTCGTCCTGATGGGCGAGGTCGGCCTGCCGCATGCCCAGGTCGGTGATCACGTCGTTCCATCGCCAGGGCGCATTGCCCGTGACGATCGCCGTGCCATCCATCATGTTGTCGAAGACGACCGTGAGACCGGAGGCCCTGAGTCCCTCGAAAGCCGTGTGCTGGCGCCCGGTGCGGTTGTATGCGGGCGTCTCGCGCATGTCAGCGGGAAAGCGGACGGGATGATCGTGCAGGCTGATGACGATGTTGTCGCGCAGGAGGTCGTCTGCGCGCGCTTGCTCATCAGCGCTCAGCCCACCCGCGTAGGCCGGGAAGGAACCGAATTCGGAACTGAGCTCGAACGCGGGGAAATCGATCGCCGGGTTGAGGTAGCCATAGGACCTGTACGACTCGGTGCTCATTTCACCACCCCCGAGCCGGCGGCGGGCGTGAGTCGGTGCGGGCCATCGGCAAGCAGACGCCAGAGCCCCTCCCAGGCACGCATGCCCTCGCGCAGGCGGCGCACCCGCATGAATTCGTTGGGTGCGTGCAGTTTCTCGTCCGCGGTCGAGAAGGAGAAGAACAGCGTCTTGGCTCCGAGCACCTCTTCGAACATCGTCGTGGCCGAAAGTGTTCCTCCGATCACGGCGAGCAACACCCTCTGACCGGGATAGACGTCCTCGAGCGCCGCGGTGGCGGCTCGGATCGCCGGATGGTCGGCCGAAATAGTGTATGCCGGTACCGAACCCCGATCCCGCCGGATCGTGACCCGGACGCCCGGCAGCCTCTGCGCCTCGACGTGCGCGGTAATCGCGTCGAAGACGTGGTCCGGGACCTGCCCCGGAACGAGACGGCAGGAGACATTGGCGACCGCGATGTGCGGAATGATGGAGTACTTGCCACCGCCGCGTATTCCGTTCACCTCGAGAGTCGGCCGTTCCCAGAGCCGCTCCAGGGTGCTGTAGCCGGCCTCGCCGAACACCTCATCGACGCCCAGGTCGAGCGGATATTTCGCGTCGTCAAAAGGAATCTCGGCGATTTCCGCCCTACGAGCGTCGCTCAAGGGTGGAATCCCGTCGTAGAACCCTTCGATTGCCACTCGGCCGTCGGGCGTGTGGAAGCCCGCGACGAGATCGGCGAGTGCGTGGATCGGGTTGGCGACCGTTCCGCCGTAGCGTCCCGAATGGAGGTCGTCGTCCGCGCCGGTGACCTCGATGTCCATCGCCAGCCGTCCCTTCGACGCCGTCGACAGCGACGGTTCGCTTCCCCGCCACATCGCGCCGTCAGCGGAGATCACGAGATCTGCGGCGAGCTCTTCGGCGTGCTCTCGCACGAATGCTTCGAGATTCGGGCTGCCCATCTCCTCCTCGCCCTCGATGAGGAACTTGACGTTGAGCGGGAGCGCCTGTTCCTGCTCGAGGAATGCCTGTGCCACTTTCAGCACGATGAACACCGGCCCCTTGTCATCGGTGACTCCGCGACCGCGGAGAACATCGCCGTCACGCACCATCGTGAACGGCGGCTTCACCCATTCCTCGAGATCGCCGGTCGGCTGCACGTCGTAGTGGCCGTACACCAGGACCGTGGGAGCGCCTGGTGCATGCAGCCACTCACCGATCACCGCAGGATGTCCGCCGGTCGGAACGATCCGCCCGTTGGCGAAGGAGAGTTGGGCTGCGACCCACTCTGCAGCGGTTTGCATGACCTCGGCGGTCGCGGTCCTGCTCACGCTCGGCATCGCGACATAGCCGGCGAGTTCCTCGATGTAGCCATCGTCCGTCTCGTCAAATTCGAGCCTGTTCACCTGGTGCTCCGTCTCAATCTCATTTACTTCCTGTCGCTCGGTTCGACCTGCTAATCGAGAGCGATGCCCAACAACACTCCATCGAAGGAGACCGCTGGATTAGTGGTCAGGAAAAGGGGCGTGCCTGCTTCGGGCGCCCGTATCTGCATAACCCCGCTCCCCCACACCTCACTCAACGTTCCGAGCAGATCACCTGCTTCGACGGGCACGCCGAGTTCGACACTCGACTCCCACCAGCCGGCTCGCTCAGCCCGTAGCGTGCGCACTCCCCTGTGCTCCCGCACCTCTCGTCTGGGCCATGGATCGCCGTCCAGGACCCCGACGAACCGGGCGAGGTTGGTCAGTCCGGCGACGTGCCTGTCGATGGCATCCCTCTCGAGCAGGCCTTTCTGTCCCGATTCGGCGACGAATCCTGGAATCCCGATCTGCGATGCGGAACCGTAGCTACGGCCTCCTCCGGTCTGCAACTCGGCACGCTGGTGCACGATGTGGCCGAGCCCGTATGCGATCGCCATCTCGCGCGAAGCGTCGGTGACCGGAGACTCCTCAAAAATGGCGAGCGGCTCAAGTGCCTCGGGCAGATCGCCGCAGTGCATGTCGACCATGAAGTCTGCCCCGCGGATGAAGGTCTCGAATACGTGATGGGCGAGGATGTCGGTGAAGGTCCCGTTCGGATCTCCCGGGAAACAGCGATTCAGATTCTTGCCGTCCTCCGGAACGACGAACGGGGAACGGGCCCAGAACGACGTCACGCTCACGATGGGGACCACCACGATCGTTCCCGAGACAGCATCCGGGTCGAGGTCGCGCACGAACTCCCGCGCGGCCGCGATGGACGCGTATTCGGTCCCATGAACACCCGCCAGGGCCGTCAGCTGCGGACCCTCTCGTCGTCCCTTGATTTCGTAATAGGGGATATCGATCCCGCGCTCCCCCAGCTCGGGGATGTGCAGTTTTTTCGCGACGATCTCGTCAGGCAACGGAAGTCTGCTTCCACCGCTCGATGTGCTGGGCGAGTGTCGCGAGCGGCACAGCTCCATTCTCCAGGACCGCGCCGTGGAATCCGGTCATCGAGAAGCGCGAACCCATCGATTCCATCGCATCGGTACGAAGGCGCAGGATCTCCTGCTTTCCGATCATGTAGGCGAGAGCCTGGCCAGGCCAGGCGATGTATCGGTCCACCTCGTTGCGAACATTCGCCTCAGGAGTCACCGTGTTGTCCCTCATGAAGCTCTGGCCCTTCTCGCGCGACCATCCGTAGTAGTGGATTCCGGTGTCGATCACCAAGCGGCAGGCCCGCATCATGGAGAAAGTCAGCATTCCTAGTCGCTGGAGTTCGCTGGTGTAGAGACCCATCTCGTCGGCCAGTTGCTCCGAGTAGAGGCCCCAGCCCTCGATGAACCCGCACAGCTCGACGTCGAGATGCCTCCGATAGCGCGGAATCTCGAGTGTCTGGCACACCGACAGCTGCATGTGATGTCCGGGAATCGACTCGTGGAAGGTGAGGGCCTCGAGTTCATACTTGTACTGCCGAGGCGGACTCGCGAGCACGATGCGGTATGCCCCTGGCCTGCTGCCGTCGGCGGCTGGCGGACGGTAGGAACCCGAGCCGGAATGCGCGGCGTCGACCGGATCGATCTCTTCGATCACGCAACCGGGGATCTGGTACGGCGGAAAGTATCCGTTCCGCGCCTGGTCCGCGCGCACCAGGGCTCGCTCCGCAATATCGATGACCTCTTCGCGCGATCGGGATCTCAGCTCCGGGTCATTCTGCATCCGCTGGGAGACTATCTTCGGGTCTCGCTCACCGAGAGCCAGTTCCGCCGCCGCGCCCCACTCGACCTTCAGGTCTTCGAGGATGTCGAGACCGAACTGGTGGAGTTCGGCGGGGCTACGATTCGTCGTCGTGAAACGCTGGACGGAATCGCGATAGGCCTCTTCTCCACCCTGGCTGAACGTGAGTCCGGCCTGGCCATCCGAACGGGCGTCCGGCAGGAGTTCCGTGCGGAGAAGGGTCAGAAGGTCGCTCATCGCGGGGCGGATCTCGCGTTCCACGATTCCGCGAGCACGTTCCTCCACCGAGCCGTCCCGATAGCCCCTGGCAGGATTGAGAAGCGAGTCCTCCGCCAGCGAGACCGCGAGGTAGCCCTCGAGTTGGTCGATCGCGTGCGTGATCCCGACCGCGGTCGATATCCGCCCCTGTTGGGCCTCGTGGGAGTAGCGTGCCGCGATCCCGGTGAGTGTGCGGCCGACCCCCGAGATCCTGCTCAGGTAGCGGTCGGCGCCATCCGGGCTCGCGACGGTCATCGCGGGGATGGCCTGGAAGATGAGAGCCTGCCTGCTCACGTAGCTCTTGGCTGAGATGTTGGCCGCCCAGAGCGAGTTCTTCGCATCGTTCTGCGCACCACGATTGAGCATCTCTAAAACGCTGTGGTCGATCCGCCCGGCGATGTCGAGATTCTCGGGGTCGATGCCCGCGAGCTCTTCGGCGATCCCGGTGAACTTCTCGTGGGCGCCTTCGCTGGCCTCGACGGAAGGATCGCACGGCAGTCCGTCGAACTCGTCCAGCCCGAGAAGGGAGGCATTGTATGGATCGAAGGTGTGCTGGGTCAGGAAATATCGCTCACCGAGTTCGCGGAGTTTCTCCGCACCCGCCTGCTGGTCGACGATCTCATTCATCTACTACCCTCCATCGGGGAATATCGGAAAAGAATCCGGCAGTGCTCACCGCGCACGTACCGAAGAGAACGCCGGTAATTCTTCGAACCTCAGGCAGGCGCTCTCGTGCCAGTCCTCGACATGCATCAGCGGCGGGTCGGTGGTGCGGCAGGCATCGACCGCGTACGGACAGCGCGGATGGAATCGGCAACCTTGCGGCAGGTTGAGCGGGCTCGGCGGCTCGCCCTTGATGACGAATTCGTCTTCGACCCGCTCGGTCATCCGCGGCACCGATTCGATGAGGGCCCTGGTGTATGGATGACGGGGATTCGCGAACAGGTCTTCGGTATTCGCCACTTCGACGATGCGGCCGAGGTACATCACCGCCACTCGCTGGCTGAGATGTTGCACCACTGCCAGGTTGTGTCCGATGAACAGGATGCTCAGGCCCAGCTCGCGCTGGAGCGAGGTCAGCAACTCGAGAATCGTGGCCTGGACCGAGACGTCGAGCGCGGACACCGGCTCGTCCGCAATCAGGATGTCGGGTCGCACCGCGAGGGCGCGGGCGATCGCCAGGCGCTGACGCTGTCCCCCGGAGAACTGGCTCGGGTAGGCATCGAGCGCGCTCTCCTCGAGACCGACGCGATTGAGGAGCCGGATGCTCTCGGCACGCACTTCCCGACGCGGCACGATCTTGTGCAGGATCAACAGCTCGGCAAGCATCGCCTTGACCGTCAACCGGGGATTCAGCGACGAATACGGGTCCTGGAATACGATCTGGATACGCCGCGTGGCATCTTTCGTACGCTTTGCCGGTACGAGTCTCCCGCCATAGAAGAGCTCTCCGCTCGTTGGCCTGATGCTGCGCACGAGGATCTTGGCCAGCGTCGACTTGCCGGAACCCGACTCGCCGACGAGCGCGAGGATCTCACCTCTGCGCAACTCCAGATCGACTCCCGCAAGCGCGGTGAGTGTCGTATGCCTGTTCTTCCTGCCCTTGAAGATATTGGTGAGAGCGGTACCGACGTGGTAGGTCTTGACGATGGCGCTCACTTTGAGTGCGGGGACGTCGCTCACGCGTGCGCTCCTTCGAAGATGGTGAATTTTTCGAAGCAGGCAGAGAGCCGGTCCGGCCCGACCTCCTCGAGCTGGGGCGAACTGGCCACACATTCTGGCTGGGCGAACTCGCACCGCGGCGCGAACGAACAGCCGACGGAACGGTTGGCCAGGTTCGGAGGGAAACCCGGAATCGACTTCAACATTCGGTCCGGGTGGTCGAAGTCGGGAGCAGAGTCGAGGAGGCCCTTGGTGTATGGATGCCGTGGGTCCCGCAACACCGACCTGACCGGTCCGGACTCGACGATTCGTCCCGCGTACATGACCGCGACCTTTTTGCAGGTCTCGTTGACGACCGCCAGATCATGGGTGACGAAGATCAGCGCGGTGCCGAAATTCGCGCACATCTCTTCCAGAAGGCCGAGCACCTGGTGCTGCAGGGTCACGTCGAGCGCGGTCGTGGGCTCGTCGCAGAGCAGGATCTTTGGACGGCAGGAAAGTGCCATCGCAATCATGATGCGTTGGCGGAGGCCGCCGGATAGCTCGTGGGGATAGGCCTTTGCTCGGCGAATCGGGTCCGGGATGCCGGTTTTCGCCATCATCGAGATGGCCAGGTCCATGGCGTCCTTCTTCGACAGGCCGAGATGACGCCGAGGTCCTTCGGCGATCTGCTCACCCACCCGGACAACCGGGTTCAGCGCAGTCATCGGGTCCTGGAAGATCATGGCGATCTCCGGTCCCATGAGCGCCCGGCGTTCCCCCGACGTCATGCTCGTGAAGTTCCGACCCTTGTACTCGACCGATCCGGAAATGATCTCCACGCCGCCGGGGAGGAGCCCCGCAATGGCCCGCAACGTCAGAGACTTGCCGGATCCGGATTCTCCGACGATGCCGAAGAGTTCTCCCTGAGCGACGTCGAACGTGACATCGTCCACGATGATCGTGGATGGCCTGCCGCGCCGCACGACGCCGAGCACCAGGTTCCTGACACTCAACAGTGGTGTCTCCGTCATGCTCATTTCCTTCTGTCCGGGCTGAGAAGATCGGAAAGGCCGTCGCCGATCCAGGAGAGGCCGAGACTCATCACGACCACCATGAGGCCGGGGATGGTGGCCTGCTGCCACTGGGTGGTGATGAATTCCTGGCCGTCCAGGATCATCGATCCCCACTCTGGAGTCGGCGGCGCGATCCCCAAGCCGAGGTAGCCGAGCGTGACGATCGCCATGATGTCCATGACGATGTCGCTCATCGCGTAGATGATGACCTGGGACAACACGTTCGGACCGATGTGCCTCACGAGGATGCGCATATGGGACATACCGCCGAGCCTCGCTGCCGTGACATAGTCCTGGGTCTTGGCGACGATCACTTCACCACGCACGATCTTGGCGTATGCGACCCAGGAGACGACGGCGATCGCGAGGTAGATGCTCGTCTCGCCCGAGCCGAACACGAAGACCAGTGCGATCACGATCACATAGAAGGGGAAAGCGAAGAACACGTCGACGATGCGCATGACAACCACGTCGAACCACCCGCCGAAGTATCCAGCAAGGGCACCGATAATCGAGCCGAACACGAAGGGGATGAGCACGGCGAGGAAGCCGATCCGCAGGTCTACGCGTGCGCCCCACATCAGGCGCGAGAGCACATCACGGCCCAGCTTGTCCGTTCCCAGCCAATGCGCCGAACTCGGCGATTGGAGCGTCGAAAGCAGATCCTGCTTGATTGGGTCGTACGGCGAGATGAGCGGCGCGAACACGGCAACCACTACGACGATGCCCACGATGATCATCCCGGCGAGGAGGGGACCATTCTGATACCACCGTTTGAGGGAGCGCGAGTTCGCAGCCCGACGGCTCTGTTTGAACTTGACGAGAACGGCTGTCGGGGTGGTCATACGGCCTCCCCACCCTCACTCAGGTTGATCCGCGGATTGAGCAAGGTGTAGATGATGTCTGTCAGGATGCCGACCGCCACGACGAAAAGCGCCACCATGAGCGACACGGCCTGGATGGTCGGAAAGTCTCTCGAGAAGATCGCGTTCAGCATGAGCGAGCCGAGGCCCGGGATGGCGAAGACCTTCTCGATGACGATCGATCCTCCGACCAGGTACCCCAGGTGCACGCCGATGATGGAGACGGTCGGGATCACGGCGTTGCGCAGAACGTGCTGCCTGAACAGCGCGGTGCCGGAACTCCCCTTCGATCTGGCCGTCGCAATGTACTCCGACCCGAGAACGTCGATAGTGGAGGAACGCAGGCTCCTCACGATGGTCGGAGACATCGCGATACCCATCGTGAGTGCGGGAAGGCACAGATAGTAGATGTGGTCGAGTGGCGTGATTCCGTAGCCGCCGACGGGGAAGACTCGCAATCCGACGGCGAGAAGAAGTAGGAGCATGATGCCGACCCAGAATTGCGGCATCCCCTGACCGAGCAGGGTATAACCGCGGGCGACATAGTCCCAGGCGCCTCCCGGCTTCGCCGCAGCGAGGCCGGCCAACGGAATGCTGATGGCCAACGAGATGATAAGAGCGAACAGCAGCAGCGACAGCGTCACCGGGACGGCCTGAAGCACGAGCGAAGCCACGGGCACCTGATAGGTGAGGCTCTGGCCGAGATTGCCCTGGAGGATATGGAGGAGAAACTGCCCGTACTGAACCCCGAGCGGCAAATTCAACCCGAGTTGCTCGCGAAGGGCCGCGACTCTGGCGGGAGTCGCATGCTCGCCGAGGATGGCGATTGCCGGATCCCCCGGCAGCAGGTGGCCCAGGAAAAACACGACCAGGGTGACCCCGAAGACGACCGGGATCGTCTGTATCAATCGTCCGGGAATGAATTGCATACGGCGTAGCATGCATGTCTCCTCAAGTAGATGGACGGCGGTCGATCATCATGATCGAGCCGCCGTCCACTCAACGAACTACTTGGTCTTGTAAACGTCCAAGAAGTTTGAATTGCCGAGCGGCGTCACAGCAAACGCCTGCACCTTGTCCGTCGATGCATATGCATACGGGGAGTAATACAGGGTCAGGATGGGCGCATCATTATTCTGCATCGTCTGGATCTTGCTGTAGTCGGCAGCACGCTTCGCCGGGTCGACTTCGCCCTGTGCCTGCTTGTTCAGGGCCGCGATGGCCGGGTTATTGTAACCCATTGCACTCGCCAGGCTGCCGCTATTGCCCGGATTGAGAGCGTACGACATCCACTCATCGGGGTCCGGGATGTCCATCGTCCAGGTCGCGGACGCCATGTCGAAGTTAGAGGCGATACGCGCCTTCTTGTTCGACGTGGGATCGAGCTGCCTGATGGTGAGCGTGATGCCGATCGCTGCGAGCTCGGACTGTACGATCTGCGAGACGGCACCTTGGTTGGCGTCACCCGACTTGATCAGCAGGGTCGTCGTGAAGCCGTTCGGCACCGACGACTTCGCGAGCTCGGCCTTCGCCTTCTTCAGGTCGAAAGTGTAGCCGGCCACTGTCTTGTCATAGAACGGAACCCCGGGCGCCAGGGACGAATTGGCAGGCGAACCGTTCCCGAAGAGCACTGCCTTGACGAGCGCCGGACGGTCGATAGCGTAAGAGATAGCGCGTCGCACGTGGACATCATCGAGTGGCTTGATCTTCTGGTTGAACTCCATGTAATCCATCTGCGTCGAAGGGAACGCGTAGGTCTTCAGGCCTGGAGTGCTCTTGAGCGAGGCGAAGCTCGACCAGTCTGGCTGCTGGTCGATATCGATCTGACCGCCCTGCAGCTGCAGCTTCCTCGTGTTGGCGTCAGGAACGACCGTCCACGTGACGCTGTTGAGGTACGGCTTTCCCGCCTGCCAGTAGTTGGCATTCTTCGCCAACTTGAGGTACTGCCCCTTCTGCCAGGTGTCCCACTTGAACGGACCGGTGCCGACGGGAGCCGCGTAGAAATCTGCTGCCGTCTTGCCCTGGTAGTTGTCGGGAATGATCGCGTTGCTGAACAGAGCGAGATCCGCGAGAATCGGCGCCCAGGCGTACTTCAGCTTGATCTGGACCGTGCTGTCGTCGACCACCGCGACCTGGTCGATCGCGGCGTTGATGTAGCCCCAACCCGTGGTTGCCGTCTTGGTGTCCTCGTCGATCGAGAACTTGACATCCTTCGCGGTCATCGGCGTGCCGTCGGAGAACTTCACACCCTTGCGCAGGTTGATCGTGTAGGTGAGCTTGTCAGCGGAAACCTTGTAGCTGGATGCAAGCAGCGGCTTGACCGACTTGCCGTCGTCGGTAGAGGTGAAGAGCGGTTCCATGATCTGTTCGGTGATCCACAGCGAGGGACTGTCGTTTACCAGGGTCTTGTTCATCGAGATCGCATCGAAGGGGCGCGCGACCACGAGGTCACCGCCTGCCACCGGCTTGGACGATGCACTCGTCGAATTCGGGGTCGATGCGGCGGAGCTGCATCCGGCTAGCAGCATCGCTGTCGCCGCCACGAAGCCCACCAGGGTGGCGCCTCTTGTTCTTCTCATTAATTGCCTCGTTACTCTCGGTGCCTCAATAGAAACGGTCTGGCCCACAAAGTTGCCTGGACGAATGGAAGACGATCGGATCGTCCGCGGTTCGGTACGCACACGCTATCACTCTGAATGCCGATTTGACACTAAATCCAATTTCCTTTTACATCGCCGAAACACAACCGCTCGATTCCGTAACGCCACCGTCGCCGAGGCGTTAACAACACGACTCATTCGACTCGGAGACCACCCGCGCGCGGGGTTAAAAGAGCGTGCGCCCGCCATTCACCGGCAGCACCTGGCCGGTGACATACGAGGCCGCGTCGGAAGCGAAAAACCGCACTCCATTGGCGATGTCCTCTGGCTCGCCGAGGCGACGCAGCGCTATGCCTTCGACCAGCGCCGCCTGACCCGTTTCGCCATAACCGTCCCACTGTTGCCGGGTGGCAGGGTTCGAGAGGACGAAACCCGGCACCACGCAATTGACGGTGATGCCGAATGGTCCGAGTTCGTGAGCCATTTGGCGGGTGAACCCGATCTGGCCAGCCTTCGCGCTCGCATAGGCCTGGATGCCGGTGAGGCTGGCATTGCGGCCGGCACCGGAGGAGATGTTGACGATCCTTCCCCATCCGCGCTGCTTCATTTGCGGGACGACAGCACGGACGCATTTGAACGTGCTCGTGAGATTGGCGTCCAGAATGGCCGACCAGTCTCCATCGGAAATCTCTTCGATGGGGCGGTGGCTCTGCCCGACCACGCCGCCAGCGTTGTTCACCAGGATGTCGACGGGGCCGAGGCTGGCCATGAACGAAGCGATGGCTTCGGTATCCGTCACGTCGACACTGTCCTTGTCGATGCCGTGCACGATCACTCCATCGGCCCGGAGCCCATCGACGATCGCGGTACCGATGCCGTGAGCCGAACCGGTGACGACCGCCACCCTGCTTCGCGCGGTCATCGACTCACCCATCCGTTCTCAAGGAGGTCGCGGACTTCGGCGACGCCGGCATCCCAGATCTGCCGCATGTCCTCATCCGGCCGTTGATACGCACCACCCATATTCCCGTCGGGAGCAAGCTCCTTGATCTGCACGGGCGTCAGCATGTTGACGACTCTCCGCGGGATCACCGGCCTCGCGACAGTGGGCGGCTCGGCATTCTCGACGCGCGTCCAGGGAAAGCTCTCGACCCAGCCAGCATGGAACTGGTCCTTGTCGAAAGTGCTGGCGACAGCGGCGGTTTTAGGCGCGTTCCACCAGTCGTGGAACAGCACCTGGACTCGATCCTGTCGCGGTTGCGCCAGCCATTCCCGGATGAGGCCGCTCACCGGTGTGTTGCCTCCGTGTCCGTTGATGACAGCGATACGCCCGAACCCCTCACCCGCGAGACAGTCCAACAGATCGCGAATCACCTCGAAGTAGGTACTGATGCGTAGCGTCATGCTGCCGGGATACTGTGAGAAGTAAGGCGCCACTCCGAACGGCAGCACCGGGAGTACGGGGATACCGAGCGGCTCGGCGGCCTCGATCGAGACGCGCTCGGCGAGGATGGCATCCGTGCCGAGAGAAAGAAAGCCGTGCTGTTCGGTCGAGCCGATCGGTAGAACGATTCGATCGTCGCTTTCCAGGCCCTCCGCTATCTGCATCCAATTTCTGTCGAAGACCCGCATAGTGCCCAACTCCATCTCTTATCGAACTTGACGACCGCTCGGTTGTCCGTTATCGGCGAGGGCGCCTGCTACTTTGCCGCGTCAAGCGCCGCGACGAAATCAGCAAGCTCATCGAGATTGTCGACGGAGCAGACTCGCCTGCCCTGTTCGATGTCGTGAATGATGTCGCCGATCTTGCTCACAATGGGCCCGTGAAGGTCCCGAAGCATCTCGTCGATCTCAGTTTTGCGCTTCCGTATGGCCAAATCCCGATAAACGCCACTGTGGCTCTTGGCGCTCCCACGGTTGAACTTCGCGAGACGATCGAGCGAGCCCTCCAGGTCGTCGGGAACGAATCCGTCGAAACTCTCCACCTTGACGGGCGCCTGGCCGAGAGCCTCTCGCGCAGCAGCCAACATCACCGGGCGATACTTGGGGTGCTCGAGCGTCTCCGCGATCGAGAGGTCGGAGGTGGCGCCGGCCCTGAGCATCATGCTGTAAGCCTCTTTGCCCCACAGGTAGCCGAGCACGTTGTCCGTCGCTTCGGCATAGGGAAGGGCATCCGCCATCTCCTGCACGCGCGGAGTGATGGGGCCCGGGTCGAGCTCGCCGACCCGGAAGGTCCCGACATTGCCCTGCAGGATCCGGCCCGGCCCCATCACATCGGCCCCGAAGTTCACGAAGCTGAAGATGGCACGATCACGGTCGATGATGTCGATGAGCTCGTGCGACGGCAGGCCATTCTGCACGCTCAATACGTAGCCGTCCGGAGACAGTCGCCTCCTGAGCATCTCGGCCGCAGAGCGCACGTGATGACCTTTTACGGCAATGATCGCTTTGTCGATGACCTCGTCCGACAGTTGGTCGGGGGTGACGGCACGTATTCGGACGACGAACTCGGCGACCGGTCCTTCGATCTGCAGTCCGTTGGCGTTAATCGCAGCGACGTGGTCGATATCCGCGTCGCAGAGCGTGACGTCGTGACCGGCGCGGACCATATGCGCGCCGACGGTTCCCCCGATGGCTCCGCCGCCGATGATAGTGACCTTCATCTGACTCCTCTCAACCCGATGAACCGAGCAATCCCCGTGCTTGCGATCGCCTAGACCGTGTCCAGAACGGCATCGCGAGCGATCGTCGGCAGCTCCACCTTCACGGCATCGGGATACTTGTTGCCTGCTCCGGTGTTGAGCACGACGACCTCTTCGCCTTCGCCGATCCAACCCGAATCACGCAGCGCCTCAACCGCGACGAGCGTAGCTGCGCCTTCGGGGCAGAACATCATTCCCTCGTCAGCGGCGCAACGGCCGATGAACCTCAGGATGTCACGGTCCGAGACTGAGATGGCGGTGCCTTCTGTCGCCCGCACCGCTTCCAGTACAGCTCTTCCCCCGAGCGGCTTCGGAACGTTGATGCCGAATGCCACCGTGTGCGTATCGTCCTGACCAGCGACCTCGACTTCGCCCGCGTTGAAAGCGCGAACGATGGGGTCGCATCCGTCGGCCTGCACGCTGACCAGCCGCGGCAGCGTCGAGCCGATCCAACCGAGCTCCTGCAACTCGAGGAGCGCCTTATAGATGCCGATCAAACCGACGCCGCCGCCGGTCGGGTACACGATGACGTCGGGAACGTGCCATCCCAATTGCTCGACGATTTCCATTCCCATCGTCTTCTTGCCTTCGACCCGATACGGCTCCTTGAGCGTCGATGCGTCGAAGACCGCGCCCGATGCCGTCAGCTGGCCGACGACCCGTCCAGCATCGGAAATGAGGCCGTCGATGAGCATGACGTCCGCACCGGCGAGAGCACACTCCGAACGGGTGATGGCGGGTGCGTCGAGCGGCATGATGATGGTCGCCTCGATCCCGTACTGAGCGCAGTACGCGGCCCAGGCCGAGCCGGCGTTGCCATTCGTCGGCATGGCGAGCTTCGTGATGCCCAGTTCAGCCGCACGCGCGACGCCGACGGCTGCGCCACGTGCCTTGAAGGAACCGGTCGGAAGCGGCGCTTCATCCTTCACCTTGAGCTTCGGCACGCCGATGGCCTTCCCGAGCCGAGGCAAATCCAGGAGCGGAGTCATCCCCTCGCCGAATCCGCGGACGAACGCGGGGTCTTGGACAGGAAGCAGTTCGTGATAGCGCCAGAGAGTCGGGGGGCGCTGGGAAATCTCCTTCGGGCTGACCGCGGACCGCACTCCATCGAGGTCATACCGGGCGAAAAGAGGGGAACCGTCGCTCGCGAGATTTCTGGGAACGTCAGAGCTATACCGTTCGCCCCCGCGTGAACCTTGCAAGTCGGTGAGATAACTGAATTTCGGTTGCATGTAAGAGAGCTCAGCTTTCGACGTGTCCATATGGATTTCAAATCTAATCCAATCATATAGCGAACACTTCATGCCGACGCAAGAACTCGCCCGGCCTCGCGCGCGGGTCCGACGGACTCGTCGGGGAGGACTTATCTGTTCGGCTGCGTGCCGGTGTCGGACACGGAGTCCATGAAAGTCTTCCGGACGCTGATGATGTGTTCGGTCGCCGCCGAGGCTGCGCGCTCGATCGCGCCCTGCTCGATGGCCTCGACGATGACGAGATGCTCAGTCAATGAGAGCGTCACACGCCCAGGAAGACGAGCGGAGAGACTGTTGCCGAGCCTCATCTGATCCATCAACTGTTCGCCAGTGCGCTGAAGTCGGCTGTTGCCGCACAGTGCCCACAGGCTGTGATGGAATTCGAGGTCGGTACGACGGTAGCCGTCGACGTCGCCGATCTCCAGATAACGGCGCTGCTCCTCGCATTTGGCCCGCAGTTCCGCAGCAATGGCCAGGTGATTCGGTGAGGACGCCGCCAGCTGTCCGGCCAACCGGTCGAGTGCCTCCCGCATCTCGTAGATCTCCCGCATATCGTCCACACGCAGCTCGGGCACGAAGAAGCCACGATGCAGTTTGGACTCGAGCACGCCTTCGCGTTCGAGAGTCATCAGGGCGGCTTTGACCGGCGTCGCCGAGAGCCCCAACCTCTCGACGATCGGGCGCACGGTAATTCTCGAGCCGGGCGGCATTTCGCCGGCGATGATCATAGTACGGATGGCGGCGTAGGCCTCCTGGGTGAGGCTGAACCGGCGCACCGCCTCGGGGGAACTCACCTCAGATGTCACGCAACTCCTTCAACCAGGTCAATGGACTCTCGCTGAGCACTTATCGTAGTGCCCGCACATTCGGCTCGACGCCAGCATCCACGTCATTCGGGCGGAATCGTCGCGAGGCGCTCGACGCGGGCCGCGTCGTAGCCCAAGAGGTCGGTGAAGACATACTCTGCGTCCTCGTTGCGGAACGGCGCACGCCGATATTGCGGCTCGTCTCCCCCGACTCGCACCGGACTGCGAACCTGGCGGATGGTACCGAAGCGTGGATGCTCGGTCTCTACCACCATGCCACGAGCGACGGTCTGTTCATCGGACAGGGCTTGAGAGACCGATTGAACAGGCCCGCACGGCACGCCCGCTGCCCGGAGGAGGTCGAGCCACTCCGATGCGGTGCGGGACAGGAATACCTCGTCGAGTATGGGCAGCAGAGTCGCGGCATTGCCGCGGCGGCCGGCGAAGGTGGCGAACCCCTCGTCGGTTCCCAACTCTGGCCGACCGATGACCTCCACGAGCCGACGCCAGAACTTCTCTTTCGGGCAGGCGACGACGATCCAGCCGTCACTCACCTGGAATGCCTGGAAAGGCACGAGGGATGGATGCGCCGAATTGTGCGTGCGCACCGGTTCGAACTCGCCGTTGAGGTTCCAGATCGCAGGATAGGTGAGCATCGAGATCGCGGTATCGAACAGGCTCACGTCGCAATCCATGCCGGTGCCATCCCTGCGAGCGGCGTGGACCCCGGCGAGGATCGACAGCGCCGCGACGAGGCCGCCCGAATAATCAACGAGCGAAAGCCCCGACTTGGTCGGCGGGCCTGCCGGCTCACCTGTGATGTCCATCCAGCCGGCGATCCCCTGCAGAATGTAGTCGTATCCGGGTTCGGACGAACGCGGCCCGGTCATCCCGAAACCGGTCAGCGCGCAGCAGACGATCCTGGGATTGATGGCTTTGAGAGCGTCGTAGGTGATCCCGATCTTCGCCGGCACATCACCGCGAAGGTTGGAATACACGACGTCGCTGACCCGCACCAGATCCTCGAACGCCTCCCTGCCATCCCCGGTGGAGAGATCAAGGCTGACGCTCCGCTTGTTCCTGTTGAACGACTCGAAGAAGAGACTGTCTTCGCCCTCCTGGTAAGGAGGGACATAGCGACCGACATCGCCGCCGCTGGTCGGATCCTCGATCTTGATCACCTCAGCACCGAGATCGGCCAGGTGCACGCTGCCGAACGGGCCGGCCCCGTATTGCTCGATGGCGATGATGCGCAGGTCCGCAAGAGGCTTCATGCGACGGCGCCGCCCTCCACCGCGAGCATCCGTTCGCGGGCCGCGACGAGCGCAGCCACCCGTGCCATCTCGTTGCCGACGATCATCATGCCCTCGTCCACGCCCATACCCGGTTTGGCGAGCACCTGCGCCGCCCCACAGGCCATCGCGATATTCGCCGACACCTGCGCCGATCGGTCAGTCTCGTTGCAGGTTCCGCCGCAGTACGCCAGAAGGCCGTTGCGCGAAACCAGCAGAAGCGCCTCGATCGTGTTATTCACTCCGCCGAGGTCGGGCATCTTGACGTGGATGACATCCGCAGCGCCCGCCGCTACGAAGATCTCGATGTCCTCGAGGGTATTGCACCACTCGTCGACCGCGATCTGCACCTCACTGCCGCGTGCGCGCAGGGCGGCCCGGAGCATCGCGGAGCGTGTCACCTGATCGTCACGATTTCCAGCATCGATGACATGCTCTACACGCAATTTAAAGGGCTTGGCGAGCTCGCCGAGCGTGGTGAGATAGTCCGCCACGCGATCCAAATCCCCATCGAATATTTTCCCGACGGTGCCGTACACGTCGAAATGAAGCGTCGGCGCGTAGTCGGGACGCACACGTAGTTCGAGGATGCGGTTCCGAACCCAGAGCAGATATTCGGCCAGCACTTCCCCGTTGCGACCGAGCTTCATATCGATGTGGTTGATAAGGCCGTGTGGGAGCACATCAGCCTCCTTGAGTATCATCTTGTCCACGTTGTCATAGCGATCGTCACCGCTTTGGACGAACAGCGGAACTGGCGCGAGTACCACGCCGGTTTCGTACTCATCCCGGACGACCTCTGCCATGGTCACGCCGCGAGCCTTCGCAACCGCATCGAGCAGGGCTTGCGTCACCCCATAGCGGATTGCGGTGTGTAGCCGATGTCCGTCGACCGTGAGCTCGTCGACGGCGGCGGCCACGCTACGAAATTCGACGACCTCCGTGCCTCGAAGAAATGGGGCGACGGCGCTGTTGATCACCTCGACGGCCGACGCCGCGTCGAACGCGACGTCACGACCTCCGACGCCCGAGTATTGCACTGCAGCGCAGTCACCATGTGCGACCTGACCGTCGTCGAGCAGCAGCATCACAGACACGGCTTCGCCCGCCTGCCGGATCGAACGAAACCCTGGCGTGATCGGTTCCCCGGCGTAGCGAAAACCCTCATGCGGCGCGCCCGCAAGAATGGCTGCCTGGTCGTCGGCAAAAAAGCCGGACCGCACGGGCACACAAATTACATCGCGGATAAACATCGGAACTCCTTGGGGATAGTGGCCAACAATGTCATGTCTCAGTTCGCGGCTAATTCAGGTTGTCCACTGAATGTCGAATGCTCACACCCCGGGTCGCCCCACGCCCTCCACCGATGACATACGCTCAAATCCGTCCAGCCGGGCTGTCGGAAAGCCCGCGCCTGCTGCGCCGTCACCGTAATTGAATCTTATATCCAAATTGGAGAATCCCTCTATCACAATCCGAAACCTGCCCGTCATCGGGCAGGTCGTGGAGCGCGTCGACCAACGCCGCCGACTCTGTCGCGGATGAGCCTTCTGCGATCAATTGGCTTCGGTGGCATACCTCCGAAGTGGTCACAGCTTTCGCTAAGGTGAAGCCGAGCTTTAGTACTCGAACGCAGTGTCCTGTCAGTGAGGAAGAAGTCCGATGCCAGTCTCGGCCGCACACAACTGGGCGCGCGTCCTGACCCTGACCGCGGTGGCAGCCATGCTGCTCTCCGGCTGCAGCATCATCGGCGACCTCGCGAACAGCGGTTCGGGTTCGACTTCGACAGATGGGCCGAAATCCGACGTGTTCAGCGTCACGGTAGGCGACTGCCTCAACGACGAGAACTCCGTGGGCAACGACGGCACGGTCACCGAAGTTCCGATCGTCGATTGCGCGGTGTCGCACGACAGCGAGGTGATCGCCAGCCAGAGGATCGACGAAGGCGATGGAACCTTCCCCGGCGACAGCGCGGTCAAGGTGGATGCCGACAGGCAGTGCATCGCGCCTTTCGAGAGCTTCGTAGGCGCCGCCCTCGACACCACCGCGCTCGACTACACCTACTACTTCCCCTCCGAAGAGAGCTGGGGCACGGGAGACCGCGAGATTCTGTGCGTCGCATACGACCCGGCCGGCCGGGTCGAAGGAACTCTCAAGGACCAGGGGCCGAAGTACCCGAAACCCTAGGGTCCTCGATCACTGCTCGCGAAAGAATAGAATCTGTTCGGGTCCTGCAGACGCACCTTCCGCGATTTCGACCCTTCAGATGAAAGAGGAGCGTTCAGATGGCCGTGGGCACAGGCAGGTATGAAGTCCCGAAACCGATCGCCGGGCTTATCTTCGTGGTCTTCTGGGCGATCGCAATCGTGCTCTGGTGCTTCGTTGGCAGTTTTTCGGACCACGCGACCCGGGGATTCATTGCCGACATCGGAATCGTCTTCGCGTCGGTGGGCTTCGCTGCACCGTTCATCACCAGATCCGGTCTCGTCACAGCTCTCGTGCTCGGCCTGATCAGCATCGCGCTGTTCGCGTTCAGCGGGTACCTCGGTCTCACCGGGCTGGTCTACGGACTGCGGCTTGTCGTACCCTTCTTCGCCCTGCTGACGCCGCTCAACAAGCTGCTCAACGGCATAAGGATCTTCGCCTGATCGTCACGAAACCATTCGGAGTTTTCCCGGCAGGAATGGCAGCCTCGGTGCCGAGTAGACGAGAGCAGCAGGCTGCTCCGCATCGAGGATGAACTCCGCAGCCCCGAACTTCCAGAGGCGGTTGAAGAGAAAGACTCTGACGACCGTCGGGCCCTCCGCGGAAATCTGCCACGTTCCCGTCCCCCACTGCGCGGGCTGACCCCGCCCATCGAGCACGACGGTAGGTTTCGGGGTCCAGCCCAACCACGGTTTGCGAAGCGTGAGCTCGAACCGACGGGGCTGCATCGACGCGGAGGATGCCACGAGCACAGCCTAGGTGTACTGCATGACCGTCCGGAGCAGTACGACTAGGGGATGAGCGCGAGTTTTCCGCCCGGATGTCCGCTCTTGAGCAGCTGCAGTGCGGCGACCGCCTCCGCAAACGGAAAGGTACGGGCCACCGGTACGACGAGCTTCCCCTCGGCGGCGAGGGTGATGAGGCGACCGCGCACGGAGTCGCGATAGATGGCACTCGCAGGACTGCCGCCTCCGATCGCCATGAAACCGAATTCCTTCGCCTTCGGTGCGGCCGCGATGGTCACGATGCGGTCGCGGTTGCTGACCACTGCGAGGGAGACCTGCACCGCTTCATCCGTCCCTACCGTGTCGAGGGCGGCGTCGACGCCGCCGGGTGCCAGGTCTCGTACGCGCTGCTCGAGGCCATCGCCATAGGCGACCGGCTCGGCACCGAAGTGCTCGAGCACCGCGAAGTTCTGCTCGCTTGCCGTGCCGATCACGCGCGCGCCGAGAAGCCTGGCCTGCTGTATGGCGCTCACCCCGACCGCGCCGGACGCGCCATGGACGAGGAGGGTGTCGCCGGCGCCAACGCCCGTGACGTTGAGGGCATCCGATGCCGTCGCACCGACGAGCAGCAGGTTTGCGGCCTGAGGGAAGTCGAGGGTCGTCGGCTTGGCGAAGACGTCGGCGGCAGGCAGCGTGACGGCAGTGGCATAGGCGCCTTTCACACGGAAGGCGAGCACCTCGTCGCCGACTGCGCCACCCCCCGAAGCGATCGTCGTGCCAGCCCCGATGGCGGAGATGACACCTGCCAGCTCCGTGCCCGGATAGACCGGCAGCATGCTCGGATCGCTTCCGTAGTAGCCCGCGAAGCGCTTGAAATCGGTCGGATTGATGCCTACCGCGCGAACCTCGACCGTCACCTCGCCCGGCCCGGGAGCCGCGACCTCGAAGTCCTCGAGTGTGAGGACCTCGGGTCCACCGAATTCGGATGCGAGCCAACGTTGCGCCATGTCATCCACTTTAGGCACCTGACGCCGGTGTTCTCGCCACGACCAGCGTGGCGAGGCATCCGTTCAGCCCTTCGCCGGGCTGCTCAGCGCCTCGTTCCGGATGAGTTCGAGCACGGAAGGCTGCACAGAGAAGGTCGCCACCGCCACCGCTTTGTGCAGATAACTGTCGTCGCCGAGCTGGCGCAGCATGCAGTCCGCCAGGTCCGCCCTCGATGTGAACCTGCCGTTGATGACGGCCTCGGCCGTGCGATAGTCGGTGACCTCCGTCGTCTCGAAGAGACCGGAGGGCCGGATGACCGTCCAGTCGACGTCGCTGGCCTCGAGCAGTTCTTCCATCCGCCACATGTCGGCATAGAGCGTGCGCCCCAGGGTGAAGATGATGACCGGCTTGAGGATCTTCTCGAAGAAGAACCCACCCTCGGTGTCGTGGAAGCGAACTGCGGGGTCGGCCGCACTCGAGCTGACGGCGACCAGTCGGCGCACCCCGTGGTCCTTCATGGCCTCGAGTATGTGAGCGGTACCCACCGAATACACGCTGATCTTCTTGCGACCGAAGGGCACCCCGAGGGTTGATAGCACGGCATCCTGTCCCGCGACAGCGCGGTCGACAGACGCGGGGTCGAACACGTCACCCTGCATTACCCGCAGATTTTCATCGCGAAGAGGGAACGCCTCCGGGTGCCGGGTGAACGCCGTGACAGTGTGCCCTTCGGCAAGCGCCTGCTTCGTCGCGAGCTGCCCCGTTGGACCATTGGCTCCAAAGATGACAATCTTCATTATGTCTCTCCTCCATAAACGATATAATACGAAAAGCATATCATATGAATTCCACGCAAACTGAGGACGCGAACTCCATGCGGCAGCGACGACGGTTGAGCACCGAGATCAAGCGGACTTTGCGCGCGCTGAGCAACCAGATCTCCCTGCTCAATCACCAGGTCGGTGCCCACGTCGATCTCAAGGACGTCGACCTCGACTGTCTCGATCTCATCGCCCAGCACGGTCCGCTCAGCCCGAGCGCCCTCTCCCGGCGTGCCGGCCTGCATCCGGCGACAATGACCGGCATCCTCGACCGGCTCGAACGGAACGGATGGATAGCACGCGACCGCGAGCCATCAGACCGGCGTGCCGTGCTGATCAGGGCGCTCCCCGACCGCACCGCTGAGCTCTTTCGCCTCTACTCGGGGATGAACAGCTCGATGGACGATATCTGCGCCGGCTACAGCGAGGCCGAGCTCGCGGTCCTGGCTGATTTTCTTGGGCGTGCCGCCGATGCCGGACTCACCGCGACCGAGGAGCTCGGCGCGAGCTGAGGATACCGGACGGGTTGCTAGCGGCCTCCTGTCGAGTGGCTTCCGCTTTCCGTGGAGAACACGAATGGCCGGCCGGTTGCCCGGTCGGCCATTCTTCGATGTGCATTTCGCGCCTGGTCATGCGCCGGCACGCCTACTCGGCGAGGATGAGGTAGAGCGCGCGACGGGTCTCGTCGAGCTTCTCGACTGCGGCCTTGCGCTGCTCGTCCGTCGCGGCGTGGCGGAACTGGGCGATGACGCCCATCAGCTTGCCCGCGCTCTCGAAGAACGCGCCGGCCTCCTGTGAGCGCCCGGGAGTTGCATCCCAGGCCTTGGCAAAATCATCCGCGTGGTCCGCGACGTAGGTCTCGCCCGCATCCGTGAGTTCGAATTCGGTCTTGCGGCCGTCTCCATTGGAGACGATGAGCTCCTCGTCGACCAGTTGCTGCAGCGTCGGATAGACCGAGCCGGGGCTCGGGCGCCAGGCACCGCCGGTCTTCTCGGCGATGGCCTTGATCAGGCCGTAGCCGTTGGACGGCCCCTCGGAGAGCAGGGACAGGATCACGGAACGGATGTCGCCCTTGGTTGCGCGACGGGGGCCGCGTGGTCCGAACCCGCCGCCGAATCCGCCTCCGAATCCCGGACCGCCGAATCCTCGGCCGCCGGTCCCCGGGCCGCCGGGAAACCCGTGTCCATGTCCGTGTTCCGCAGGGTCGTGATGGAATCGCGCTTCGTGTGTGTAGTGGTTGCGTTTCATTTCGCAGCACCTTTCGTTCTGCTCAAGAATGAGCCATCGCAGAACTTCTGCGATGTGTTTACGATATATCGTTAAGAGCGAAAGTGCAAGTATTGGTTTGCCTGCTCGAATTCCCGCTCTGCTGCTCTGGCAGCTCGGGATGAAGTCCTGAACTGCGCCCCACAAGTTGGACACGTTGTGTGTGCTTCCGGTTTGGAGGACTTTGCCGCTGCCCCGCGCGCGGGCAGCGGCGTGGACCTCCACTCGGTACGGGTCGCTTGAGGCGTCACCTATCAAGTGGCGAGAAGGCGAAGCGTATCGACGTCCAACCTTCGTTCCCCGGACCGATGGCGACAAGTCGCTTCCTGGGCGGAGAGGGAGCTTCCCTTAACTCGCTGGAGTAGTGGCTGCCACAGGACGACTAGGAGCCACGAGGGCCACGAGGGCCACGAGGGCATTGGAACCCAGCATCGGCGGGTCCTGGTAGTTGGGAGTTTGCAGGCCTAACTGCAAACGACTACCGTTCGCTGTAATTCGGAAAATTCCAAGGCGGTGCAACGAGCTCTTCGATGGGCATATGAGATCGCACGAGACCCAAAAACAGGACGAAGCGAGGAGAATATGATGCACCTAAAGGAGAGCCAGGTTCGGTCGTGCTGACCAGCGGGAACGCGGGCGAGACGCACGATGTTGCGCTTGCTTACGTTTATGCGATGGAGCAGGAGATGGCTACCGGCACGATCATCAGCGTTGACGGAGGGGCTGTGCTGGTGTGAGCCGTATTCTGATCACTGGCTCGACCGACGGGCTCGGCCTCGCAGCGGCACGGCAGCTCCTCGAGGACGGTCATCAGGTCATCGCGCACGCCCGCAACCACGTCAGGGCCGATGAGGTTCTCACCACCCTGCCGAGGCTATCGACGGTTGCCATCGGTGATGCCACTTTGTTGGAAGATGTCCGCTCGATTTCCCGGCAGGTGAACGATGCCGGTGGGGTCGACGCGATCATTCACAATGTCGGTGTCGGATACCGGGAGCCCCGCCGCATCGAAACCATCGACGGTCACGCGCACGTCTTCCAGATCAACGTCCTCGCCCCGTACTTGCTCACCGCACTCATTCCGGCGCAACGTCTCGTGTGGCTGAGTTCCGGGCTACATCGCCAAGGCGATGCGTCAACCACGGATTATGACTGGACTACGCGGCAGTGGAACGGATACCAGGCATATTGCGACAGCAAACTCTTCGACGCGACCCTCGCAATGGCGCTCGCTCGGACACGCCCAGACATAGCGTCCAACGCCCTGGAACCTGGGTGGGTGGCGACCAAGATGGGCGGGGCCAGCGCGCCCGACGACCTTGCTCTCGCGCACGTCACTCAAGTATGGCTGGCGGAAGCCAGCGATCCGAAAGCTGGAGGAACAGGTGGCTATTACTTCCACCAGAAGTCCGCCACGACTCAGCCGGCAATCCACGACATTCGATTCCAAGATGAGCTCGTCGACCTGTGCGCGCAACTGACCGGAAGTCGTTTGTGATGGCGTCCGCAGCCGACGGCGCCGAACCCAGCCAGAATGCAAAAAAGAGAGGGCACACAAACGATAACGAAGCACTGAAACCGGACGTGGGGCGGCCCGGCCGCGGATCGACAAGACGGATGGAGGCACCCTCGGACGCTGTCTTCGCCATCGTGATGACGCTGATCGTACTTGAGGTGCACGTCCCAACTGGACCCCCATCCAAGCTGCCCGAACAATTCCTAGAGGCAACTCCCACATTGCTCACATACGCGCTGACTTTCATCACCGTCGGCGTCCTCTGGTTCGGCAACAGAACCCAGTCCGAGCTGCTCATCGCAGCCGACCATCCGCTCGTCTGGTTGAACCTACTCTTTCTCGGACTTGTTGCGCTGATTCCGTTTTCATCCGCCCTGCTAGCAAGAAACCCGACCACCTCATTCGCCGTCGTCGAATACGGAGCACACCTCACGGCCGCATCCATTGCCCACGCTCT
>JAODMW010000277.1 GCA_025464815.1 Microbacteriaceae bacterium | reverse complement strand
CAGGGGCTGCAGTACGAGCGAACGGTTGTGGCCGCGGGCGTGCTCCGGCAGGACCTTCACGCTCGGCCTCAGTGCGCGCCCGTCGGCGAAAGCGCCGGAACTGCGCCGAGGAATCGCGGCGGCGGTCGCGGGAACTCCCGTCGAATCGGCGCTGCTCTCTCGCACGGCCCTGGATTCTTTCATGTTTGTTAGTTGAGCTTACCAACTCGGCCTGCCCGGGCTGCGGCAGAATGCCGATCGCGCGATCGCGGATGTCCGAAAGATTACCGCGGGGAGATTGGACACGAGCGATGCACGACCTGGCTGCCCCCTAGAAGAGCACCACGAAGCGCTTGACCGGACTCACCGAACCGGCCACGGTATCCCCGTCAGGGATGAAGGCCGCCCGAACCTGGTAGTCGCCACGGCCCTCCTTGGGCAGATCATAGGTGAGCACACCCGTCGAGCCGGCCGCGATCGGCAACTCGGTGAGGGTACGGCCATTCACCGTCACGACGACCTTGCCGCTGGGCAACGCCGCGGCGCCAGAGGTGACCTTGATCGTCGCCTTCGTTTGCTGCCAGGAGAATAGCGCCTGCTTGCTCAGCGAAAGGCTTGTCGCGGAGGCGAATTTGATCGTCACCGCGGCGGAGGTCGCCTTCCCCGGCGGAAGATCGCCCTTGGCGGTGGTGACGACCATCGTGATGGCCTTGCCCTGGTCGGCGGCGGCCACGCGGTGGCTCGCCTTCGTCGCGCCCCGGATGTCCGCACCATCCGCCTGCCACTGGTAGGCGAAGGTCAACCCGGCGACGTCCCAGGTTCCCGGGCTGGCGGTGAGCGTCCTGCCCACCTCCGGAGTGCCGGTGATCGTCGGAGGCGAGGTGTTGACCGGCGTACCGGGCTTCACATCATCCTTCGTGACGACACCGACCACCGTGTACGCCCCGGTGTTGCCGTAGCCGACGAGACCGAGATAGCTCGTGAACGGCTGGAGTGCGGCCCATGATGCGTTGTAGGTCGCCGGCACGCCCTGCTTTCCGGCGATGACAGCCGGGTTCAGGGTCAGCGCCGCTCCACCGTCGAGCACCGAATAGGTCCGAAGATCGAACTGGGTGTTGGCCGGCGCCGAGTAGACGGAGACCTCCACGAGATAGGTACCGGCCTCTGGAGCGAGCAGGTTCACCTGCTCGTCGGCAGAGCCGGTTGCCGACTGCCAGCCGGCGACCGGGTTGCCATCCTTACCCAACAGGTAGACGACGAGGTCGAGGTCCGCCGCATTGTCGAGCGAGTCGAGATCGAAGCGCGCGTACTTCGTCGCCGCCGGTACCTTCACCCTGTAGTCGAAGACATCACCGGTAGCTCCGGCACCCGAGTGGTCGGGTGCAGTTCCCGTCGGGTCCGGCTGCAGGGTTCCCGCCGTGAGTCCCGTCGTCGTCAACGGGATGTCCCCGTCGCCGCCGGGCGTCACCGTCACGTCGACCGCTCCATAGGTGCCGGTACCGCTGACGGAGGCCGGGGCCACGATCGTCACCGGCCGGATCGCGATGGGGCTGCGCACAGCGGTCGAGCCGCTGGTCCAGGTGAGCGAACCGGTCGTGAAGGCGTCGAGCGGTGCATCCGTCCTGGTGAATTTCACGGTGAAGCTCTTCGTCTCGCCTGCCGCGCCGAAACTGAGCGTCGAGGGTGTCACCACCGCGTCGATGCCGGGCACATCCACCTTCGCGCTGAAATCGCCGGCTTGCGTCGACGTCACGCTGCGCGTGATGGTTTCGGATGCGGTGAGCGAGCCGATCGCAATCGAAGCGAGGTTGAGATTGCTCGGGTCGATCGGGGTGACGCCAACGTCGTATCCGATGCCCTGGATGTAGGCGAGCCAGTCCGGAAGGGCGTTGAGGTAGAGAAGGCCCGGGGCGAAGAACTTCGTCGGATCGACGTGGCCCGCACCCTGCACGAAGGGATCGGTCACGGCATGGCCGGCGCCGTCCTTGGTGTCGTAGGCGGTGGTCATCATGGCCGACTTGATCTCGGCGGGGGTCGCGTTCGGGCGCTCGCCCAGGTACAGCAGCGCAAGACCGGAGATGTGTGGAGCAGCCATCGAGGTCCCGGAGAGGAACTGGAAGGTCGGGTCGGCCCCGGCGGCGTTCGCTCCATCCGCGATGATCGCGACACCGGGTGCTGTCACGTCGGGCTTGAGTACGTCACTGCCGTCGGCGAGCACGGGACCGCGGGACGAGAAGCCGGCGACCTGCGGTGTCGGCGGAGTGTAGTCGGAGGTGTTGTCCGGCGTGAAGGTCGCCGTGGCGCCCGCCGTCGCGGCATAGGCCAGCACACGGTCGTGGTACTGCGCGTCGAGGTGCACGGTCGGCACACTGTGCGGGTCGAGGTCGGTCGAACCAGGCACGACATTCACCAGGATCATGCCGATGCCGCCGACACGGGCGACCTCCGCCGACTTTGCGACGCGGTCGTTGACACCGCGTTCGCAGACGACGATCTTGTCTTTGGCGAGGGTCGGATCGAGCGATCCCGCGATGCAGAGATTGGGCGTGGTCGCTCTCGTAAGCGCGACGCTCGTGGAGGTGACGAGCGGCCCGCTGAGCGGGGTCGCACCGGGGGTCCGGTCGATCGTGACCGAGGCGCCGGCGAACTTGCTGCCGTCACCGAGGGTGACCGTGGCCTCGTAACTCGGGATCGTGCTCGCCGCGACTGTGGTGATCCACGGCGAGGCGTTGTCGAGGGTCGACGCGGTCGGGCCGTCGTTGCCGGCGGAGGCCGCGACGAAGATCCCGGCGGAGGCCGCGCCCAGGAAGGCCTGGTCGGTCGGGGACACCGTGGTCTGGGCGGCGCCGCCACCGATCGAGTAGTTGATCACGTCGACACCGTCGGCGACGGCCTGGTCGATGGCCGCGAGGAGGTCGGAGGTCGCGCAACCGTCGTCTGTCGTCACCGTCGGGTCGGGTCCCGACCAGCAGACCTTGTAGACCGCGATCTTGGCGGCGGGCGCGACCCCGGTGATCGTGCCGTAGCTCACACCTCCGATGGCGGCAGGAACGCGCGCATCACCGGCGGCCGTGCTCGCCGTGTGCGAACCGTGACCGTCACCGTCGCGAGGCGAGACGTACTCTCCCGTGGAGGCCTTCCCGATCTTGCCCGCGCCGAAACCGTCGAGGTAGTAGCGCGCGCTGATGATCTTGGTGCTGCAGTCGCTGGCGGTGAACTGCTCGCCGGTCTGGCAGACGCCGTGGAACGTCGAGCCGTCCGCCTTCGCGTAGGTCGTCGTCGACCCGTCGAGATAGGGCTCGGCGCCCGCAGTGGTGCCGAGCGCATGCCCGGCGAACGACGGGTTCTCCGGCGCGATGCCGGTGTCGATGTCGCCGAGCACGATTCCCTCGCCGGCGTGGTCGACGCCTCCCGTCTTCGCCCAGACGCCGTCGGCGCCGTCGAGGCCGAGGAAGGAGGTGGATGGGGTGGCCGTCACGTGCTTGAGCTCGTCGGGTGCGAGCGACGCGACCGCCTTGTTCGCGGAGAGCGCGGCCGCCTGCTTCGCGGTGAGGGTGGCCGAGAAGCCGTTGAGCGCGAGGGTGTAGGACTGGTCGATCGTCACGCCGACGTTCGCCGCGACATCCGCCTGCCTGCGCGTGAGGTAGTCGCCATAGCTCTGCTGGGCCTTGCCGCGCGCATTGAGCTGTTTGCCCTCGTCTGGCTTCGTCGGTGCGAAGCCGTTGACGCCACCCCGGTAAGTAGCCACCGCTGGATCGGCGAGCGTCACGATATAGCGACCGGGTGTGAAGGTCGTCTGATGCTGGCCGCCTATTCCGGTGGGAACGGCGGATGCACTGAGCGTGCTTCCCGCGACGAGAGAGGCGGCGATGAGGCCCGCGGCCGCGATCGACGACAGTATTTTCCGAATGCTCACAGATGTTCCTTTTCGTGGAAGGTGAATATCTGCCTGACAGTTCGGGTGCCTGCACGCGATGGCTATAACTTAGCGCAGGTCTACCCCCATTCGGGGG
>JAODMW010000179.1 GCA_025464815.1 Microbacteriaceae bacterium | reverse complement strand
TTTTTCCCCCATGAGTGCCACACGTGCGTGTCCAGGACTCAGTTCATTGTTGTGCAAACTTCAGTTCCCGACTAATCCCCACAACGGGGAGGGGCCCGCGAGTCGGCCGACTGTGGCAGTGTCGAGGGGTGACCGAACGCGCATCCGCCATCCTCAAGCTCAGCGGCTACCGCGCGGTGATCGAACCCGATCGCTGGGTACCCGGTAGTTTCACGCTCATCGTCGATGGGACGCCGCAGTCCCACGTCAATCTCGACGACCCGAGCCAGCTGTTCTTCGAGTACGTCCAGCGCATCGGCCACGTGATCGACCAGTTCGGGATGCCGGGAGAGCCGATCACGGCGGTGCACCTCGGCGCGGGCGCCCTCACCCTTCCCCGCTATATCGAAGCGACGAGACCAGGATCGCGGCAGCAGGTGATCGAAATCGAGGGCGATCTCGTCGACCTGGTTCGTTCGCACCTGCCCCTGCCGCGCCATGCATCCATCCGCATCCGGCACGGAGATGCCCGCGAAGTGCTCGCCAAACTGCCCGGCGGCCTGCGTGGCGAGGTCGACCTCCTCGTGGTCGACGTCTTCAGCGGGGCACGCACGCCTGCCCACGTCACGAGCCTCGAGTTCTATCGGGAGGCAGTCGCGCTGCTGAAGCCGGCCGGCATCGTCGTCGCGAACGTCGCCGACGGACCGGGGCTGGCCTTCGCCCGCGGCCAGGCCGCCACGATGCTCGCCGCGACCGGTCACGTCGCCGCCCTCGCCGAGACGCAGATCCTCAAGGGCCGCCGCTTCGGCAACGTCGTGATGGTCGGGTCGCGCGAGAAACTGCCGCTCGACTGGATGCCGCGCCTGCTCGCCGGCGGACCGCATCCCTCGAAGGTCGTGGCCGACGCCGAGCTGCGCAACTGGATCGCGGGAGCGCCCATCGTGACCGACGCCACGGCCGTGCAGTCCCCGCCCCCGTCGAAGAACATCTTCCAGGTCGGCACGCGGGGCGATTGACCTCTCGGCAATGATCTGCGCTGAGTTGCCCACTTCGGCTGTATTCGTAAGCGAAGTAGCAGCAGAAGTGGGCAACTCAGCGAGACTGGCAGGGAGGAGGTTGCCCATGATCGCACGAAGGCTTCTGACGCTGGCCGTGTTCGTTGGGGTGGTCGGCCTGAGCGCCTGCACCTCCGAATCGACACCACCCCGACCTTCGCCGACCGATCCGAGCACCACTGTTGCGCGCCCGACGGGCGATTCGAAGGTCATCGCGAGCGGCCTCGAGGCTCCCTGGTCGATACTGCGCCTCGGCGACGGCGACTCGACCCTGATCAGCGAGCGCGACTCCGGCGTGATCGAGGAGCTCACCGCGTCGAATGAGCTCAGGAAAGCGGGGACGGTCGGCGGGGTCGCGCACGACGGCGAAGGCGGGCTGCTCGGGTTGGAAGCACTGCGTGACGGCGACAACCGCTGGATCTATGCGTACCTGACCACGGCATCCGACAACCGCATCGTGCGGATGCCGCTGCTCGGAAAGGCGGGAGACTATTCGCTCGGACCGGCACAGAAGATTCTCACAGGGCTCGCGAAGGCCGCCAACCACGACGGCGGCCGCATCAAGTTCGGGCCGGACGGGATGCTCTACGCGACGGTCGGCGACGCCGGGCAGGCCGACCACGCGCAGGATCCAGAGTCACTCAACGGCAAGATCCTGCGGATGACGCCGAGAGGCGGCGTGCCTGACGACAATCCAACGGCCGGCTCCCTCGTCTACTCGCTGGGACACCGCAACCCGCAGGGCCTCGCCTGGGACGCCTCGGGGCAGCTGTGGGCGGCAGAGTTCGGGCAGAACACCTGGGATGAACTCAACCGAATCGAGCCCGGCGGCGACTACGGCTGGCCCATCGTGGAGGGCAAGGGCGGCAACGCCGACTTCATCGATCCGGTGTACCAGTGGTCGACGGCCGAGGCGAGCCCGAGCGGACTGGCCTTCGTCGATGGCACCTTCTTCCTGGCCGCACTTCGCGGCGAACGGCTATGGGCGATCTACCCGGGAACGACCACGAACGCGGTGGCCTACCTCGCCGGCACGCTCGGTCGCATCCGCGATGTCGTGGCAGGCCCCGACGGAACCCTCTGGCTTCTCACCAACAACACCGACGGACGGGGCACTGTCCACGAAGGTGACGACAAGCTCGTGCAGGTGGGCCTCGACATCGCCGGCGAGGGTTAACCTCGAAGGGATGAGCATCGCCTATGACCCAGAGACCCTGCACGAGATCGTCGATGAAGATGCCGTGCGGGCCCGCCTTGACGAACTCGGCAACAGCCGCAGTACCGCAGCGCTCGCCGAGAAGGCGGGACTGCTGCGGATGCTCGGCCGCCTCGACGAGGCACTCACGCTGGCAGAGCAGAGTTTTCGACTCGCTCATTTCGCGGGTGATCGGGAGCTGCTGACCGCCGCACGACTGCGCCGCGCCCAGGTGTTCCAGTACCAGGGCAAGCTGGAGCGGGCGCTCGCGGAGATGTCCGCCTGCCGAGCAACGGCGGCCGTCGAGGGCTGGCAGTCCGTCGAGGCCTTCGCCGCCCAGCACGAGGGGAAGGTGCTGTTCGAACTCGGCCGCTTCGATGAGGCACGGGATTCGATCTCCCACGCCCTCGACATCCGCAAGCGGATCGGGGCCTCTCAGGACCAGATCGATTCCTCGCAGTTCGCGCTAGAGGCCATCATGCGCCGGAGCCTGAGGGATGGCTGACCTTCCGCGAGTGCGCAAATGGGCAGACGCCCTCATCGCCCTGCACCTCGACGCAACCTGGACCTTCGGATTCGACTCGGCCAAGACGCGGGCCGGGCTCTGCAACTACACGGACAAGAAGATCACCGTGTCCCGCTACCTCGCCTCGCGTTACGAGGACGACGAGATCCATCAGGTGCTGCTGCACGAGGTGGCGCACGCGATCGCCGGGACCCGCGCCGGGCACGGACCGAGGTGGAAGGCGGTCGCCGCCGAACTCGGCTACGAAGGCAAGCGGCTGCATGACGGCGAGATCGCGAACGAACTAGCGCCATGGGTCGGGACCTGCCCTGCCGGCCACGTGCACTACCGTTACCGCCGGCCGACCAGGCCGCTCGCCTGCGGCAAGTGCTCGCGCCGGTTCGACCCGGCGAACGCGATCACCTGGAGCCACCGAGCCGTCGCGTCCGGGCGACGCTGAGGCGTTCCGGCACTCAGTGCGGGCAGAACTCCGTTGCCTTCCGGTCCTGGATCGTGCACGTGGATGCCGGGTCCCTGACGACGGCGACCTCGCGTTTCTCCACTGATTGCGGGTAGTAACCGACCACAATGGTTACATGAATACCGGTCAATGGTTCACCTCCAGGGAAGGCGCCCGCTGGTGGTTCGACTCAGGAGCGATCAGTCTCGACTTCGCCTACACGGGATCGATGGCCGACAATCCGGCCTGGGAGCAGCTGCAGGCGCCCGGCGATCTCGGAGCCTGGCTGGTGGGCCGCTTCGAGAGGGTGGATGCGACGGCCACCGAGCGGGAACTCGTCGACGCGCTCGCGCTCCGGTCCGCGATCGCGGGTGTGGCACACGCGCTCAACGAGAAGCGCGAACCCACCGCCGACGACATCGATACGATCAATCTCTTCGCGGCGACCCCCAATATCCCGCCTGCGCTACCGGGGGGCAACCGGCAGGCCGGCCGTAGTTCGGTCCGCGTCGGCCAGGCCCTCGCCACCCTCGCCAGGGATGCCGTCGAACTGTTCGACGAGAACGCCCGTGATCGGATCCGCGAATGCGCCGCCGACGACTGCCAACTCATCTTCTACGACGAGTCACGCTCGAACAACCGCCGCTGGTGCTCGATGCAGCGCTGCGGCAACCGCTCCAAGGTGCGGGCGCACCGGGCACGGGCATCCGTCTAGCCCGCCGGGCATGCGAAAGGCCGCCCCGAAGGGCGGCCTTTCCCGGGTCGGCTACTCGGTGACCTGTACTTCTTTCCAGAAGGCGACATAGTCGCTGAAGTCCTTACCGGTGCGGTCGAAAGCGGTGGGGTACGGCGTCGGGTAGCTCCAGGCGCGGTCCTGCAGCATCCCGCTGTCACCCTTCACGCTGAAGTACTGGGCCTCGCCCTTCCACGGACAGGTGTACGGGGTCGCGCTCTCGACGAGGAATTCCTTGTTCACGCTCTCCGGCGGAAAATACCAGTTGCCCTCGATCTTGATCAATTCGTCCTGCGGTGCTTCTGCGATCACGGTGCCGCCGATTACTGCCTTCATGGGTCCTCCACATTTGTCAGGTTTGCCTGGTGGAGGCAACGTCAGCTATGCAGCCCGAATTCCCCTGCTGTCGCAACTTCGGAGGAAACATCCAGCTCGATGGCCACGTCGATGTCGGCGCGTTTTCCGGCGGCAGTGAGCGTGCGGCCGCTGGCCGATGCTCCGATGAGGTGGCCGGTGGCGTTCCGCAATCCGGTGAAAGCGGCGGATGCTGCAGCCGCCTCCGGCGAGCAATAGTCGATGCCGAGGTCGGCCAGCGCGTCGATGACAGCGCCGGCTGCCAGCAGGTCTTCGACGGCGAAGCGAGTGCTTCCGTCATCCCAGCGTTCACCGGCGGCGACGATCGCGATCATGAACCGCTCGCCTTTGTCACCCTGCTGGGCAAGCACCCATTCAGCGACTGCCCGTCGGTTGCGCAGCGAGCCGCGCACGACCGGGACCTGGGATTCGATCGGGGCCGGCTCGTCCGCGCCGAGCACGTCGACCCAGACCGCGACATCCGCGCCACTACCGATCGCATGCAGGCCGTTGACGCCCCAATCGAAACGAACCTGGTACTGGGTCTGACCGCGAGTCACGTACCGACGATAGCGGACTCCGCGGCGGGGTTAGCGTTGAGGCATGACTGCTTTCGAGGTCGCCGATTGGCGTCGCCGCGTGTTCGCCCTCTATGCGGAAGTGCGCGCATCCGCCGATGTGTTCGCGGCGCACGACCTGTGGCGACATGGACGCGACCGGCTGTTCGCCGAGCATCCGTCGACGCCCCTGCTGCCCGAGGACCTCGCGGTGTTCACGGGCCTCCCGGTGGAGCCGTATGACCCAGACTGGCGCTTCGAAGTCGAAGTCCGGCCGACGGAGCCGCGGCACATGGACTTCGAGACGGGCACCGATGGCATCGTGCCCTTCGACCTCATCGGCATCGCCGAGGTGCCGGGGGTCGGCAACCTCGACATCTGGAAGCTCGGCAGCTACGGCGGCGGAATCTTCATCCCGGTGAAGGATGCGCTCGCCGGCCGCCCCGGAGGGACCTACGGTGGCGGCCGCTACCTCATCGACACCATCAAGGGCGCGGATCTCGGGCAGGGCGCGACTCCGGATTCCGTCATCCTCGACTTCAACTTCGCCTACAACCCCTCCTGTGCGTACGATCCCGCGTGGGCCTGCCCGCTCGCGCAGCGGGGCAACACGGTCGGCGTCGAGATTCCGGTCGGCGAGCGCTACGCGGGCCTGACCGGGCACTGACGGTCATACGGCTCCGCAGTCTCCGGCGCGCATAACTCCTGCGATGCGCCCGATGGATACCCGTATGGGCGCGATTCCGCCCATTTCCGCAAAAAAAAGCAGGAGTTATGCGCACAGTGAAGGCCCAAACGTGCCGCCTGCTATGCTGGGATCACTCGCGAATCCAGTTGGATTCCCTGCGTCGTTGAACTTCACCTCTTCTCGTCCGATCGAATCGGGCTCGTAGAAATTTTCTCCGGCGAACGGATGTGGCCATCGCCACCTTCGCCATTCATCACACGATGTTTCGTGTCG
>JAODMW010000250.1 GCA_025464815.1 Microbacteriaceae bacterium | reverse complement strand
CTGATACCGACGATGGTGGTCATCCGGAGCTCGCTGCGCAGCGTGTCGATGACGGTTGCGGTCTGCTGGCCGAGAGTTCCGTCATCCACTCCGAGATCATTGCTGCTTCCGGAGATGAGTATGAGGTCCGGATGCAACGCGACGGCTTTCTTGATCAGACCGGCGAAGTCGTCGTCGCAGTCGGCCGGATCACCGAGGGTGACGAAGCCCGCGCCGTCGCAGGCCAGATTCGTGAAGGACCAGTTGTTGTCGGCTGCGATCAGAGCGGGCCATGCGTCGGCGGCAGCCAGCCCGTGGCCCTTCATGATCGAATCGCCGATGGCGACCACGACGGGCCTGGCGCTCCTAGTCGCCGTGGCATCCACCGAGAGATCGGCATGGGAGCAGCCGGTGAGTGCGAGGGCGAGAACCGCGGCGGCCGCGATCGCCGGAAGTCGTCTCATGGTCTTCAGGATAGGTCGAAGCTGCTATGAGAACGATTGGACGGATGGGGAAGGAGACTCGCTCGGAGGTTTTCGCCAGAGGAATGCCGCGCCCAGGAGCAGCAGAAGCGCCGCGGTCCTGGCGATTCCGCGCACCAGAGGGACGTCGACCAGCAGGTAGGACGGAAGGTAGACGAGCGCGGATGCGGTGATGGTCGCCCAGGGGATCATCGCGGAGGACAGCGCGAGGTCGAAGATGGCGGCTCCGATCACGAGACCAACGTCGTAGTAGTTCTTGGTTCCCGGATCGAGCAGCAGCCTCACGACGATAACAATGAGGAACACGGCGGCCCATCGTTTCCGCGCGATCGCAAGCGCCGCGAGGGCCAGGGCGAGCACCACCTGGGCATAGCGATCCCATGACGGCGTGAGGTGATCGGGAAGGCCCAAAAAATGCAGGGTGGATGCCGTTTCGATCGGGATGCCGAACTTGGCCGCCCCGATCGTACCGGGGTTTCCGATCACAAACGGTGTCCATACGACCAGGACGATGGCGACCCACAGCGCACCCAGCGGAACCCACTTGCGCGACGCCGCGAGCAGCAGAAGCGCCACGAATGGCACAGCCCATGGTTTGAAGTCGACAGCCAGGGCGAGCATCGCGGAGGAGAGTAGCGGGCGTCCGCTCCGCATCAGCCGCAATCCGAGAACCGACAGATAGAGAGCCATCGCGTCGTCGAGATGCGCGAAACGAATCGCCAGCTCGGCCCATGCGGTAACCACGAGCAGGCTCACGATGAGCCAGGTAGCGGTCGACGCGCGGTTCGCCATCAGCTTCCGTATCTCGGACGCGACGAGCAGTCCGACGCCCGCTATGAGGACCATGACGACTATTTCACCGAACGGCCATGGCAGCAGCAGGACGAAAGGCGACACCATCACGAAGGTGAGCGGTCCCATCTGGAGTTCGGGGTGGTGGGCGTAGAGGCTGAGAATGTCGGGTGATACGAAGACCTTCGCGCCGGTGACGAAGTAGTGCCAGGAGTTACCGTGCGCGCCGATATGGGCCAGAGACACGAGCAGAGTCCACGCGGTGAGAATGAGCCAGGGATGCCGGATGAGTTTCTCGATGCGCTCGCGGCGGCCCGTGGTCGCCGCATTCATCGGCGGGACGCTGGACGCACCGAGCGTTGCGCTGCGACGTCCTGAGCCGCGCCTTTCGGGAACCCGGTCTGTCATTCGATCCATCCGATTCAGGCGGTCGGGGCGTTATCCCCATAGTGAGCCACCGGACGCCAGACGCTTCTAAGAATCACTTCTACGGTTGCTGTCACAACGACCACCAGGACATCGGTCTTGTGGGTGTCATTGGCGCTCTCGGCTGTCTGGCGCTCGCAGTCTGCGATAGGCGTCCGACCACTCCTTCGGTGGCTTCGGGAGTGCAGCGGCACGAATAGGCTTTGACCATGGTCAACGTGAAGAACCCCGTTCGCATCGGCGTGCAACTCGCGCCTCAGCACTCCACGTATGCGGAACTCCGCGACACGGCAGCGAAGATCGAAGATCTCGGCGCGGACGTGCTCTTCAACTGGGACCACTTCTACCCGCTCTCCGGTGAGCGGGACGGCCTCCACTTCGAAGCCTGGACGATTCTCGCTGCCTGGGCGGAGCAGACATCCCGAATCGAACTCGGACCGCTGGTCAACTGCAACAGTTACCGCAATCCCGACCTGCAGGCGGATATGGCCCGCACGATCGACCACATCAGCGGCGGGCGGTTCATCTTCGGCACCGGCTCAGGCTGGTTCGAGCGCGACTACACCGAGTACGGCTACACCTTCGGAACCGCCGGACAGCGACTGGATGCCCTGGCAGTCGACCTGCCGCGGATCGAGGCGCGCTGGGCGAAACTGAACCCGGCGCCGCTGCGCAAGATCCCGGTCCTCATCGGCGGCGGCGGTGAGAAGAAGACCCTCAGGATCGTCGCGAAGCACGCCGACATCTGGCACAGTTTCTCCGATCCGGAGACCCTCATTCGCAAGCTCGGCATCTTGGGCGACTGGTGCACCGAGGTCGGCCGCGACATCGACGACATCGAGATCTCCACCGAACTACGGGCGCGCACGACCGCGGATGCCGATGAACTCTACGACCTCGGAACGCGTCTGTTCACCATCGGCATGTCCGATCCCGGACACGATTTCACGAAGGTCAAGCAGTGGCTCGCCTGGCGGGATTCGAAGAACGCGGGCTGAAATCGGGACCATTCCTGACATCATTCGGCTGAAAACGGACAGGTCCGATTCCCGCCGGACCGATGACGGAAGCCGTCGATAGTGTGAGCGGATGACTATTCCCAAGGCCGTCGTCGCGCCGGTTGCGCGACTGTCAGGCCGCGTACTCCTCGCCATCGGCATCACGGTCCTAGCCTGGGCGAGCGCCTTCATCGTGATCCGCGGGGTCGCCCCGCACTTCGGCGGCGGAGCCCTCGCGCTGACCCGGCTGTTCGTCGGTTCTGTGCTGCTCTCCCTCGTGTTGATCGGCAGGAAATGGGTCGCACCGACCGGTCGGGAGTGGATCCTCATACTGGTCTTCGGCGTCGCCTGGTTCGGTGCGTACAACGTCGCGCTGAACATCGCGGAGCACAGTCTCGACGCCGGCACGGCATCCATGGTCGTCAACGTCGCGCCTATCCTGATCGCGCTCGGCGCCGGTCTGTTCCTCGGTGAGGGCATTCCCAAGTGGCTCGCGATCGGAGCCGGTGTCGCATTTCTAGGCGTGATCCTCATCGGGATCGGCACCGGGATCTCCGGGCTGAGTGACGGCACTGGAATCGTCTGGGCGCTCGTCGCCGCGGTGAGCTATGCGGTGGGTGTCATCTGCCAGAAACGGATACTCAGGAGGTTGCCCGCGTCCCAGGTCACCTTCCTCGGCTGCGTGATCGGAATGGTGGCGTGCCTCCCCTTCCTGGGGGAGCTCATCGGCAACCTGCGGGTCGCGCCGGTCTCGAGCGTTCTCGGCGCCCTCTATCTCGGCGCCGTTCCCACCGCACTCGCGTTCAGCACCTGGGCTTACGCCCTTTCGAAGATGCCGGCAGGACAACTCGGCGTCACGACCTACGTCGTGCCGGCGATCGCGATCGTGCTCGGACTGGTCTTCTTCGGCGAGATTCCTGCGCCGCTTGCGATAGCGGGCGGAGTCGTCTGCCTCATCGGTGTGGCGATCTCCCGCGGGCGCTCTCGACCGCACCGTGAGCACGGTGGTTCCTGAACGCTCCGAATATCTGCAAGAATGGTCAGTCGAGTCTTTTGCCGTCCGACCCTCTAATCAGACGGAATCGACTCCCATCAGAGCTTTTCTGCCGAGTGTGCACCCCACGCTCACGGCAAGCA
>JAODMW010000244.1 GCA_025464815.1 Microbacteriaceae bacterium | reverse complement strand
GCTGCCCGTGCCGGACCCCGCAGAACAGGCGAAGCGGCGCAACGAACTGCAGTTGTTGAGGAACGAGGGCTAGCATGGCGCTCGTGGGGGGCGGAGCGAGCATCGTGAGGGCGAGGGATCTGTCGATCCATTACCGGTCGAACGGAGCCAGGTCCGGTTTCCTCGCGGTGCGAGGAGTCTCCTTCGACATCGCCCAGGGAGAGATCCTCGGGCTGGTCGGCGAGTCCGGCTCCGGCAAGTCCACGCTGGCGACCGCGGTAGCGGGTCTCGCTGGCAACAGCGGCGTCAACGACGGTGTGCCCGAGATCTGCGGTGGTTCCCTCGAGGTGTACGGCACGCGACTGCGCGGCGTCGGCAGACGCAAACGCGATCGGCTCACGCTGCGGGTCGGCTTCCTGTCGCAGGATGCCGCAGAGCGGCTGAGCCCGATGCTGACGGTCGCCGACAACGTGGCCGAGCCCATCTACCTGAGGGATCGACGCTTCAACACCCGGGAAGCGGCGGCTGCGGTCGCGACCGTCATCGACGCACTGAGGCTGCCGCTCGGCCTGATGAACAAACTGCCATACGAGCTGAGCAGCGGACAGCGGCAGCGTGTCGCCCTCGCACGTGCGCTGATCCTCGAGCCGACATTCCTCGTGGCCGACGAGCCCACCAGGGGCGTGGATGCATCGGTGCGCGACGGTGTGCTCGACTCACTCAAGGAGCTCCAGTCGCAACGCGAGTTCTCGGCGCTCGTCGTGAGCAGCGATCTGGCGGCAGTGTCGCGCATCGCTCATCGTGTCGCCGTCTTGCAGCACGGGATGGTCATCGGGCTCGGAGACATGGATGAGATGCTCACCGATCCACTCGATCCCTATCTGAAGGGATTGGCTCGGGCTCGAAGTCGCGGTGAAGTGAAGTAGGGAAGAACGCGCACGTCAGCGAGGGGGCCGTGCCCGTCGATCATACGGAGCCCGCGCCACCCCAGCGGTAGGGCGCCACCCCGATCTGGCCGGGAGTGCACCGGTAGAGAAAGCCGGCACCATCGTCGCCAACCGGTTCACCGGCCTGCACTGCCGTCGTGATGTAGAGCGTCGACAGGTCGATGCCGCCGAAGCCGACACTCGACACGAGCGGGGTCGGTAGCTCGACCGTCGAGAGCACCGCCCCGTCCAGCGACAGACGGCGTACGGCGGCGCCGCCCCAGAACGCAACCCACAATGCTCCCTCGGAATCGATGGTCATCCCATCGGGTATGCCGTCGAATCGAGACAGATCGATCGCGTCGCGGCTGACGACGAGGTCACCCGTGGTGGGATCCACCGTCCACAGATCGATTCGTCGTGCGATCGAGTCGATGAAGGCCAGAAGATCGCGGCGTGGCCAGGCCATCCCGTTCGGACATCCGAGATTCGTCAGCACCGGAGTGGCGTCTCCGTCGTCGTAGCGGTAAAGAACCCCGTCGTGGGGTGGCGCGCCCGCATCCCAGCGCATGGTGCCCGCGAATACGCGCCCGGATGAGTCGATCGCGGCATCGTTCATCCGTCGGTCGGGTGCATCGGACTCGATCGATGCGACGATCGTCGTTGCCATTGTCTGTGGATCGAGGAGTTCGAGGCCCACGGTGGTCGCCAGGAGGAGCGAACCGTTCGCACACAGGTTGACGGCGCCGGCGTTGTGATCCAGGGAATACGTGGTTTCGGATCCGTCGATACGCAACTCGTGCAGGCTCGATCCGGATATGTCCACCCACCAGAGCGACTGCCGATCGGAATCCCAGCGTGGCGATTCACCCAGCAGGCTTCGAGTCGTGGACGCGATGACCGGCATGGCGGAACGTGTGACATTCAGCCCCATGACAGGGCCGATTCACGCAGCTCGTCGGGCAGATCCCGAGAGGTCACTCCCGTCATGATTTGAACAGAGTGGACTGGGCGCGTTCCAACATGGCGAGGCCAAGGGCGGCGCGACGGACCCGTTCGCGAGCCACCGCCTCGACCAGCGGTTGCAGATGCCCCCCACTCGGATAGACCCCCGGGGAATTGCGAACGGCGAATTTGAGGTGCACGGGTGCCGCGACCCGCACGATCTCGGGGATTTCGTAGTAACGCATGACTCCGCCGAAGTCGTCCGAGGATTCGATGTAGAGGTCGAGGGGGATCGCGACCGCGGCACGAATCGCCGCCAGGGACGGCAGGCTGAGGTCGACCGCTACGTTGAGCGTGGAGGCCCCGAGATCCTCTAGGAGTCGAGCGCCTGCCGGATTCGCTACCGGTAACGAGGCGGAGACCTTGAGCACGAGATCGCTCGGCAGATCCCCCTTCGCCTTGAGCCTTCCGAGCACGGAGAGCTGCCCGAGGTCGGAAACGAGCACCGAACGCAGCCCCAGCTCGCAGGCGTGCACGACCTCCTCGATTCCGTAGGCGAGCTGGTCGGCTCCACGCAGGGAGCCGGCGAGCACCTTCCCGCCGGGAGTGGAGGACTGGATGCCGGTGTCCCAGCCCGCGCGAGGACCGACGAAGAGGCAGATCTCGATGTCGTGGATCCGCCCGAGCTCCACCATCCGGACGATTTCCTCATCCGTGAGCATCCAGATACCGCTGCCCTGGCTCACTCGATGCACGCGCACGTTGCGTTTCGCCGCCTCGTCGATTACCGCCTCGAGAGCGGCCGGCCCCTCTGTCGACGGGATCTCGATATGGAACGCGCCGCCGTCGCCGAACCGCAGACCGCTGGAGGGCAGCGAGTAGAGGTCCCCACCAGGCAGGCCCAACTCTTCAAGGTATTGCTGTGCCTTCATCGGAATGACTCCTCGTCGTTGGTCCTGCTTGGGGGTTGCACGGAATGGTTCTGGTCGAGGCGGTCCCTGAATGGACGCATGAACTGGAGACGCGGCACCTGGTTTGCGAGCACACCGCCGTCGACGACGAGAGAATGCCCTGTGACGTATGAACCCGCTGCGGATGCCAGAAAGACAACGGGACCGACCAGTTCCTCCGGCAGCGCGAACCGATGCTCGAGGGGAATGTGCTCCCGGTAGTAGGGAACGAAACCGTCCCAGTCGAGCGGGAAGTCTCCGGCGAGGCCTGTGTCCACCATGCCGGGGCAGACGGTGTTCACGGTGATCCCGTGAACACCGAGTTCGACGGCGAGACTGCGCGCCATCAGTTCGAGGCCGCCCTTTGCGGCGTTGTAGTGGGCAAGCCCCGGCTCGGCTGTCAGCCCGTTCTTCGAGGAGACCATGATGATCCGGCCGCTGACCTGAGCGTGGATCATGTGCTCCGCGACCCGCTGGCTGAGCAGGAAGGGTGCATCGAGGTCGACAGCCATGGTGTCGCGCCACATGGCGTAGTCGATCTGGTTGAAGTGATCCATCGTGGCGAGCCCTGCGTTGTTCACGAGGATGTCGATCCGCCCGCAATCCTGCCAAACGGTGTCGACAAAGCCGCTGAGGGATGACGAATCGCTGAGGTCGTGGAAGTACCACCGCACGTCGCGCCCCGTGGCAGCGAGCGCTTCGAGAAACTCGGGATCGCCGACAACTCCTGGACGCTCGGCCAGCGCGAGATCTGCCCCGGCCCTGGCGAGTCCGAGGGCGAGTGCACGACCGATGCCTCCCGCTGCGCCGGTCAGGAAGACTCTGGTTCCATCGAGGGCGAATAACTCCGCGCCGTTCACTCTGGTGCTCCCATGCGGCGCGAGATCGCTTCCGCGGTCGCCATCACGGCTTCCCCCACCCGCATGACGCGGTCGAGGGGGAGGCTCATCTTGAGTCCGGTCACGCTGATCCCGCCGGCGCACGCCCCGGTGTGGTCGAGTAGCGGCGCTCCGATGCAGAGGATGCCTTCTGCATCCTCCTCATCGTCCACGGAGAAGCCTCGCTCCCTGACCTTCGCGATATCGGCGAGGAGTGCGTCGATCGAGGTGATCGTGTAACCCGTGCGCTTGGGAAGTCCGGTCTGTTGGGCGAGATCGACGACTTCACTGTCGCTGTAACGGCCGAGGATTGCCTTGCCGATTCCCGTGCAGTGAAGACGTTCACGGCCGCCCATGTTGAGATCGAAACGGATGGAGTTCGGTCCGTCCACCTGTCCGAGCACGACCGCAATGCCCTGCGACATCGTCGCAACGCGGGACGAGAGCTTGGTCATCTTGGTGAGGCGCTCGAGGTGAGGCATTGCGGCATCCAGAATCGACACGCGGCTGACCGCCCTGTGACCGAGACGGGCGAGCCCGAGGCCGAGGGTATAGCGACGCTGGAAGCCCTCCCCGGTGGAACTCACCAGATTGCGCTCCTCGAGCGTCCGCAGGATCGCGAATGCCGTACTCTTCGATGTCGACAACTGACGAGCCACGTCGCTCACTCCCATCGCGGTATCCGAGATCGCGAGCACTTCCAGGGCGTCGACTGCTCGCGAGATGCTTTTCAACGTGTAGCGACCTGCGCTCGAAGCCGTTAAGTCGGGTAGCAGAGGTGTTTCGGTGGAGGACATGCTGGCCTACTTTCCTGTTCCGGCGGTGAGCCCGACCGCGATCTGACGCTGGAAGATGAGGTAGATGATGATGCAGGGAATCGCACTGAGCAATGACCCGGCCATCAGCTGACTGACGTCGAACACTCGCGAGTTCTGTGACGCCGCCATCACAACACTGAGTGTGCGCGCCCCCGGGGTGGGAAGAAAGAGCAGCGCGGTGAGCAGGTCGTTCCACACGCCGATGAATGCAAGCACGCCGACGGTGACCATCGCGGGCCGTGCCAGCGGTAGGAAGATATTCCAGAACGCACGGGGGTAGGACGCGCCGTCGATCACCGCGGCCTCGATCAGCTCCTCCGGAATGGCGCGGAAGAAGTTCGTCAGGATGAAGGAGGCGAAGGGTATCTGCGTGGCCGCATAGATCATCGCGACGGCCGGTAGGTTACCGATCAGGTGCAGGTGGCTGTAGTTGAAGTACTCCGTGATGATGAAAGTCTGTCCTGGCACGAGCATGAGCACGATGATCGTGGCGAGAATGGCTTGGGAGCCGCGAAATCGCAACTTCGCGAAGGCGAACGCCGCCAGGGTTCCGAACGCGAGGATCACCGCGATCGCGATGGCGCTCAGCTCCAGGGAGACAAGTGCCGCCTGGGGCAGTTCGCCGGTCAGCACCGCTGCCCAGGACCTGAGGGTGAACGCGTTGCTGCCGTCTTGCACGGTGAAGGACTTCACCACCATGAAGGCGACAGGCGCGAAGGTTCCGGCGGCGATTCCGACCAGCACGATTCGCACGACACCGGTCGCGAGCAGGGCGCGTAGCCGGTCTCCGACTGTTTTCGCGGCTGTCTTCCTCGCCGGGGTGGGAGGGAGCATCAGATCCAGTTGGCTCTCAGTCATCATCGGCTTTCACTCCCGCGCGAAGGCGCACTGTGGCGAATATCAGGGAAACAAGGAAGAGCACGATGCCGAAGGCGGCTCCCTGGGCAAAGTGGCCGAGACTGAATGAACGGGTGTACAGCGCGTATTCCAGGGTGGTCGTAGACACCCCGGGCCCACCGGAGGTCATCGTGTAGATCAGACCGAAGATCTGTGTGATCGCGGCAGCCATGGTGACGATCAGGGAGAGTTCGATGTACCGCCGCACCTGCGGGATGACGATGTGCACGAGCATCCGGTATCCCGATGCGCCGTCCAACCGCGCAGCCTCGGTTATCGACTGGTCGGCGGTCGTCATTCCCGTGAACAGCAGAACGACGTTGATGCCGAAGTACGCCCAGTTGAAGACCAGGATGATGCTCACCAGCGCCGTCGTCTCGTTGCCGAGCCAGTCCTGCCCCAGTGCGCCTAAGCCGACCCCGGAGAGAAACCCGTTGATCGGCCCGCGGGAGGAGAGGAGATAGGAGAAGGTGATCCCGATCACCACCCAGGACAGCGCGATCGGGAGGAAGTACACGCCGCGGAAGAAGTTGCGCCCCCAGGCGCTCGTCGCGAGCAGATTGGCGACGATTACCGAGAGGAGTACCCCGAAGGGCACGGAGAGAACGACACACAGGCTGTTGAAGGCGATGCGGCCGAAATCAGGGGAGCCGAAGAGCCCGCTCGCGTAGTTCTCGAACCCGATCCAGGCCGCCGTGCGTCCGTTCCAGTCGGTGAAGCTGTAGTAAAGCGCCTGGAGGCTGGGGACGACCACCAACAGCGCGACCAGGATGACGGCGGGCAGTACGAAGAGACGTCCCCAGAATTGCCGCTGGTGGATGAGGGCCGAGGTGGCGGGACGGGATCGCCGCCGCGCAACGGGCTGGTCGGCCGTCGCGCGGCGGAGATCCATCGTCATGAAGTTTTCCTTACTTGCCGGACAGGTTGTAAAGGATTCGCTCGCTCGACGGGACAGCGGCAGTTGCCTGGTCGGCCTTCTGCATGGCTTCCTTCGCGGTGAGCTGCCCCGCCATCGCCTGGTCGAGTGACGAACGCAGGGCTGTCACGACGGACACCGCGAGGAAGTTGTCGATCATCGGGACGACCTTCCACTTCTCCGTGACCGAATTGGCGAGGATCTCCTTGTTCACCCGGTTGGTCGACTCGATGCCGGTGCGAGCGGGCACCCCACCGTTGTCGGCGATGATCTGCTGCCCAGCCGGGGAGATGGCGTAGGCCGCGAAGGCCGCCGCGGTCTTCGCGTTCTTCGAGTCCTTGGATACGGACAGTCCGGAGTCCTGGAGCCTCACGAGAACATCGATGGGCTTGTCGCTGAGCGGTGACGGGGCCGCATGTACCTTGGTTCCCAGTCCATCCGTCGCCCAACTCGCATCCCAGCTGCCGGTGACGTACATCGCGGTCTTGCCGGCGAGGAAGTCCGTTCGCACGTCGCGCCAGGTGAGTACGTCGGGGTTGGTGTATTTCTTGGTCTGGAGCGAGGCCCACTTGCTCACCTGGTCGACCAGAACTGGAGTGTCGTATTTCTTGGTACCGGCGATAAGCCCGTCCCAGCCCGCGAGTCCGATGGTGGCTGCCGACATATAGCTGAAGTCCTCGTAGGAATCGAAACCGCCGGAGCCTGTGTCGCTACCATATCCCAGGCAGAGGAAACCGGCCGCGGTGATCTTCTTGCACGCAGCATCCAGCTCGTTCCAGTCGGTGGGGAACTTGGTGACGCCCGCCTTGTCGAGCACGTCCTGGTTGTAGAGCGTGTAATACATGTTGCTGACGAGCGGCACTCCGTAGACGGGATTGTCGAGATTCGATTTCTTTGCGAAGAACTGACCCTGCACGGCTTCGAACTCCGAGCGCTTGATGTACTTGCTCAGGTCGAGTGAGTAGTCGGAGAACCGCTGCTGGTAGCCACCGGGGAACATCTGGAAGATATCCGGTCCCTGTCCTGAGGTCACGGCCGCCTGGAGGAGTGCGAAATACTGGTCGCCGGGCTCTTCGATCGCCTTGACGGTGGCGCCAGGGTACTTCTTCTCGAACCCGGCGATGAGGCCTGTGGTTGTGGGCTGCACGGCGCCGTAGCTCCACAGGGTGACCTCTCCCGAGACCTTCCCCGAGCTCGCAGCGGTCGTGTCGGGGGAAGCCGAGCAACCTGCGAGAAGCAGGCAGGACGCTGCGATAGCCGCGACGGCTCCCGCGAATCTGTACTTCATTGTGTTTCCTCTCGTTGGTGGTGCCTGGGTCGCCAATTGCTGTGAAGTAGGTTGGGGGCTCCTTCAGGCCAGGGGCGCTTCGCGGGACGGATCGACGCCGATGCCGCCGGTGAAGAATCGAGGGTTCGGCACATGGATCCACGCACCGCCCTGAGCGATCGAGTATTCGGACAGAAGTCCGGGAAGGGTCATGTCGAGGGCCGCATACACGTCGATTTCGGGAGTTCGACCGGTGACGATCGATTCGATGAAGTCGCGGATGGGCCATACGTCGGAGCCCCAATGGCCTCCCTCCGCCGCGGGCTGCTGCTTGTACCGCATTGGCAGGTAGAGGTCGGCGAACTTCTCGAGCGGTTCCCATACGCCGTACTCGGATCGGCCGTTGAGGTAGACGACGGGCGACGAGTCGATCGTTCGTGCGGCCTCGTACGCCCCCTCGGTGCCCTGAATCGAGTAGTACGCGTAGAGTTCCGGGCGGTTCGAGAGAAGATCGAACCGGAGCTTGAGAAGCCGCCCTTTCACGGTGCGGGCGAGCAGGATGGTGGTGTCCTGAAGTTCGTGCTCTGGATCTGTGTGGCGGCCGGTGCCGACGCAACTGACCGAGACCACTCGGTCGTCGAACCACTGGAGCAGCGGCCCCAGACTGTGGGTGGGGTAAGTGACCCCGTCCCGGCCAACCTGCCAGTAATGCCGCCAGGTCTTGTCGCCCGAGGGAGTCACGTGCCACGTCTTCATCTCATGGAGATATTCGCCCTCTCCGTAGTAGAGGTCGCCGAATGCTCCCTCGCGTACCATCTCGCGCACCACCAGGTTCTCTCGCAGGTACCCGTAGTTTTCGGACATCATGTACTGCGCGGTCGAATGGCGAACGGCGCCTACCAGTGCCGAAGCCTGTTCGAGGCTGACGGCGGCCGGAACCTCGCTCAACACATGGATGCCGCGGCCGAGCGCGGCGATGGCCTGTGGGGTGTGGTGCTGCTGGGGTGAGCAGAGAATCACGAGATCGACCCGGTCGAGAAGCTCGTCGAAATTGGCACAGACGTGCTCGACCTCGTTGGCCGCAGCGAATGCTTGCCCTGCCTCCGGGATCGGGTCATAGACCGCGACGAGTTCTGCTCGCTCGTGTTCCGCACGGAGCCCGGCGATGAAACCCCCGCCACGTACCGCTCCGGCGATACCGACCCTGAGTCGAGGCTCTGTCACAGTTGTTCCTTTCACTGCATGCTGCGTGTGCTGACGTCGGACGGTTCGTATCGGTCGGCCAGGTGCACTCATGCACCGCCGGATTCAGGCTGCGGCCCCGAAGAGGCGGGGAAGCAGGCGTGACCATGCACCCTGCTCTTCAGCGGAGCGGTAGGTGGGAATGAAGCCGAGTCTGAAATAGGTGATGAGGGCCGGGATCCTGAAGTCGTCGGTTTCGAGAACCGCGGTCGCGAGGCCCCGCTCGGCGAACCCGCGAATGCACCTCTCAGTGAGAATCGCTCCCACCCGTCGTCCCCGTGCGCGTCGCAGCACGCCGACATAGTGCACGTAGCCCGCGTCCTTGTAGACCTCGGGCATGAGGCGTTCGGATGCGGTGCCGACGATGCCTGCGGGATCGCTGACAACCCAGGTATCCACGACATCCGCCGCATCGAAGAACTCACGCACGACGCGCGCCGCATCCCAGTTCTCTTCGAAACTCTCGGCGAGCACACCCGCGATCTCCGCCGCGTCGTCGATCGTCGCACTGCGTAATTCGAGACCATCGGCGATCGCTGATCGGCCGGCGGATGACAGGGGGCCTGGATGGGTCATGAACAACTGAGTCATGTGCGGCCTCCTTCGGCGAATCCTGCGTCTCACGTGCGTTGAGCCTATAAACGCGTATCGCAAAAAGAAACACCGTTCGGCTTAGCCGAACAGAATGGTGATGGGCGGGGCCTTCGTTCTCGAAGCACGAACATATTTCGTCGTTTCGGACTCGGGCTCCTAGTCTCAGTGGGTGCCAACACTTGCCGCCGACGCCTCGCTGACCCATTCCCTTAACGGCTGGACGGGGAGGGTGGGGGTCGCCAGGAGCGACATCACCGCGCCGGTCGGTATACGCATGCGCAACTGGGGCTACGGTGACGCGGATGTCAGCACCGGTGTGCACGAACCGCTCACGCTGACCGCGCTGGCACTCGACTCCGACCAAGACGGAATCAGCCTGGTGATCACCGCCGACCTCGGATGGTGGAGAACGATCGAGGATGAATCCCAGGTGCGTGGTGCCGTGCTCGCCGCGACAGGGCTGACGCCTGACCGCCTGCTTCTGCATTTGACCCACACGCACGCCGGGCCGTCTATCTGTCGCGAGGACTCCGACCTCGCCGGTGGTGAGCTGGTTCCCGGCTACATCGATGCGATCGCGGAGAGTGCCGCGGATGCCGGCCGGCGCGCCATCGACGGGCGGGAGGCCGCCGACCTCGTCTGGAGTTCCGGCACCCATTCGCTCGCGTCCGTTCGCGACGTCGTCCACGACGGGCAGGCTCTTCTGGGATTCGATCCAACGCAAACACCCGACCAGACGCTCGTGGTCGGCCGGGCCAGTCGCACCGACGGCACGCTGATCGCAACCGTGGTGAATTATGCCTGCCATCCGACGACCCTCGGATACGCCAACAGCAGGCTCTCACCCGATTTCGTGGGCCCGATGCGCGGGGTCGTGGAGGCCCGGACGGCGGCGCCCTGTCTCTTCCTCCAGGGAGCGAGCGGCGAACTCGGTCCGCGTCAGCAGTACGCGGGCGAGACGGCGCTTGCCGACCTGCATGGCCAGTCTCTGGGACACGCCGTCCTGGCCGTGCTGATGACCATGCCGGAGCCGGGCACCTCGCTGGCTCTCACCCACGTCATCCAATCCGGCGCGCCCCTCGCGATTTGGGAGCCGATCGCCTTCACCTGGGATCGCACGGCGGAACGAATCGAGAAGCGAGTCCCGGTTGAACTCAAAGAGCTCGTACCCATCGAGGAACTCGAACGTGAGTGGGCAGACATCGATCCTCGAAGCAGGGCGGAGCGCCTGCGCAGGGCGCGGAGGCTCAGGCGTACCTACGTCGACATGAAGAGTCCAGTGCATCCGCTCTGGGTCTGGCGCTTCGGTGGTGCGGTTTTCGTCGCGCATCCGGGGGAGGCGTACTCGGCGCTGCAGACCAGCCTTCGGGCGACCTTTCCGACGGTGACCATCGTGGTGATGAATCTGACGAACGGCCCTGGATGGGTCTATCTCCCCCCGGCGCAGGCGTACGAAGAGGACCGCTATCAGGCATGGCAGACGGTGCTGAAACCGGGATCGCTCGAGCGGCTGATCAGTGCGGCAGAGACGGCGATCACCGAACTGGGCGTCGAGAGGGGCGAGCGATGAGCGACCTGAGGTCGAGCGCGTGGTTCGACGGAGACGACGAAGTCGCTCTCGCGCATCGCGTGGCTGTGCGGATGGGCGGTGGCACGATCGAGCGCGGTGAGCGCCGTCCGGTGATCGCCATCATCGACACCAGCAGCGATGCCAACCCCTGCAACCTGCCGCTGCGTGACCTCGCGGAAGATGTTCGCCGGGGGGTAGTCGAGGCGGGCGGTACCGCGATGGTCATGCCCGCAATGTCGCTCGGGGAAGACCTGATGAAGCCGAGCGCGATGCTCTATCGCAACCTGCTCTCGATCGAGGTCGAAGAGCTCCTCCGGGCCAACCCGATCGACGGCGTCGTGCTCCTGACCAACTGCGACAAGACCACCCCTGGCGCGCTCATGGGGGCGATCAGTGCAGACCTGCCTACCATCCAGATCGTCGGAGGAAACCGGCCGGCCCCCATCTTCGACGGCCGCGAGATCGGTACCGGGACCGAGCTCTGGCGGGAGCTGAACCGCTACCGAAGCGGTGAGATCGACGCGGGAGAGTGGCGCAGATTCGAGGACTGCTACGCATGCGGTCTCGGTTCATGCAACACCGCAGGCACGGCGTCGTCGATGGCCATGGTCGTCGAGGCGTTGGGATTCACCCTCCCCGGCGCTTCTACGGTGCAGTCGGGGGATTCCGAGAGCCACAGGATTTCCTACGAGACCGGCATGCGCGTCGTGGCGATGGTCGATGAGAAGCTGACCCCATCGCGACTGCTGTCCATGGGTTCCTTCCGTAATGCGGCTCGCATCCTCCAGTCCGTCGGCGGGTCGACGAACGGGGTCATCCACCTCGCCGCCATCGCGGGCCGGGCAGGCTTCGAGTTCGCTCCTTCGGCCGTGGCGGCCGCGGGCCACAGCATCCCGGTCATCGCAGACGTCCAACCATGCGGCAGCATGCTCATGCGCGATCTCGATCGTGCCGGGGGAGTTCCCGCCCTGGTTTTCGAACTCGGTGATCTCATCGAGAGCGAGCCTGGCTCGTGCACGGGACGCAGTTTCGCCGATTCCGCTCGCGCGCCGCTTGCCGACAACGAAAGAACCCGTGTCGTGCGCGCGATCTCGGATCCGGTGGTCGACGGCCCCGCGATCAGGGCTGTCTCCGGGTCCCTGGCTCCCGGCTCGGCCGTGCTCAAGGCCGCAGCATCCAGCCCGGCGCTGTGGCGCCACCGCGGCCCTGCGCTCGTCTTCCACAGCTATGAGGAGATGCGTCGGCGTACCCAGGATCCGGAGCTCGATGTCACAGCGGATCATGTGCTCGTGCTCACCGGATGCGGCCCGGTCGGCGTCCCCGGCATGCCCGAATGGGGCATGATCCCGATTCCGCTGAAGCTCCTCGAGGAGGGCGTGACCGACATGGTGCGGATCAGCGATGCCCGGATGAGCGGCACGAGTTTCGGCACAGTGTTCCTGCACGTCTCACCGGAGGGCGCTGTCGGCGGCCCGATCTCGCTCGTCAGGGACGGGGACATGATCGCGGTGGATGTCGAGGCGGGCACTCTCGACCTCGAGGTCGTGGCGGAGGAGCTCGACCGTCGCCGGCTGGAGTGGTCGCCACCGCAAACGCAACACCTGCGCGGCTGGCCACTGCTCTATCAGCGGCACGTCGAGCAGGCCGATCGCGGCGCGGATCTCGACTTCCTCACAGCGCCCACTCCGGCACACCGTGAGCGGGTCGAACCGGTGGTCGGGCGCTCCTAGAGACTCCATCTGCCTGGCAAATAGGATTGGCCCACTCTCTTCTAATGATCGGGCACTGTGAACGAACGGCACTTCTGGACGGGTGGCTACACGCCGAACATGGATGGAGTCGCAACCGGGATCGGCATCGCGCGCTCTCGAGCGGGCGGCGGCTTCGAGTTCCTGGGGACCGCCGTCGAGACCTCGTCCCCGTCCTTTCTCGCCGACGGCCTGGTCGAGGGCATCGTCTACGCGGCTGACGAAGGAAACGCCCGTGTCGAGGCATTCCGTCGGGAGGGGCTCGACCTAGTGCACCTGGGAGGCCAGGCGGTCAGCGGTGCGTTTCCCTGCCACCTGAGTGTCACGCGCGATCGGCTCTACGTCTCGAACTACGGCGACGGATCGGTGGATGTCTTCCCGCTGGGTGCGGACGGAGAGATCGGCCCGATCTCCCAGAGCCTGCAGGGCACCGGCAGCGGGCCGCATCCGGCCCAGGACGGACCGCATGCCCATTCGACGCTCATCGTCGGAGAAACGGTGCTGAGCGCCGATCTCGGTGCGGATCGGGTATATCTGCACCGGCCGATCGACGGCGGTCTCGAGCGCACCGGTTTCGGCGAGTTCCCGCCGGGCACGGGTCCGCGTGATTTCCTCGCGGCGAATGGCCGGATCTATCTCCTCGGCGAGCTGAGCGGCGCACTTTTCCTGATCGACGACAGCGCCGCTGTCCTCGCACAGGGCGCCGCGGTCGCCGACTGGGTCGACGGTGACCATGCCGCGGCCCTGGCCATCGACGCGTCCGGGCGGTTCCTCTACATCGGCCTCCGCGGTTCCAACCGTGTGGCGATCGTGCGTGTCGACGACCTGAGTCCTCTCGCATCGATCCCGACCGGCGGTGATTGGCCCAGACATCTCTGGGTTTCCGGCGACATGCTCTACGTCGCGAACCAGCTGTCGAGCACGGTGACGAGTTTCCGCATCGACGCCGCCACGGGCATCCCGCAGCCCATTGCCGCGCCGGAGCACGTACCGTCGCCGACCCACATCCTGCCGGCGCGCTGAAACAACCCAGACGATTTGGTGCATCGGCATCCTTTGGTAAAGTAGCAAAGCTGTTCCAGCAATCCTCGATAGCTCAATTGGCAGAGCAGCCGGCTGTTAACCGGCAGGTTCTTGGTTCGAGTCCAAGTCGGGGA
>JAODMW010000219.1 GCA_025464815.1 Microbacteriaceae bacterium | reverse complement strand
GTCAAAGCCGCGTTCGAACCGAGGAGAACCACGATGACCGATCTGAGCGGGCGGCAGCACAGGCTGGAATCCGGCAGCTATCGCGCCACTGTTTCGAGCGTCGGTGCGTCGCTGAGGGAGCTGACCTTCGACGGCCGCAACCTGGTCGTGCCCTTCGAGGCCGACGACGTGCGCCCCTCCTTTCGCGGGGCGACGCTCGCCCCCTGGCCGAATCGGGTGGTCGACGGTAAGTATTCCTTCGGAGGCATGGACTACCAGCTCAGCCTCACCGAACCGTCCCGTCGCCACGCGCTGCACGGCCTCGCGGGGTGGCTCGACTTCGCGGCGGTCGAGGAAAGCAGCGACCGCCTCGTGCTCGGGGCGACGGTCGAGGCCCAGGCTGGCTACCCGTTCCGTCTCGAACTCCGGGTCGAGTTCCGTCTCGACGAGTCCGGGCTCCGTTGGTCGGTGTCCGCGCTGAATACCGGCTCGCTCGCGGCGCCCTTCGGCACGGGTCCGCATCCGTACCTCGTCGCCGGCGATGGCCGTGTGGACGGCTGGACGCTCGAACTCCCCGCCGAGTCCGTGCTGACCGTGACCGAGGACCGGCTGATTCCTCTCGACCTCGAGACAGTGGAGGGCGGAGAATTCGACTTCCGTTCGTCCCGCGTCATCGCCGACACCTTCATCGACCATGCCTTCACCGGCCTCCGCAGGGATGCGGACGGCGTCGCATCGGTACGCCTACTGAGTGCCGCCGGTACCGGGGTCGGGATGACCTGGGGCGACGACTGCCCGTGGGTGCAGGTGCACACCGCCGACCTGTCCGATCCGGCCATCAGCCGCATCGGCCTCGCCGTCGAGCCGATGACCTGCCCTCCGGACGCCTTCAACTCGGGCACCGACCTCCTCGTGATCGAGCCGGGCGAATCCGCATCCGCCGGCTGGAGCATCCACGCGATCTGAGGAACGACGGGCTCAGCGGAGCACGTCGTAGCGCGCGAGCGCATCCGCATCGCGTGAATAGGTCGCCGAGCTGCGGGCGGTGTCGAGTGCCGTCACCGGATCGGCTTCCGCCTCGGCGATCGCCAGCAGACGCTCCGCCTCCGCCAGCCTCGTACGAGCATCGGCCCCGATTCCGCCGCGCCTGCTCGTAACGAAATCTTTGGTCGTGGCGATCTGGCTCCGCGCCGTGAGCAGAGCGCCGGTGAGCGCGGTTCGCGCGTGCTCGAGCCGCTGGGCCTGGTTGCGAGCGCTCGCGAGGGCCGTATCCAGCGCGGCGATCGAGGCCTGCAGCCTGTCGATGGATGCCGCGGGGTCTTCCTTGTCGAGCGAGGCAAGTGTCTCCTCCAGCGCGGTCACCGCGAGCCCGATCGCCGCACCGGAGTCGGGATCCGGCGCGCTGTCCCTGGCCGCGCGCGCCTCCGCGAGGTCGGCCTGGCTGTCCGTGGCGAGCTGCTGCAGCCGGGATGACTCGGCCGCGAGGGCGGCGTCGAGGTTGTCGATGGCGTCGAGCAGCTCTGCCGCGTGCTTGGCCTCGGAACGGGCATCCTGGACCGTCGTCGCCACATCGCTCGCGCCGCCCCCGGCCAGCCCGGAGTCGGCAGTCTCGGCCGTCGCCGAGGCTTTGGCCAGCAGCGCCTGTGCCTCGGCAACAGTACCGCCGACGGTCGCCAGCACGCGGTCCGCGTAGCTGCCGGAGAGTCGTTCGAGGGTCGCTGTGGCCGACGGCAGACGCTCGTTCGTCGCGGCGATCAGGTCGCGAACCGCTCGAAGGCTCGCCGGAGCGTCGGACTCGAGCGCACGGAGACGGCGAAACGCGGCCGACTGTTCTTCGAGGTCCGCCTGCGCCGTCTCGCACAGGTGCACGATGCGTGCGGTCCACTCCCGTACCTGGGATTCGGTGTCAGGGTAGGCGTCGTCGAGCTGCTGCTTGAGCCGGAACGCCTCGGACAGGTCCGCCTTCGCGGTGGCGACCACCTCGCTGAACTCCCGTGTCCTGTTCTCGCCGAACTGGGCGACGGCGAAACCCAGCTCGTCGTCGTTGCGTTTCAGCGAGTCGTCGAGGCGCACCAGAAGGATGTTGGCCCGCACGGCCGGGTCGTGGGAAGGATCGCCGACAGCACTGCCGGCTCGTCGTCGCCGAGCCAGCAGCAGGAAGCCCACCGCGACGACCACCACGAAGATCACGAGAACGGTGATGACAGCGGTCGTCACCCCCTGGATGAGTCCCGAAGAGTCCGCCAGGACGCTCGTGAAGGCCATGCCCGGTATCTTACGTTTGCCGCCTGCCGTTGTTCCCGACGCATCCGAACAGCGAAACTCCCCGGCATCTCCCGGCATTTCGGGGGCATGCGTTTAAGGTAGCCGTGTGTGGCGCGCCAATAGAACTCAGGACGACGACTTCTTCGAGGAGCCGGACGATCGCCATGCCAGAGCGGAGAAGCAGGTGACTGCCCCACATGCATTGAGCCTCGGTGACCCGAGTTACTCCCTGTCGAACGTGGCGGAACCGACGTGGCAGGGCTGGCGCGGCGAACTCGCCGCCATCGGAGGACGAACCTCCCTGCTCCATTTCGTGGATGCCCCGCGCACTCGCATCGAACTCGGTGCGACCCATCCCGGCGGCCTCGCCCAGTTCATCACCGGGAAGTCCACGCTGCTGTCCAACCTCATCCGCGACGACCTGGCCCTTCGCGCGGCCAAGTTCGCGGCAGGGGAGATCGCGGCCAAGGGCCTCGAACTCGCGACGGCGCGAGGCATCGACTCGATCCATCTCGGCATCGGCATCGCGGAATGGCAGCACGAGGGCGTCGACTACCGCGCCCCCATTCTGCTGCGGCCGCTCGCCATCCGCCGCTACGGCAGCGACTTCGAGGTGAAGCTCAAGGGTGCTCCATTCCTCAATCCCGAGCTCGCCCGCGCACTGAACGCCCAGTTCGAGATCGCCCTCGATGCGCAGGCCTTCGTCGCGCTCGCCGAGGAAGACGGATCCTTCAAACCGAACCCGGTCATCGACCGCCTCCGCGGCCTCACCTCGCATCTCGACTGGTTCAATGTGCTGCCGCGGCTCGTCGTCTCCTCGTTCGCGGATGTCGCGACGGCCATGCACGCGGACGCCGCCGAGCTCGAACATCCCGTGCTCGACGCCCTCGCGGGCAACCCCTCGGCGAAGTGGGCCGTGGAAGAGAGCTACGCGCCGGTCGAGCCGCAGAATCCGGACCTCCGCACGCCCGAGACCGACACCCTCCTGCTGGACGCGGACGCCGAGCAGGAGAACGTGATCGCACAGATCGCGGCGGGCAACTCGGTCGTCGTCAAGACGCTGCCGGGGACCGGCGCGACCCAGACCATCGTCAATGCGCTCGGCGCACTGGTCGGCCAGAACAAACGTGTGCTCGTCGTGAGCGCTCGCCGCTCATCGCTCTCCGGCATCGCGCAGCGGTTCGGAGACATCGGGCTTACGGGTCTCGCCGTCTCGCCCGCCACGCTTCGTCGTGACATCATCCGCTCGATCGGCCGTAATGAGAAGGCCAAGGCTCCGCAGGTCGGCGAGGTCGACGATGCGCTCGTGCGCCTGCGCAAGGTGCTGCTCGACTACCGCAGCGCTGTCGCGCGGCAGGATGCGGAACTCCGGGTCTCGGTGCTCGATTGCCTCACCGAACTCTCGCGGCTGGCCCTGTTGCCGACGCCGCCTGCCACGACCGCTCGGCTCTCGCGGTCATCCGTGCAGTCGATGGCGGACGATCGAGCGAAGGCCGCCTCGGCGATGGTCGAGGCCGCAAACCTCGGCGAATTCAAGTACGGTCCCGGCGATTCGCCGTGGTACGGAGCCATCTTCTCGACGAGCGAGGCCGCCACCCGCGCCCACGGAATCGCACAGCAGCTGCATCACACCGAGCTGCCGCGCCTGCTGGAGCGCGCCGGCGAGCTCATCGCAGGAACGCGGATGCGGCCCTTCGAGACCATCAACGAGCTCGGCATCTACCTGCGGCTGCTCGTGGACATCCGCGACACCCTCGACAAATTCCAGCCCGTGGTCTTCGACCGCTCGCTCAGCGAACTCATCGCGGCTACCTCGTCGCGCAAGGACTCGCCGGAGATGTCCTCCGCGAACCGTCGTCGGCTCAAGAGGCTCGCCCGCGAGTACGTGCGTCCCGGCGTGCACATCGGCGACATCAACGAAGCGCTCGTGCGCATCCAGCAGCAGCGCATCCTCTGGCAACGTTTCGTCGTCGCCGGCGTGACTCCCGAGGTACCCGTCGGCATCGCCGACGTGCAGGTCGCATACCAGCAGGTAGCCCAGGACCTGAACTCGCTCGACGAGCCGCTCGGCGCCGTGACGCGCGAAACCCAGCTCGTCTACCTGCCGATCCACCTGCTCGTCGAGCGTATCGAAGGGCTTGCCGCCGAATCGGATGTGCTGCACAACCTGCAGGAACGTGCGCAGTTGCGCACGACGCTGCGGGAACTGCAGCTCGACCCGCTGCTCGAAGACCTCGCCTCCCGCCATGTGCCGGAGAGCCAGGTCGCCGCGGAACTCGAACTCGCCTGGTGGCAGTCGGCCCTCGAGTCGATGCTCGAGTCGGATCGCGCGCTCCTCAACGCCAACACCTCCGTGCTCGACCGCCTCGAAGCCGACTTCCGCCTCGTCGACGAGGCCCACGCCGCGGGCAGCGCGCAGTTGCTCTCCTGGCAGCTCGCCGAGAACTGGAGTATCGGACTGGTCGATTGGCCGGATGAGGCTGCCGCCCTCAAGCACGCCCTGCGCGGCGACCGCGTCGACGCACGCGACCTGCAGGAGGCGGCACCCCACCTCTCGCGCACGATCGCACCAGTCTGGCTCGCCTCGCCATACGAGGTCAGCGCCATCACCGACACCCTGCACTTCGACACCGTGATCCTCGTCGACGCGGGCGCCACGACGCTGGCCGAGAACGTCGGTGCGATCCGTCGTGGCAAGCAGACCATCGCCTTCGGAGACCCGGTCACACAGACCCCGGCGCCTTTCTCGATCGCTCTCGCCGCCACCGAAGCCGAGGAGCCGGAGGTCGCCGCCGAGACCCTCGACGCGCAGCACGCGGAGTCCGCCCTCGCGCGGCTCGGCACGCTGCTGCCGACGCTCGCCCTCACGCGCAGCTACCGCGCCGGCGGCGAAGACCTCGCAGAACTTGTCAACCGCCGCTTCTACGCGGGCAAGATCGAGTCCTTCCCATGGGCCGGCAGCTTCCTCGGCCACAACAGCATCCGTCTCGATTTCGTCGAGGACGGCTCCGGCATGCCGGATCCGGAGTCGGGTGGCGTGGAGAGCGTGGATGCCGAGGTCAACCGCGCCGTCGAACTCGTGATCGAGCACGCGGCGGTCCGCCCGCACGAGTCGCTCATGATCATCACCGCGAGTGCGCGACACGCCGTTCGCGTGCAGCAGGCGGTGCTCCGGGCATCCACCGGTCGTCCGGATCTCAGCGATTTCGTGCTCGGCGACCGTCCGGAGCCCTTCGCCGTCATGACGATCGAACAGGCTGTCGCGCAGAGCCGTGATCGGGTCATCTTCTCCATCGGCTATGGCCGCACGCCACATGGCCGCGTGCTCTCCGACTTCGGAGCTCTCGGCCGGCCGGGTGGTGAGCGCCTGCTCGCCGTCGCCATGACGCGTGCCCGGCGTTCCATGGTCATCGTCACCTGCTTCGAGGCGGATGACATCGACGAGAACCGCATGCAGTACGGCGCGATCGCCCTCGCCGAGATCCTCTCCGATGTCAGCGCCCGCAGCGCGATCGAAGCGTTCCCGGATGACAGCGAGCCGATGCTCGTCGACCTGGCCCGACGCCTCGGTGCGCGCGGCCTCCGCGTCGCCCTCGGGCACCACGGAAAGCTCGGCCTCGTCGCCTCCCACCAGGGCATGTGCCTCACGATCGAGACGGACACCGTGCTGCACGGGACCAGTCTGCGCGAGTCGCTCCGGCTGCGTCCAGAGATGCTGCGCCGCCTCGGTTGGCACTACCTGCGCGTACATGCCTTCGAGCTCTTCAGCGAGCCGGATGCCGTCGCCGATCGCGTCGTCGCCATGCTCGGTCTTGACACGGCTCCCATCACGGAACCCATCCCGGTGGTTTCCTCGCCCCAGGCCTAGAACACGTGGGAGACCACGTGGCACCGACCCCGCGCGACCGACGGCGGCCTCGGATCACGACGAAGCCCGCGCCCGGCAGCGACCCGACGCCTCCGAAGGAGCCGCCGCGCCACGCCGAGACGGAGAACGACGAGCGCCTCAGGCAGGACAAGCCGCCGCACTGGGGCTAATTCTCCTCGCTCCTCGCTCATCGCTCATCGCGATCCGAGGCTGTCGCGGCGGAGAAAAACCCTCACGGACCGTCTTACGACTCCGTCCGCGACGGGGTAGCGCCGCCGCGAGCGCCGCCCGCGTGAAGACTCGAGTTCGGGCATCCGGATGGCGGGGAAAATCGTTGGCGGACCGTCTTACGACTCCGTCCGCGACAGGGTAACCCCGCCGCGAGCATCCGCGTGAGGCGGCGCGGTCGGACGGGCGATCAGCGGTCGAGGGTACCTTCCGCCGCAGCACCGTGCTGACCTGCGCGCGCCGGAGGGGCGGCGAGCAGGTCGCGGATCTCGGTCAGCAGCTCGAGCTCCGTCGGCGGGGCGTCCTCCGCGGTCGCGGGCTCCTCCTGCTTCTTGCGGAACGAGACACGCTTGAGATAGTTGATCGGAATGATGAGGGCGAAGTACACGACGAGGGCTACGAGCAGGAACTGGATGACCGCCGCGATGACTGCGCCGAAATACAGGGTGGCGGTGGCGCCGCTCGTCGTCGGGATGACCACGGGCAGTGCCTTCTCCAGGCTCTGCGCGTTGAACAGGGCACCGATGGCCGGATTGAAGACGCTGCCGACAATGGCGTTGACGATGCCGGTGAACGCGGCACCGATCACGACCGCTACGGCGAGGTCGATGACGTTGCCACGGAGGATGAACTCCTTGAAGCCCTTCAACATTGCGGGTACCCCTTTTACTCGCGGAAACTACGAGCCGGGCGAGCCGGCCTTTGAGTTCGACGATACCGCGGCGGGTTTCGCAGCCGGGGAGGCGGAGGGCTTCGATTCGCTCGTCGAGGGTTTCGACGAGTCGCCCGAAGAGGCGTTCGATGACGAGGAGTCCGATGACGTGCCGGACTTCGACTTCGACGCGGAGGCGTCGGCACGGGCATCCGTGCGGTAGAAACCGGAGCCGTTGAACGTCACGCCGATGGAGTTGAAGACCTTGCGCAGCTGCGGTTCGTGACAGTTCGGGCACACGGTGAGCGAGTCATCCGTGAAGGCCTGGTACTGGTCGAAGGCGTAATCGCAGTTCGCGCAGCGGTACGAATAGGTGGGCACGTGAGTCCTTTGTGCGGTGAAGAAGCTAGAAGCTGGCGATCGCGCTCGGTGTCACAACACCGTTCACGCGCTTGTCGTGCACCTCGCTGGGCACAGAGTCGACCAACTCCCGGTCGAAGATCACAGCATAGACCGGCGGACACTTTTCCATCGAGCCGAGGGTGCGGTCGAAGTAGCCGCGACCCCAGCCCATGCGCATTCCGGTGCGGTCGACGGATGCCGCGGGCACGATGATCAGGTCGACATCGTTGATCGCGATGGGGCCGAGCAACTCGCCGGTCGCTTCCGGCATCCCCAGTGGGCCTTCGACCTCGGTCTCGCCGTCGCCGACCGTCCAGTCGAGCAGGCCGTCGTCACGCGAGATCGGGAACAGGATGCGGATGCCCTGTGCCTCTGCCCAATTGAGAAACGGCCGGATGTTCGGCTCCTCCGTCGTGGGGAGGTAGGCAGAGATCGAACCGACGTGCAAACTCGTCGCGAGTTCTTCGAGATGCCGAGTGAGCTGTTCCGTCGCCAGCTCCCGTTCGCGCGCGGTCATGATGCGCCTGCGTTCACGGAGTTCGGCTCGCAGCGCTCGTTTCTGGTGGCTCGCGTCGCCGCTCATGCAGATATTCTACGGCGATCGGATTGACGCGTCGGGGCGGACAGATCAGTTAACCCCTCCGTAACGGGGGCTCGTTACTGTTGTGGTCATGGCCTTCCACATCACCAAAGCTGTTATTCCCGCGGCGGGACTCGGTACCCGATTCCTGCCGGCCACAAAAGCGATGCCAAAAGAGATGCTCCCCGTAGTAGACAAGCCCGCTATCCAGTACGTCGTGGAGGAGGCCGTCGCGGCCGGACTCACCGACGTGCTCATGATCACGGGCCGCAACAAGAACGCCCTCGAGAACCACTTCGACCGGGTGGGCGAACTCGAGGCGACGCTTCTTCAGAAGGGTGACATCGATCGCCTGCGAAAGGTCAACTACGCGACAGACCTCGCCGAGGTGCATTACGTGCGCCAGGGCGACCCCAAGGGACTCGGCCACGCCGTGCTCCGGGCCCGCATGCACGTCGGCCACGAGCCTTTCGCCGTGCTGCTCGGTGACGACATCATCGACAGCCGCGACGTGCTGCTCTCTCGCATGGTCGAAGAGCAGGCCAAGCGCAACGCGACGATCGTCGCGCTGCTCGAGGTCGACCCATCCGTAGTGCACATGTACGGTGTCGCGACGATCGAGGCGACCGAGACGGATGACGTCGTGCGCGTCACGGGACTCGTCGAGAAGCCGACGCGCGAGAATGCGCCGTCCAACTACGCGATCATCGGCCGCTACGTGCTGCAGCCCGAGATCTTCGACATCCTGCAGCACACGCCGCCCGGCAAGGGCGGCGAGATCCAGCTGACGGATGCGCTGCAGACCCTCGCCGCCAACCCCAACATCGCGGGCGGCGTCTACGGCGTCGTCTTCCGCGGTCGGCGTTACGACACCGGCGACCGACTCGATTACATCAAGGCGATCGTGCAGTTGGCGGTCGACCGTGACGATCTGGGCCCGGAGCTGCGGCCCTGGCTGAAGAGCTTCGCCGAAACCTTAGACTAGGCAGCGTGGCGACCGCGATCCCTTCCCTGCACGACGGCAAGGTGGTGATTCGCCCGATCCGCCTCAGGGACGCCCGTGTGCTCGAGCGTGAATTGCTCGACAACCGCGGCTGGTTGCGCAAATGGGAAGCGACCAATCCGCATGGTGCGATGAGCTTCGACGTGCGGGCGAGCATCCGTAGTTTGCAGTCGAACGCGCGTGCCGGTTTCGGGCTGCCCTTCGCGATCGAATACGACGGCGAGTTCGCCGGCCAGCTCAACGTCTCGGGGATCACCTACGGCTCGCTCTCCTCGGCGACGATCGGCTATTGGGTGTCGGAGCGCTTCGCCGGCCTGGGTGTCACGCCCGCCGCCGTCGCGCTCGCGAGCGACTACGCCTTCTTCCAGGTGGGGATGCACCGCATCGAGATCTGCATCCGTCCCGAGAACGCGCCGTCGCTCCGCGTCGTCGAGAAACTGGGCTTCCGCTACGAGGGGCTGCGCCGCCGCTATATCCACATCAACGGGGATTGGCGCGACCACTTCTGCTTCGCCCTGGTGGCGGAGGAGCTGCCGACCGGTGTACTGAGACGCTGGCGCGACGGAAAGGTTCCTGCGGGTGCGGGCGTGGTGCCCGCGTCCGAGCGCGCCGCGGCCCTGTCGCCCGGCACGCAGCTCTAGACGGTCTGCCCGACCAGGAAGTGCCACCCGAGCCACCACCAGAACAGCAGGATGCCGATGCGCGCCGAGCGCGTGGCCATTACGCGATCCAGCAGGGTGGCGAGCGGCGCTATCCGGTTCGCCTCCCGGCGCGCGAGCACTTCGAGCGTCACCGCCATGGCCAGGCAGAGCAGGAAACCGGCGATCGTGATGGCCCTCATCGTCCGCGCCCCCGTCGCAGCAGGGCGATCCCACCCAGCAACCACAGGGCGATGAAAACTATCCGTCCCAGGGTCGTGTCGACGACAGGATCGAGCAGCAGGGAAATACTCGGATGCTCGGCCGCAGCCTCGGGGGACGCCAACCCGAGCAGGAACGAGGCCACCTCCCACAGGCAGCAGGCCACCCCGATGGCGGCCCATAGGATGGCCGCGCGCCGGAGGGCCTCGGTCGTCACGCCCGGCACGTCCGTGTGCCCGTCGTGAGACGGCCAGGCGAACAGCAGCACGCTGACGCCTATGCCGGCCGCGATGAGTCCCTCGACCGCTCCGTGGCGCGGAGCGAGCACCAGGAGCGTACCCAGCACGGCGGCGGCGCCGAGGAGCACGGCCAGGCGAGGCTGACCGGTGCCGGCGACGCGGACCAGCCCCGCGGCATCCGCGACCAGGAGGGCGGCGATGCAGAGGAAGAATGCGGCGTCGACGGGCGCCCCGCGGAACAGCTGGAACAGGCCGGTGGCGATGAGAATGAGCGTCCACGGCGCAACCAGACGGCGGAGCGTCGTGGTTCGCTTCGTCATCCGCCGTACGAGTTCCGCACGCATAGCCACAGGCTACTCGTGGACCGTACCGGAACACACCCTGCCTAATCGGCCGCAATAGTGGTCCGCACTCGTACCGTAGGACTATGGGAGTCGACGGCATCGGATCGAGCGTGGTCATTGCGCTCGCCGCGCTGCTCTGGCTCGTATATCTGGTGCCGACCTGGCTGCGTCGGCGCGAGTATCTCGCGACCGAGCGCAACGCGATCCGGCTGCAGCAGACACTCCGCATCATGGCCGAGACCGCCGAGGTTCCGCAGCAGGTGCGTGCGGAGACATCCGCCCGCAGCGCCGCTCTTCAGGAGCGAGTGCTGAAGAAGCAGCTGCAGCGTGCAGCCGCCGTGGCAGAAGCTCAGGATGCTGCGCTTGCCCGTGAGGCCACCCGCCGTCTCGCCGAGACCCAGCCTGCCATCGCGGCGGATGTCGCGGTCGGCTCGTCCGCGTCGCGCAGGCTCCGCCGCTCCCGTGCGGTCACCTCGGTCGTGCTCCTCGCGGCGCTCGTCGCGTCCGGTTTCGGGATCGCACAGTTCATGGCCGCCGGAACCTGGGGCCTGCTCGCCACCGGCGCGGTTGTCGCGCTCGGGGCTTTCGTCATGCTGGGGCAGATGGCCGCCGTCAGCCGAGCCCGCGTCGAACTCGCCCGCAGCCTCCGGGCCCGCCCTCCCGTGGTCGTCGAGCGGCCAGCCAGGGTCGCCGTTCCCCAGGCGCCCGCCCAGGCAACCTGGACCCCGGTGCCGGTGCCCAAGCCCCTCTACATGGCCCGCCCGCAGGTCGAGCGTGCCGTGATCGCCTCCCTCGAGGCCGCGGCAGAACTGCGGCAGGCTGCTGCGGATGCCGAGGAGGCGCTGCGCAAGGCCCACCAGGAGCCGGAGGTCACGCCGATCCGCCCCGCGGCCGCCGTACCGAGCCGCTTCGCGCGGATGGGCTTCATCGACGAGCCGCAGGGCGGCAAGACCGATCTCGACGCCGTGCTCCGTCGTCGTCGCGGGCTGGTTACCGCTGCCGGTTGAGCACGTCGCTCGCCGCTGCGGGTTGAGTAGGGTCGCGCACCGCTGCGGGTTGAGTAGGTCGCGCAGCGACCGTATCGAAACCCCCTCGCGAAACCTGTGTGGGTTGAGTAGGTCGCGCAGCGACCGTATCGAAACCCCCTCGTGAAACCTGATAACGTAGCTACGCACTAAGGGCCCTTGGCGCAGTTGGTAGCGCGCCTCGTTCGCATCGAGGAGGTCAGGAGTTCGAATCTCCTAGGGTCCACTGCCGAGAAGATCGCCGCCAGAGATTGGCGGCGTTCTTTCGTTAAGCAGGCGTTTACCTGACCTGCCTGTGCGGCCTAGTTGTGTAACTGGCGGAGGCCTATGACAGTGGGCCTTGGGTTTTCTGCTTGAGTCGCTCGTAGGGGGTGCTTCCGGCGAGGGCGCCGCGGGGTCGATCGACCTGGCCTTCGAGGAGACGGTAGAACTCTTCCGAGTCGATTCTGTGGGATCTCTCGACTTTGCCGTTCAGTGGGGTGTGGCCGGCTTGATGTAGTGGTGGCCGATGCCCTTGTCGAGCAGGTGCCAGTGGAAGATCTGGCCGAACTCCCTGCCGTTGTCGGTTTGGACCTGCTCGACCTTGAACGACAGTTTTGAGAGCATATGTTCGATGAACCGTATCGCGGTCTGCTGATCGTGGCTCGGGTAGGCACGCAGCACCCTTAGGCGGGTGTAGTCGTCGATCGCTGTGTATCGGTAGTAGCGCTTCTTGCAACCGACCTGGCCTAAAGGCTCGATGAACTTCACATCGACCTGCAGCTGAGTACCTGGCCGCTGCTTCTCGTAACGCTTCCAGCGGGTCTCCTTGCGTAACGCTGGGACGCTGGCAGGCGGCTCAGCCCGAGTTTGCTCAGGATGCGCCAAACCCCGGACGGGCTGATCGTGATGTCGTGATAGCGCTTCAAGTACATCGCGATCTTGTGCGGCCCGAAGTGATACTGCTGGCGCAGCACAGGATCTTCTCAATCACTCCGCGCTGGTCGCGTTCGGCGACCGGTGCGGAACGCTGGAACGATCCCGTAGCCCCGCGAATCCTTCTTCTTCGTAGCGCTTGCGCCACTTGTAATGGGCGGTCCTCGTGATGCCGAAATAGCGGCACGTGGCCGCCACACTCCCACTAACTTCCTCGACGCGCCGCAGCACAGCGAGCTTATGTTTCGCCCTGCGCTTGAGCTCCCGCTCGGCCGAAGCAGAGATCGTTGATGTCATGAAGTCTTCCTTCCATCAGGAAGACCAACTGTCAACAACCTCCATCAGTTTTATAACTAGTGGCAACTTGAACGACCGGTCCGTCGGCGCAGTCAACAGAATCGCGCTGACTCTCTGTGTTCGACATCCGCGACCATGCCGACTGAAAGCGGGTGCGCGTCTATGACTAAGATCCTGCAGCTAGCCCCAGAGGGCCTGTTCCTAGATAAATTCTCAATGCTTGATTTTCAATCACTTGTTCGCTATGATGATTTGAAATAGAGCAGGAGGTTGGGGCATGGCGCTCACAAGGCAGCAAGTGCGCGAGGCGCTTATCCGCGTACTAGCGAGCGTAGAGGGCTATAACCCCTCGGATATTGAGGCAGCGATCGAGGCTCGAGGCGGTGACGGAAACTACGACCTAGATAGTAAGGTCGCCGAGAGTGTCATCGCCGGCCTCGAGGTCGTGCTTGGGGTGCGACTTCCTGGTCCCTCGGAACTCAAGCGAAGCCAATACACATCGATCGACTCACTCATCCGCCTCGTACTCCCCGTGCTGTCGGCGGTCTAGATGGCAGACTTCGTGTCGGGTACCGATATTGGCGACGCGTGGCTCAATGCCTTCGCGGTTGTCAGGAGCCGCCCCCGAGGGGCGGTCAACCTCTCGGTCGAGATCAAGAACCCGTTAATAGAGGATCTCGGGATACGCCGAGAGATCGAGCTTCACCTCAGCGACTTGCAGAGAGACAAGCACGTTCAAAGCGTCCACACCGTGGCCAACACGATCTTCCCGATCGCCCAGTATCGCCCTGGCGAAGGCGCCGCGGAGCGGTTCTTCGTGAACGTCATTTCAGGCGGAACCGTCCGGCGAGGCAATGCTGCGGGGTGGGGAACGTACATCCAACGTTTGGTCGCCTACCCCACGCCGGACGGCGAGACGACGAACCAGCTTGAACAGATACTTGCTCGGCTCCGCGGCGACCGGCATTGGGCAGATATCTACGAAGCGCCCATCATGGCGCTAGGCGAGGGTGCCGCTACTTCCACGGCCTTGCTGCACGCGGATGTTCGCACGGATTCGCGCCGGAGAGGCGGGCCGTGCCTCGCTCACCTTAGTTTTACCCTCGATGACGGGCGACTGTCACTCGCAGCTTTATACCGCCATCACACCTATATCGATCGGGCATACGGAAATTTCGTCGGTCTGGGGCGTCTCATGAATTTTCTCGCTAACGAAGCCGGGCTCGAGGTCGGGAATCTTCTCGTGGTGACTGGCCATGCCGACGACGGGTTGCCCGGTGCGGCGAAGCTTCTGTCTGCAGCGATCGCCGCGAGTGGCGAGCCAACTCCGATCGAACTTCAGGCGCGTCCATTGGGTGTCGGGTGGCACGATCTAGATCTGCCGGAAGCTGCCCGGGTTGCCTAGCGACTTGTTCGGCGACGAGATCAAACGCGGTCTAGAGCTACTCGACTACTTCGGGGAGGGTTTTCGAGTTGGTGCCGATGCCGTCAGCATCCTCGAGTTCGAAAGGCAGAGCAAAGCAACTGGTGGGGAGCACTTCCTGCAAACGCGGTTTACGCGTACCGAACTTGACTATGCGAGTGGGCGGATGGATCGTTTAGCTGCTCGTTGGGCCGCGAAAGAGGCCGTCGTAAAAGCCATCGGTACTGGCTTTCGCGGAATTCGACCAGATCAGATCGATATCGTCCGTGAACCCGGCGGACGTCCTCAGGTCCGGCGGGCAGGGTACGAGCTTTGGCCTTACAACGCTCATGCATGGAGATGGGAAGTCACGATGTCCCACGAAGGAGATGCGGCGCTTGCCGTCGCGGTCGGCGTGTTCCCCCTAAGCGCTCAACCCTTAAGCACTGTGATTAGGTAGAACGTGCCTACTTCCGAGTTCGATCAAGATGAAGAGGCCGACGCGCTCGCCGAGAGGATAAAAGAACGTCGCCTCTTTCTAGGGTTTAGTCAGGCTCAGGTCGCTGAGACGTTGAAGGTGTCGCGGGCCGCCGTAAGCGCGATTGAGACTGGACGGCGCCGGATAACTGGGGTGGAGCTAGGCCGGCTAGCTGACCTTTATGGCACGACCGGGGATCAACTGCTGGGCAAAGCTGTGCTCGAAGACGCCACTACCAGCGCTCTGTTTAGGACGACTCGTGATTTGAGCGACGATGGCAAGCTTCAGCTGCTTCAGTTCGCGGAGTTCCTGAGGAACGCTGGCACAGCCCCAAAGAACCAAAACAACTGACGAGAAGACCCCGCCCTTGGTAGACGTACGTGCCGACGCCAGCATGATGGCTGCGCGTTTGCACGCCCGATTAGCCCTCGATCTCTCGCGGTCGATCGATCCATTTCGAGTGGCAGAGGATGAGGGCATCTGGGTGGTCGCCTCGGCGCTCGATAGCGGACTGGCCGGGTACTACCTCCGTGAAGGTTACGCGATCGGGATCTGCGTGAATAACAAAGAGCCCTTTCGGAGGCAACGATTCACGGCTGCCCACGAACTTGGGCATCACTACCTCGGCCATGGCTCCGTTATCGACCGATCCGACAGGGTGACCGCAGAGGCCGCCACGGACATTGAGATTGCTGCGGACACGTTCGCGAGCGCCTTTCTAATGCCGCTAGGACTGATGAACCGCATTTTGACGCGTCTGGACCTTCGAAACCTTCCCGTATTAAGCGCTTCGGACGTTTATCGGTTGAGCGTCGAGGCGGGCGTGAGTAACGCTGCGGCCGCCTGGAGGTTGTGGGAGCTAGGTAGGCTGTCGCGGGGTGACGCGTTGGACTTCAGCAAGGCCGGTCCTCGCGATGCCAAGAGGCAACTTAAGGGCTCCGCCCTTCTCGGCGCCGCACGCGGGGACCTGAGAGTATTCAAGGATCCGTCCGAGCAGATCGACATCATCCTGCGCGTCGGGGACGAGCTTGTTGTCGACGTGCGCTCCTCTAAGGACAGCGGCTTGAATTGGGTCTGGGATCATCACGATCAGGGCACTCTTCGGTTGGGAGCGAACGCTCCCGTGGCCGCTGACGGCCGCTCACGTCTATGGGCGGTGGCGTTCGCACCAGGCGTTTTCGGAGGAGCTATCGTGCTGACAACGTCGGGTGGCGACACGATTGAGCGGATCAACGTGTACGCCAAGGTTGAGACGGACGATACCCAGCGTGGTCTTTCGCCGAGACAAGCTGAGGCTCGGGTCCGGTCTTTGATGGCCTAAAGGGCTGGCGCGATTTTTAGTCGTTCCTCAATCTCGTCGACTTGTTCACGCAGATCATCCAGCGCGGGTGCAAGTCCTTTGGTCCAGGCGGCGAAGGCGTTGCCCCCGCCGTCTCGTCGATCACCTAAGTAGTCGTGGTTAAGCAGCCTGATAGCTTTCAGCGTCGACGTCAGCTCGCGGTGCAAGTCACTCTTGCCGTAGACCCTCGCTAGCACATCCAGCGTTTCGCACAGCTTGGATAAGCCTTCCGTAGCGGCCGGAGTTCCGTCGGCTGCTTCGTCTACTGGGGGAGTACAGTCCGAGATGAGGTCGCGCCAGTATCCGATGAGGTCTTCGTTGTCACCTTTGGGCTGCCCAAATACTGCGAGCGACATCTCGAGAATTCGTTCTGGCTTCCGTTGGGAATCGCGGTCGATCCGAGGTATCGCGACTCGCGGCACGGACTGGCCGGCGGTCGGAACGGCGGTTACGGTCGTAATGGACCCTGGCGATGCAGCGGTACCCATCTGGCCGAGCTTTCTGACTGCCTCGAGCTGCAAATGATGAAGTTCCGAAACGTTGATTGGCCACCAGAATCGCATTTCCTGTTTTCTGAAGTAGCCCACCACGTCCAGACGACCCCGATCCAGTACGAGTTGGACGAGGCAGAATGAGGGAGCATCGATATCCGAGCTGGAGAGGTCGTCACGTGCGGGATCGAGCAATATCATCACCGCGCGGCTGCTGTCGGAGTTTGTAGCGAGCGCTCGCGCGGCCGTTTCCAGCTGATCGACTTCATGGAAGTTCGAGATGCGCTCGCCGTGGTTGAAGCGCATGCTTGAGAGAGGTTGCTTTGCTTGCCAGATCTCGACGAGCTCAGCGAAGTCTTCAGCCGTCATCGGATTCTTGATAATTGTCGGGAATGAGGTTGGCATTTTCGCTGCTGTCGACCCTTCCCCGATGTGGCACATCAACACGCCGGACGGGTTTTCGCCCTCAAGAGCGGCAAGCAATTGTTCGTGCACTTCTTGTGTTGTGTTGCCTTCGAAGACTTGGGGCCTATTCGGTACACGGGGGTTGCCGAGGTCAGAAGTCACGTAGGTCAGTTCCCGAAGCGGAACACCGTGGTCACGCGCAGGAACGCTCGCAATCGAGATACGCCGAAGCGTCGGACGGGTGGTGTCGATCTTTATCAATTTGCCGACTTCACCATTTCGCCCCTGGCCGAGACCGACGGTCGCGGTCGAAGAGACCAGAACTCGACGCTCTTGTGGATTTTCCTCATGCTCCGGAAGGTAACGGTCCTCGTAGATTTTTGGCACGTGCTTGTGTCCGTGCAGAAGCAGATCGATCTGATTCGCAGCAAGCCAATCTCGAACCTCGCTCAAGTTGACGAGAGCGTCGAAGGGCTTGACCTCTTCATCAAGCGATACCGGCAGGAGTTGGTGATGGAACACGGCTATCCGGATGGGCTCGATATCGTCCGGCCGAGCGGTCAGGTTGGCTTCGCGGAGCGCTTGGGAAGCCCATCTCCGTTGTGCGCCGCCAATTCGTGCCATGTCGAAGTGACCGCGATCACGCCAGTCGGCGATCAATAGGTCGACTTCCTTCGTGTGCTTCGACTTCTCGAGTTTCCGTACAGCGACTTCAACTATTTCAGGTGGTAGAAGCTGGATCTGCGAGAAGTTCGAGCTATTCAATCCAACAATCGTGAAGTCCCCGTCTGCGCCCTCGATGATTGGAGCGCGCGTGGTTGCTGTCAGCTGACCTTGTCGGGTGATATCCACACCCTCCAGGTACGGGCGCACGTAACCCAGAGCGTCAATCCCCTTAACGAACGCGTCATATCGCTCGGGACTAGATGGGTCGGTTCCGCGCTTCACATCGTGATTTCCCGGGACGACCATGATTTTCGAGGCATCAGGAATCGAGCCTTGGAGCTCGGAAAGGAGAGGCGCAAGAGCTTTATATCCGTCTAGATTGAGTTGGTAAGTGACATCGCCAGCAATCACGATCGCGTCGAGAACCAAGCCTTCGGCGCGTAGCCATTCCCCGAGCTCGCGCAGGCTCGACCGAAGAAGAGAATTGCGGCCAAGGCGCTCCTCCTCCGGGATCAGAGGAACCTTGTGATCGCCAAAGTACTCGTGGGCCGGAGACGTACCCAAATGCAAGTCAGACAACTGCAAGATCAACGGCACGCTTCCAGCTCCCTACAGACATATTGGGTACGGTCTAGTCAAGGACTATTCGTATGCAGTCAGTCTGGCAGTATCTAACTCGCGATTTCAGAGTCAAAGTCAATTTTTGAACTAGAGAGCCGCGCGCTCTGACCCCGAAAGGCCGATCTTGTTCACCTTCAATCCCGGCACGATTGTGGTCCTCGAGGGATTGGACGGAACGGGAAAGTCAACACAGCTGGATGCTTTGCGTCGGTCCGACTCGGGCGAGACGGCAACCTCTTATCTCCATATGCCGAGCGGATTCGGTGAGGTGACCCCCAGAATCTACGAGATCTTGGAGTCGAGTCATCGGCTCAACCCCCTTGCTCGGCAGCTACTGCATCTCGCTAGCCATGCGGAAAACCGCGACGCGATTCAAGGGGCGCTCCTGAAGGGGTCCGTGGTGCTCGACCGATTCTGGTGGTCGATGGTCGCATATGGACTCAGCGATCCCAATTTTGGATTCAGCCCCGGCGACAAGGCGGCGGTCCAGTCGCTGATTGACTCGATTTGGGCCGACACGACGCCAGACATCGTCTTCCTCTTTACCGTGATCCATGATCCCGATCATCGGAACAAGCCCGAGATCGTGAAGACGTACGAGTTGATGGCGGCCCGGCATCCCGAGAGGACGGTGAAGGTTCCCGACGGCGACTCCGATCGAGTCACTGAGTTCGTGATCGCCGAACTCGCGGATAGACAGCTGATCCAGAGGGGATCGAATTGAGTAGCCGAGTGTTCAGGAACGCCACCGCCGCCTTTCGTGGCCTCCTAGAAGAGATCCTGCGCGACGGCGCGCCGGTTGAGTCCCGCACTCAAAGCACTCGTGAGCTTCTCGCGGTCAGCTTTACGTTGGAGCGCCCTCGCGAGCGATGCATTGTAGATTCCGAACGTCACAACAATGTCTTCGCCTCGATCGCCGAGACGCTGTGGGTGTTGTCAGGACGTGACGACTTGGATTATCTGAGCGCCTATCTTCCACGCGCGCTCGACTTCTCGGACGATGGCAAGACCTGGCGCGGAGCTTACGGCCCTCGCATGCGCAGCTGGTTAGGAGTGGATCAAGTTGCAGCGGTCGTTGAACTTCTCCGCGAACACCCCACCAGTCGACGCGCTGTGATCTCATTGTTTGACCCGGCGCGCGATTTCGAACCGAGCACGGACATCCCTTGCAACAATTGGCTCCAGTTCGTCCTTCGGGATGGTCGACTCGACATGCATGTTGTCGCGAGGAGCATGGACATCATGTGGGGGTTCTCGGGAATTAACTCTTTTGAGTGGAGCGTCCTGCACGACCTCATCGCTTCGTCGCTCGGCGCGGAGGTCGGTAATCAGGTCTACTTCGTGGGTTCGCTCCACCTCTACGATCGGCATTTGGGCCGCGCGGAGACGATCTCCGCCACCCCCTCTCAGAATGCGTACTCAAACGCCCAGACAATGAGTCGAGTGACGGCATCGCTTGACGAGTTCGATGAGCAACTTCGGCAGACGCTCCGTTGGGAGAGGTCATTAAGAGCGGGAAATCTCGATGATGACTGGCGCCCCGAGGATCAGCTCCTCAGGCAATTCTCCATCATGTTGCTGATCTATTGGACATGGCGACACACGTTAGACATCGAGCGCACGGAGTCCGTGATCAAGCAGCTTGATGATGACGGGCTCGTCGCTGCTGCGCACGACTATCTTCACTGGATTCGTCCGCCAGAACATTAGGAGCCTCGGGCTCCCCGGTCAGGCCGAGGTTCCACTTCGGTGGGAAAGACAGGCGACGCGCGGGAGTCGGAGTTGAATCGTCGTAATGCTGCTTGATCTTCGTCCTGTTCCCAATTCCTGCGGCGTCAGGGTGAGCGACCCGCGCGTATTTGTCAGTCTCGCAAAAGAGGTTTTGGCAATCGATGAGCTTTAAGTCACGGCCGTACAAGTTCTGAAACGGAAGGCCCAGGCGGCTGAAGTGGCTGCGCTGCGTGTCGCACATCCATCGGATCACGTCTTCAGGGCCAAGTCCGCCAGCGTCCACGAAGCATTTCTTAATACCGCTTAGGGCGCCTGGACCTGCGACGACAAAGTCGTTCTCGTCGAAGTCGATCAGCGAGCTGTAGTTGAGGTCGATCGTCATCTGGAAGGCGAGGAATGGGCCGAAAGATGGCACCGACCGAAGGATCTCGTACACGTCTTTTAACGAAGAGGCGCCCTGCACGGTGGCCGGAAGATCATGTTTCATCATCCATTCGAGTAGAAGAAGATGATTATCGTGTTTTCGTTCCGCGCCAAATGCTGGCGAGGGCATGATGTAGGCGGCTGAGTAGACTCGTTCGCCGACCGCCATCAGCTGATGGAGTGTCTTGGACGCAACCCCAAAGTTGAACTCGGACCAGCTCACCTCCCCAAGTGCGTTTTCGAGAGCGTCCCACGTCGTTGTCTTGTTGAAGATCCTGAACAAGAGAGCGCGGAAGAACAGATCTTCCGGTTCTTGCGAGCCACTGTAGACAACGTCAATCAGGCGTTGCGAAACGCGATCCGCGGCTCGGTAGGCGTTGGTGAACCGGTAAGCGGACAGGATCGGGTTATCCGTCCAGGGTCCGGGCAGCCCGCGCGACCGCGCATGGAAGATAAGTTGGCGTTCGTGCGCGAGCCGCCAGTAAGAATCGAACACGGGCGACGTGACCAACTTTCGTTTGTCTGCCATGAATATTCGCTCGCTCACGGGGTAAGTGTCGCAGGTTGTTTGAGTCGTCAGAAGCGTCCGCGCCGTGTATCCCCTGTCTTTGGCGGCGGACTGCGTCGTGCGATGGAGTTTTCGATGCCGTTCAGTGTTACGCGCAGGGGCTCGCCGCGGCGTAGCGCGGATTCGCCTTGGCGACCGTGTAGGAGCGCTCGGGGTCGCGACCTGAGCTGCCAGTCGATCGAATCGTTGCATCACCCGCAGAGTGTCGGCTGCTCGCGGATCGATATGCCATGTTTCGGGTTCCTCGGCCGCGAGCTTGATCAGCGCCAATTTGGTGTCGTTTAGTTGCCGCGGTTTCGCAACGAGCCAAGCGGTGAGCCGTTTCGCGTCGACTACGGAGACCGGGCGGTTGTCGGGCGCTCTTCGGTCGACGATCGAATTCGCGTTCAGAACGGCGATGACGGAAGTCGCTGGCACTGGAAAACCGACCTTGGTCGCCAATCGACGTGCGACATCACGTGTGTCGCTTTGTGCAATCTTCAGGTGTGGGGTGTTCGCGTTGTTCACTCGAAGGACATAGTCACCGACCCAGATGGACGCGTCTCGATGATGCTTCGTGTTGATCGCGAAGACTCCACCAGGCCCGATGACCAGGTGGTCGACATCCTTCGTGCCCGTACCAATCGGCACTGAATGTCGCACGAACCATTCCGGGCCGAGAGCCTTGAGCATCTCGCCGACTTCGATCTCCCCGAGAGCGCCCGCGTACCAGGGCCATGCATCTTCGTGCAGCACCACGCGTTGGGCCGTTCTCAGCAAAGGATCGCGAGCCTCGGCATCCGCCTGCACCTGAAGGCACTTGAGCGCTACGGCGTAACCCGCCTCGCGCGAGGAGGGTGCCTGAATCCCAGCGAAATCTACGCGCGCTTCTACGTCGTCAGCCGAAGTCATTCCTTACCCCCGAGCTCTGACGCTATCTGCAGACGGACTGAGTGGTTCACCCCCAGTACGGGGCTGGCCCTCAGCAGCAAAAATCGCAGGAGCTCGCGCCGGTGGCGTCAGGTTCACGAGTGGCGATCATCGAGATCCGGTGCTCTCCCGGATGGTCAATCGATGGGGCGCGATGGTCAGCTCTCCCGACAACGGAGCCGCCCCGCTGAGCTTGCGTTCGACTCGGTCGAGGGCCGTACGAGCGATGAATTGCTTGTCCGGGCTGATCGTCGACAGCGTCGGGGTGCTGAACGCGCCATCCTCGATATCGTCGAACCCGACAATGGCGATTTCTTCGGGAACACGCACGCCGCGAGTCAGGAGAGTACGCAGCGCTCCCAGGGCGAGCGGGTCGGAGAAGCAGAAGACAGCGTCGGGAGGATCCGGGCGGTCGAGAATGCGTGCCATCGCGGCGGCGCCATCGGCCCGCCGGAACGCATCGACGTACTCGATGTACTCGACGAACGGCTGTCCCATTTCCCGCCCTGCGAGTTCGAGTGCGTCGCGGTAGCCGGCCAGGCGCTGGGAGCTCGAGCCGTGCTCCGCGCGCTCCGCACCGATTGCCGCAATTCGGCGCTTTCCGGATGCGATGAGGTGTGTGACCGCCTCGCGCGCCGCTACCCGATTGTCGATCATCACCTGATCGAAACGAGGAAAGAGGTTCTCTCCGAGGAAGACGAGCGGCCTATCCTCGGCGATCGCCGCCAGGTGCTCCGGCTTGAGCGCGAGGGGGCTGATGATCAGCGCATCGAAGAAGGATCCGTAGTCGGTGCGGTCGATGAGGTAGCGTTCGCGTTCGAGATCGCCGTCGGTCTGATCGATCACGACTGTGACGCCGCGCCTGGCTCCTTCCTCGACGAACGCCCGCGTCAGTTCGGCGAAATACGAGGTATCCAGTTCCGGCAGGACAAGGCCGATCAAACCGGAGCGACCGCGCTTGAGACTCCGCGCCATCTCGCTCGGCCGGTAGTCGAGATCTGCTGCCGCCTGCAGCACCTTGAGCCGCGTCGCTTCTGCGACGTGAACGTACCCGCTGACGACGTTGCTCACCGTGCGCACCGACACGTTCGCAGCCCGGGCTACCTCACGCCGACTCGTCACTGTGACCTCCGCGACAACCATATATTGCATCGAGGCAAATCCCGGGCTATGGTGAACGCACATTCTTTGCATCGAGGCAAAGAGCCCCTCCTAGGAAGCAGGACGATGAAGTCGCTCCACGCTTGCTCGCGGCGATCACGTCAGCGAGCTCAGGGTGTGTTGCTCGACGTAGGTCGCTCATTCTCTACTATCTTCTTCAACCGGCGGATCGTCGCAGGCATGACGAGTAGTGCGGTGAAGGCATGAGCACCACCACAGCACAGAAAGGCGGCTCCTTGCCGACATCCATTCCGAAGCCGGAATACCCTCGACCGCAACTCGTGCGCCCGGACTGGCTCACCCTCAACGGGTATTGGCAATTCGAAATCGACCGCGGCGATTCCGGGATCGATCGCGGGCTGCGCACCCGTGACCTCGGCAGCCGGATCCTGGTCCCGTTTGCACCGGAGTCGCGCGCGTCGGAAGTCGAGAACACCGACTTTCTGCACGCTGTCTGGTACCGGCGGATCGTCAAGATCCCGGAGGACTGGGCGGGGCGCGACGTGCTCCTGCACTTCGGGGCCGTCGACCACGACGCCACGGTCTGGGTCAATGACGTCGAGGTGGCGCGCCATCGCGGCGGGTTCAGCTCGTTCACGGCATCGCTCGCCGGGATCGCGATAGCAGGTGACGAGGTGACGATCGTCGTGCGTGCGCGCGACACCCCCACGGAGCCGCAGGCCCGCGGCAAGCAGTCGACCTGGTACCGGAATACCGGCTGCAACTACACACGCACAACCGGAATCTGGCAGACGGTCTGGCTGGAGCCCGTGGCCGCCGCGCACATCCGGTCGCTGAACATAGTGCCGCAGAGAGCGGACAGCAGCTTCCTCGTCACAGCCGATCTCAGCCATCAGGCAGACGACGGCCTGAGGCTCGAAGCGACGCTGACCGACGAGCGAGGCGAGGTCGTGTCGGCGAGTGTGGACGCCGGTGACCTCGCGCCCCGCCTCACCCTGAATGTCCCGGCCGATCGCGTCCGCCTCTGGGGGCCAGAGGATCCCCACCTGTACGGGCTGACGGTGCGGCTGACGTCCGGCAGCGACGTGGTCGACCAGGTCGAGTCGTACGCGGGCTTGCGTTCCGTCGCGATCAGCGGCAGCCGCATCCTGTTGAATGGCGAGCCCGTGTTCCAGCGGCTCGTGCTCGACCAGGGATACTGGCCGGACACGTTGATGACGTCGCCAGACGACGAGGCGCTGCGGCGTGACATCGAGCTGTCGATGGCGGCGGGTTTCAACGGTGCGCGCCTTCACCAGAAGGTGTTCGAGGAGCGTTTCTTCTACCACGCCGATCGCCTTGGCTACCTGGTGTGGGGCGAGTTCGGGGACTGGGGCGTTTCGGGCAACGGGCCCGCAGGCGACAACCAGCAGCCGACGGCCTCGTTCATCAGCCAGTGGCTCGAGGTCGTGACGCGCGACCGAAGCCACCCCTCCATCATCGGCTGGTGTCCACTCAACGAGACACACCAGCTGCTGCACGACCGGATGACCCAACTCGATGACGTGACCGTCGGCATGTATCTGGCCACCAAGGCTGCCGATCCCACCCGCCCCGTCATCGACGCGTCCGGCTACTCGCATCGCGTTCGTGGTGCGGATGTCTACGACTCCCACTCCTACGAGCAGGATCCGGAGAGTTTCCGGGCCGAGCAGGCCGGACTGCGGGATGGACGCCCGTACCTCAACGATCGCGACGGCATCCCGATCTCGTACGGATACTCCGGGCAGCCGTACTTCGTATCGGAGTACGGCGGCATTTGGTGGAACGCCGCACGCGTCGCCGAGGAGCAGATGTCATCCGACGATCCGAACCGCGACACCTCGTGGGGCTACGGGCAGCGTGTGGACAGCCTCGAGGCCTGGCACGAGCGGTTCGAGGGGCTCACGCAAGTGCTGCTCGACGATCCGGGGATGTTCGGCTACTGCTACACCCAACTCACCGACACCTTCCAGGAGGAGAACGGCATCTACGACTTCGACCGCAAGCCCAAGTTCGACATCGAACGCATCCGAGCCGTGCAGGTTTCGGGCGCGGCATATGAGAGGACGGCCGATGCCGTCCACATTGGAGAAGAATGACCCCCGCCGGCTCATCCACGAAACGACGGATGTCACCTCCCTCGTCGCCGTGGGCGTCAATGCCACCGGGGCGCAGCTGACCGGCGCCGCTGCGTGGCCGCCGGTGCGTGTCGATTCCGACACGTTCCCCGTGCCCTCCGCGCGCACCTCGCCCGCGGCGCGAGCGATCGAAGAGCGCGCGGTCGAGCATGTCCTCACTTCGGCGGACGGCTGGTCCGTCTGACGATGTCCGGGAATGAGAGAGCCGAAACGGTGCTCCAGTCGAAGTAAGTCGCGCTGCTCGTCCGCGATGCTTCAGCGCTTGTGCTTGGCCTGTTTGGCCTTCACCACGGACTGGATCCGTTTCCACAGTCGCTCGTAGGCGAGGGTGGCCTCGGCGCGAGGGGCGTAGGTGGCGATCGGCGCGCGCTCCGTTCCCATCCGTTCGACGATGACCGTGGAAGGGACGACGAGCTCGATCACCTCTTTGTGATCGTTGTGCAGGCTCTCGACGGCCTCTCGATGCACGGTCTTGCGGCGATCCACCATCGACAGAAACCCCAGAATCGGTGCGGGTCGGGTGGACTCGGCGACGATTCCCTTTACCTGATCCAACGATCGGAGCGACAGCGGCGATGGTACGAGCGGTACGACGACGATGTCGGCGGCGCGCATGGCGTTCTCGGCGACGAGGGATGCCCCTGGCGGACAGTCGAGGATCACCAGGTCGTAGTCGTCCGCGAGGGTGTCGAGCACTTTCTCGATGCGCTGGGTGGATTTCTTCGCGGCGTCGAAGACGAGATCCAGTTCGCGGTAGCTGTCATCCGCGGGCAGCACGTCGAGCTGTTCATAGGTCGTCGATCGAACGGCGGCTCCGGCGACAGTCTTGCCGCTCACCAGAGAATCCACCCCACCCTTGAGCTTGGGCTTGACCTGCAGCAGATAGGTTGCGGCGCCCTGAGGATCCAGGTCCCAGAGCAGAACGCGAAGGTCGTGCGCCGCCTCCCAGGCCAGGTTGACCGCCGCTGTCGTCTTTCCGACTCCGCCTTTGATGCTGTAGACCGCGACCACCTTCATGCCCACATATTATGTTGTGCCGTTACGAACCGCGGAACTCATGATGAAGGCCCCGCTCGAGCATCTCGAGCGGGGCCTTCGCCTTCAAATGATCAGTACGACGACCAGACGCTCACCTCGTCGATCGACCACCATTGCGGCGCGACGCCCGTCTGGGTGATACGGATGTAGCGGGCGGATGTCGGCGTGATCGAGATCGGCCGTTTCCATCCGTATGCCATGCCCGTGCTGACCGTGGTCCAGGTCGTGCCGTTGGTCGAGACCTCGAGCGTGTA
>JAODMW010000213.1 GCA_025464815.1 Microbacteriaceae bacterium | reverse complement strand
AGAGATGGTGCCCTCCTCAACCCGAATGAGAAGGGCACCGCAGTCCGGAATGCGATTTCGCTGGGAATTCCGCAGTGAAAGGCTGTTCCGAACGCAGGCCAGCAGATTTACCCGATCTGCCTGCCTGGTCGTGATGATAGAGCTTTTTGACCTATCAAGTGGTTATTTGGCCATCAAGTCGAGCCGGATTTGCATCAACGGCGAACCTACAGCGTGTTGAACCAACTTTAGACGATCGTTTTGGATTAGGCAAACGGCCGTTATGTTTATTTCGTGGCCCGCATGAGCAACCCAGAGCGAAAGCCGGCACTGCTTGCCGAAGTGGTCGAGTACCTGCTCGACAAGCCGCTTTCGGGTCTCACCTTCCGCACCCTCGCCGAAGGTCTCGGGGTGAGTACCTACACGCTGGTGTATCACTTCGGCAGCCGCGCCGAGCTGGTGAGGGAGATCGTGCAGGCGGTGTCGGAGCGCCAGCTCTTCGTCGTCACAGCGGTCGCGAACGAGCCAGGCGACATCGGGACCCACCTCGCCAACATCCGTAATTCGTGGGAGCTTTCGCTGAACCGCCGTAACCTTCAGCTGCAACGGTTGGAGTTCGAAGCGGCGCTGTTCGATGGGGGACGGACTGGCGGGGGCGGCAACACGGCCGCGATGTTCGACCGGTGGCATCGGGCTGGGGTCGAGGCGCTCGAGCGAATGGGCATGGCGCAGGCGGATGCAGAACTCGAGGCGCGGGTGCTGGTCGATACGATCTACGGACTCCACTACGACCTGATCGTGACGGGTGACGCCGAACGTGTCTCGGCTGCGTTCGGAAGGGTCGTGGAGGGCTACGGGCAACGGGTGGTCGCACTGCTCGGAGCGGCAGCGCTCGCCGACGACCTGCTCGACCAGGTGTCCTAGGCCATCCAGAACCTCGCGGCCACACGGGGGAGCGGGTTCGTCATGGAACAATCGACACATGGCTAGCTCGGTAAACCCACCTCGTGGCATGCGCGATTTTCTGCCGGGGGAAAAGGCGCGGCGCGAACACGTCCTCACGGTCATCCGGTCGGTCTTCTCGTCGCACGGCTTCGATGAGATCGAGACCCCGGTGATGGAGGACTCCGCGCGCTTGCACGCCGGCCTCGGCGGTGACAACGAGAAGCTCGCGTTCGGTGTGCTCAAGCGCGGGCTCACCGCCGCCGACCTGGCCGTGGCGAAGGATCCGCTCGACCTCACCGACCTCGGCCTGCGCTTCGATCTGACCGTGCCGCTCGCCCGGTTCTACGCCACGCACCGCGCCGAGCTGCCCACCGTGTTCCGCGCCATTCAGATCGCGCCGGTCTGGCGCGCCGAGCGTCCGCAGAAGGGCCGTTACCGGCAGTTCGTTCAGTGCGACATCGACATCATCGGCGAGGCGGGGCCACTCGCGGAGGTCGAGCTCGTCACGGCGACCGCGGCGACGATGGATGCGCTCGGGCTCACCGGCTGGAGCATCCGCGTCAATGATCGCCGCATCCTCACCGCCCTCCTCGACTATTCGAACGTGCCCGTCCACCTGCACGAGCGGGTGCTCATCGCGATCGACAAGCTGGACAAGGTCGGCGTCGGCGGAGTGCTCGACGAGCTCGCCGAACTGGGAATCGAGACGGAGGGGATCGCGGTCGTGCTACGCGATTCCGGTGACAATCCCGGCGGTTGGTATTTCGGCGACGACACTCCGGACTGGCTGGATGCGAGGGCCTACGACTCCCTCCTGCGGCTCCGCGAGGCCGTTCCATCCGCGCGTTTCGAGTTCGACCCGACACTCGTGCGCGGCATGGGCTATTACACGGGAACGATCTTCGAGATCGCGCACCCCGCGTCGAGCAGTTCTCTGGGCGGTGGAGGCCGTTACGACGGCATGATCGGGCGTTTTCTCGGTGCCGACGTGCCCGCCGCCGGATTCTCGATCGGCTTCGAACGCATCCTCGATCTCGTGGAACTCCCCGCGGAGGGCACCGCGGATGCCGTCGCACTCCTTTACGACGCGGGGGTCGAGCCGGGCGTGCTCATGGAGCTCAAGGCCGCGCTCGTCGACGGCGGCCGGCGGGTGCGGCTGGAGCGCGCGCCTCGCAACGTCAAGCCGCTTCTTGAACAGCTCGCGGCATCCGGATTCTCGCGGGTCGCGACGGTCTCGGTCGGCATCACGGACGTTGCTCAGCTGCAGTTCCGAGCGCTGCGCGAGGCCTGACGTTCACCTGGCCGTATGCCTGGCCGTTGGCCGGTCCCGAGTAGGATGACCACGCACCGTTGACTATGCATAAGGAGAACCTCTCGTGGCTTTGATCGAGGCTGTAGGCGCCCGCGAAATTCTTGATTCACGGGGTAACCCGACGGTGGAGGTCGAGGTTCTGCTCGACGACGGAATCGTCGCTCGCGCGGCCGTCCCCTCCGGAGCATCGACCGGCGCGTTCGAGGCCTACGAGCTTCGCGACGGTGACAAGAAGCGCTACGGCGGCAAGGGCGTCGAGAAGGCCGTCGCTGCCGTCATCGACGTACTCGGCCCGGCTCTCGAGGGCTTCGACGCCACCGACCAGCGTCTCATCGACGCGGCGATGATCGAGCTCGACGGCACTGACAACAAGAAGAAACTCGGCGCCAACGCGATCCTCGGTGTCTCGCTCGCGGTCGCTAAGGCGTCAGCCGACTCACTCAACCTCCCGCTGTTCCGCTACCTCGGTGGCCCGAACGCGCACGTGCTTCCCGTGCCACTGCTCAATATCATCAACGGCGGATCCCACGCCGACAATGACATCGATGTGCAGGAGTTCATGATCGTTCCCCTGGGCGCAGAGTCGTTCAGCGAGGCGCTCCGCTGGGGCGTCGAGACCTATCACTCCCTCAAGTCGCTGCTGCACAGCAAGGGCCTTTCGACGGGCCTCGGCGACGAGGGCGGCTTCGCTCCCAACCTGTCGAGCAACCGTGAGGCGCTCGATCTGATCACCACAGCCATCAGCCAGGCAGGGTTCACGGTCGGCGAGGACATCGCCCTTGCCACGGATGTCGCAGCCACCGAGTTCTACAAGGACGGCTCATACCACTTCGAGGGCAAGCAGCTCTCCGCGCTCGAACTCACCGCCTACTTCACCGAGCTCGCGGCCAACTACCCGCTCGTCTCCATCGAGGACCCGCTGCAGGAGGACGACTGGGAGGGTTACCAGCACTTCACGAGCGAACTCGGTGGCACGCTGCAGATCGTGGGTGACGACCTGTTCGTGACCAACCCCGTTCGACTGCAGAAGGGCCTGGACCTCGGCGCAGCCAACTCGATCCTCGTCAAGGTCAACCAGATCGGCACGCTCACCGAAACCCTGGATGCGGTGGCCCTCGCCCAGCGCAGCGGCTACACGGCGATCCTCTCGCACCGCTCCGGCGAAACCGAGGACACGACGATCGCCGACCTGGCCGTGGCGACGGATGCCGGACAGATCAAGACCGGTGCACCCGCCCGCAGCGAGCGGGTGGCCAAGTACAACCAGCTCCTGCGTATCGAGGAGGAGCTCGGCGATGCCGCGACCTACGCCGGCCGCGGCGCGTTCCCGCGCTTCAAGGTATAACTCAAGCACCCCATTTAGGCTTCTCTCATGACGAGGCAGCCGAGAGTCGAGCGCGCGAAAACGACACGTGTGCCGGTGCGGCTTCCCGAAGAGGCCGCGTCGGGGCAGTGGCTCCGCAGCATCCGCCTGTCGGGTTTCGCGATCACAGCACTGTTCCTCATCGTGCTCTTCGTCGTGGTGCTCGCACCGTCGCTCAAGATCCTGATCGACCAGCGGCAGCAGATCGCGGCGTTGCAGGCTTCGGTGCGGGACGCGAAGAACGCCGTCGGGGATCTCGCGGCGCAGAAAGCGCGATGGAGCGACCCCAACTACGTCGAAGCGCAGGCTCGTGGCCGGCTCAATTACGTCTTTCCCGGTGACTACAGCTATCTCGTGCTGGACGACACGGGGGCCGCGGCCGGAACGACCGCGAACGGCCAGCCGATCAGCGACAAGATCCAGACCACCGAGGTGGACTGGGTCGGTTCGCTGCTGTCGTCGGTGTTCACGGCGGGCCTCACGGACGCCCCGGCCGACAAGATCGTCGCGCCCGTGATCGGAAACAAATGAGCACGCCGCCGTTCGATCCGCCCGACGAGTCCGAGATCGCGATCGTATCCCGGCAGATCGGTCGCCCGGCGAGGAATGTGATCGGCATCGCGGCACGCTGCGTCTGCGGGGCGCCGACCGTCGTCGCCACGGGTCCGAGGCTCGACGATGGCACGCCGTTCCCCACCCTCTACTACCTGACCCACCCGGCGGCGACGGCCGCGATTTCCACGCTCGAGGCGACCGGCGTCATGCCGAAGTTCGCGGCGCTCCTGGACGACGAGTTCACGGCTGCGGCGTATCGGGCAGCCCATGAGTCCTACATCGCAGACCGCGAGAGCCTCGAGAATGTGGCCGAGATCGAGGGGATCTCGGCGGGCGGGATGCCGGAGCGGGTCAAATGCCTGCACGCGCTCGCCGCGCATGCGCTGGCCGCCGGACCGGGCGTGAACCCGATCGGCGACCTCGCGCTCGAGTGGGCCGAGTGGACGCCAACGGTCTGCGAGTGCGCAGACTACGAGAGCTCCGACGGATGAACCGAGCGCGATGGCTCGCCGGCATCGCAGTGCTGGGGGTCGTCGCTTCTGTGCTCGCCTCAAGCGTGTTCACAGTGGCTCCGGCATCCGCCGACAGCATCCGTGATCGCGAGTACTGGCTCACGAGTTATGGCATCACCAAGGCATGGAACACCACGAAAGGTGCCGGCGTCACCGTCGCGGTGATCGACACCGGCATCGACGGCAGCCATCCCGATCTGACCGGCACGGTGGTCGGCGGTACGGATGTCTCGGGGGTCGGCGCTGCGAACGGCCAGAAGCCGATCGGCGACGACAGCCAGCACGGCACGATGGTCGCCTCGATGCTCGCCGGGCACGGCCATGGGGCGGGCGACGGCGTCATCGGCGTCGCGCCCGAGGCGAAACTCCTCGCGGTTTCGGTGGGGTTCGGCGTCGGATCTTCCGATTCGGATGACCAGATCGCCAAAGCGGTGCGCTGGTCGGTCGACAACGGCGCAGACATCATCAACATGTCGCTCACCCGCAACACGCTGGACTGGCCGACGAGCTGGGACGACGCCTTCCTCTATGCGATGGAACACGGCGTCATAGTCGTCGCAGCCGCCGGCAACCGGGGGAGTGGCACGACCGAGGTCGGGGCACCCGCAACGATGCCGGGGGTCGTGGTCGTGGCCGGGGTCGATCGCAACGGCAAGGCGAGCTTCGACGCAT
>JAODMW010000208.1 GCA_025464815.1 Microbacteriaceae bacterium | reverse complement strand
TGCAGGACGACCTCCTGCGCATCTGGGCGCAGACCCACAAGACGATCGTGCTGGTCACCCACAGCGTCGAGGAGGCGACCTATCTTGCGGATCGCGTAGTCGTGCTCAGTGCTCGTCCGGGACGGATCAAAGCGGTCCACACTGTGCCGCTGCCTCGAGACCGCGATTCGGACACACGACAGTTGCCGGAGTTCGCCCGGTTCACCGGACTCCTCCGAAGCGAGCTCGAATGAGTGCCATCACCTCCCAGGCCCACGTTCGCAGGTTGCCGACGATTGGCCGTCATGTCGCCTATTCGCTGATCTATCTCGTTGTCATCATCGGGGCGTGGTATTTCTACGTCCGGTTGGCGAAGGTGCCGCCGTTCCTTCTCCCCTCACCGGAGGCGGTCGGCCAGTCGCTTCTGACGATGAGTGGCAACGGCCAGCTGTGGGGCAACCTCGGCTACACGGCGAGGAACATCCTCATCGGCTTCGTCGGCGGCGTGCTCATCGGGGTGGCGCTGGGATATCTGCTCTGGGCGTCACGCTGGGCACGCGAGATCGCGGCGCCGTACATCGTCATTCTGCAAGCGGCGCCGAAGATCGCCGTCGCGCCCCTTCTGGTCCTATGGTTCGGGCTCGGCCCGGCATCCCAACTGACTCTCATCCTCGCGCTCACCTTCTTCCCGATGATGGTCGCCATGAACCTCGGCCTCTCCTCCATCTCGAACGATGTGAAGACGCTGGGGAACCTCCTCGGCATGAGTCGGTGGCGTTATTTTCGCGTCGTGCAGCTTCCCGGTTCGCTACCGGAGCTCTTCTCCGGCGCGAAAGTGGCGATCATCGACGCCATGACCGGAGCGTTCCTGGCCGAGTACATCTCCGCGCAGCAGGGCCTCGGTTTTCTCATGGTGCTCGGCAACAGCTCGTACAACATCCCCATGCTCCTCGCTGCCGTCATCGTGACGGTAGCGGTGGGGCTCTCTGGTTTCGGCGTGATAACCCTCGCCGAAAAGCGGCTGCTGCGCTGGCGCAAAATCCGATAACACGCAATCACACCCAACGCTGAAGAAAGGCTTCACAGAAATGTTTTCACGCATCAAACGCGGCTCCCTCGTCGCCATAGTCGGAGCTCTGGCCGTGGCCGGCCTCGCGGCGTGCAGCCCGGCCGACAGTGCCGCCCAATCGACGCCCGCTCCGTCGGCAAGCGCCGGCAGCACGAAGATCACCAACGTCACCATCCAGATCGACGGTGCGGCTGTCCCCTACTACGCGCCGCTCTATGAGGCTGTCGATCAGGGGTATTTCGCGAAGCACGGGCTGAACGTCACCTTCGCTTACGCTCAGGGCTCGGACATCCTGCAGAACGTGGCAGCGGGCAACGTCGAATTCGGATTCCCGAACGGAGACTCGGTCATCACCGCCGAAGGCAATGGAGTGGCAGTGAAGGTCGTACACACGACCTACCAGCAGGGAATCGGCGCACTCATGTTCAACAAGGACACCTCCGGCATCAAGTCTCCTGCCGACCTCAAGGGAAAGACGATCGCGGTCACGGATCTCGGCAGCCCGAACTACATCCAGCTCCAGGCGATGCTCGCCTCGGCGAAGCTCACGCTCGCTGACGTCAAGGTCGTCACCATCGGGTCCGGCGCGATCGTCCCGGCTCTCCAAAGCGGTCAGGTCGACGCGATCGTCTTCTCACGTCTGCGTTATTTCGCACTCCAGTCGGCAGGATTCCCCGTCGGCCAGATCCTCAGCGACAAGTATCTGCCGTCGTTCGGCAACATCGTCGTGACGAGCCCCGATTACCTGAAGAAGAACCCTGCGGTCGTCAAGGGATTCACGGCGGCGCTCGATGAGGGTATCGACTACGTGACCGCCAACACCAAGGACGCCGTCGCAAGCTCCATTGCGAAGTACGCCCAGACGTTCGTCGGTCAGGATGATGCGATCACCACGGTCGTCAAGGACGTGTACATCGCGGACCTCTGGCACTCGAGCGACACCACGAAGAACGGACTCGGCTACGGCGATCTCAAGCGCTGGCAGGCCGCCATCGACGCGCAGGCCAAGTTCAAGCTGATCCCGGCGTCATTCAAGGCCAAGACCCTGGTCGTCGAGCCCGGTGATCTCTAACCGACTGACCGCGCAACGGGTGAGGCCCCTTCTCGTAGGAGGGGCCTCCCTGGTCGCGGGCGTACTCATCTGGTGGGCCGTCGCCGCCCTCACAGGGATCCCCTCCTACATCCTTCCGACGCCAGGATCCGTCGTAAACCGCGCCGTCGAGCTGTTCGCCGCCAACGCGCTGCAGATTCACATCGCCCAGACCGTGGCGGAGGTGCTGCAGGGCGGCCTGCTCGGTGCTGTCATCGGGATCGTTCTCGCGATGGTGTTCGCCCATGTCGGGTGGATCCAGCGCCTCCTGATGCCCCTCATCGTGGTTGCGCAGGTGACCCCGAAAATATCCATCGCGCCGTTGATCGTCCTGTGGCTCGGCCTCGGAATCGGTTCGAAGATCACCCTCATCACCCTGGTCGTTTTCTATCCCGTCCTCATCAACATGCTTTCTCGCCTGAACGCGATTCCCTCGACGTTGAAGGATCTCGCGCGAATCACCGGCATGGGTCCGGTTCGTCGTGCCTTCCGCATCGAGTTCCCCTTTTCCCTTCCTGCACTGGCGGCGGGGTTGAAGCTCGGGTTGCTCCAGGGCGTGACCGCCGCTGTCATCGGCGAGTTCATCGGGGCGAAGGCCGGACTCGGCTACCTGGAGAAGCAGGGCCAGGACAATGCCGACATCCGCCTGGTCATCATCACTCTCATGCTGCTCGCCCTGATCGGCTACCTCCTGTATGCGGTCGTGACACTCATCGAGAAGCGAATTGTGAGGCGCTTCGATTGACCACCTCCCTGGCCCCGACCACCGACAGTGCGGATTCGCGCGCAGCCTTCTACCAGCAGCGTCCCGACTCGGCACAACACATCGACCTGTCTGTGATGATCGGCTCCCTTCGTCTCTCCAACCCGGTGATGCCGGCATCCGGCTGCTTCGGACCGGAGCTCGGACGCCTCATTCCCGCGGAAGAGCTGGGCGCCGCCGTCACGAAGACCGTGTTCAGCGAACCTCGCGGAGGGAATCTCGCCCATCGTCTGACGGAGATCCCCGCCGGCATGGTGAACAGCGTCGGTATTCCGAGCCAGGGCCCCATCGGGTACCTGACCCACCTGCATCACGCCTACGAGTCCCTGGGGATCCCGACCATCATCAGTGTCGGAGGCCACCGTCCCAGCGAATACGCATCTGTGGTCGCTGGTCTCCGTGGTCGCGGTTCGGCGCTCGAACTCAACGTCTCCTGCCCCAATCTCGATCGGGATGGAATGGACATCGGCGCGGATCCCGATGCGATCGTCGAGGTCGTTCGGCAGGTGAGGCAGGAGACCGATCTGCCACTGATCGTCAAACTGTCACCGATGGTCCCGTCCATTTCGGTGTGCGCCCAGGCCGCCGAGAGTGCAGGCGCCAGCGCCGTCTGCGTCTCGAACTCGCTGCCGTCGCTGCCCATCGATCCGCTGACGCATCAACCTGCGCTCGGCAACATCATCGGCGGCCTGTCCGGGCCGTCCGTGCGTCCCATCGTGCTCCGGCTCGTCTGGCAGTCCGCGAAGGCGGTGCAGATTCCGGTCATCGCCTGCGGTGGGATCGACACGGTCGATGACGCTCTCGAATATTTTTCTGTCGGAGCGAGCGCAGTCCAGGTGGGGACCGCCAATTTCGGCCGTCCGTTCGCGATGGTCCAGATCGCCCGGGAACTGTCGGCGCTATCCAAAAACCTCGGGGCCTCGTCGATGAGTGACCTGGTGCGACTGTGGAGGAACGACAGTGAAGCTTGATGCGACCAGCGATCTGGCCAATAAGCCCATGCACGTGGTTGTCAGGGCGCTTTCGGTACTCACCTGCCTGGCCGACTACAGGCATGGCCTGACGCTGCAGCAACTTCACCAGAAACTCGACATTCCCCTCGGGAGCATGCATCGCATCCTCGCCACTTTGGAGCACGAGAAATTCGTAAGCCGTTCCGACGTGACCAAACGCTATGTGCTCGGTCCGAGTTCGACCAATCTCGCCCAGTCGACGACCTACGACTCCTTCGTCGTTGCCCCTCCGCTCCCCCTTGTCGATGCTGCGCAGGCGAGCGGCGAGACCGTTTTTCTGACCCAACTGATCGACAGCAGCGTCGTATGCGTCGCGCTGGTTGAGGCGCGGCACCGCCTGCGACTCTTCGTGCGGGTGGGACAGGAGATGCCTCTGCACGCGGCTGCATCGGCCAGGATCATCCTCGCCTTCCTCGACCCGGTGCGCGTCGAAACGCTCCTGTCGTCATACCCGAGACGGGAGTTCACCAAGGCCACTCCCCGAGAGGTCAATCAACTGATCGACCATTTCGTGGAGGTACGAGAGCGGGGATACGACGTGTGCAGCAGCGAACTCGACGATGACGTCTGGGCGGTCGCGGCTCCCGTCTTCGATGTCTCCGGCCGGGTGAACTCGGGTGTGACGCTCGCCGCCGCCTGGCCCAGGATGCGTGATCCACGCCGTCGAGCGCAGGCCACACTCACCGTGATAGAGGCCGCCGATGCCCTGTCCCGTGCCCAGGGGTTCACCGGTCAGCGGATGCCACCATCGACCTTCGACGCGCTCGTCTCCCAGTACGAGACTTCTCCATTCGGCAATCTCGCGGATCCGCGGTCGCGCACGCAAGTCACAGGAGACCTGGTATGAGCACAGTTCGATCGGCGGCCGGAGCGGCACGCCTGCATTTCGAGGGCAACCTCGACGAGCTCGCCGCGGATCTCCTCGCGACAGCCGCTCCGGGCGGTGCTCGAAGCGACGTTTCTCAGTGGATGACGCGACCGGGCATTCTCCGCCGTATCGCCTCGCAGCTCTCCGTCCGCATCGCTGCAGACACCGACCGCATCCTCGCCGTAGGTCCCGGAGCCGTGGTCCTGGGGAGCGCGGTCTCCCTGGCGACCGGACTGCCGTTCGCTGCCGTGGGCGACGAGGGTCTCGCCTTCGGAAGCCTGCACGACGATGAAAGGGTCGCCGTCGTATCCGTAGATGAGGAGGGCCTGTCCGTGATCGACGAGCTGGCCACGCGCCGCGTGGTTGCTGCGAGCATCCACCTCGTCATGGCTCGTCGGTCTATTCTCGACTCACGTCCCGCCGTCCCGACTTTCCACCTCTTTCTGGTGGACGCAGCCGGCGGAATCTCGGTAGAGGAAGGTCCAACACATGACTGAACACGGCAACGATCTCAGCGGCGCGATCGCCGCCATGACGCGCGGTTCCGATAGCCAGCGATGGTTCGACTACGCGTCGGATCCTGCTGCGGTCGAGGTACTGGGACGCGCAATCGCGGATGCCGGGCGCGGCCACGAACCGTCGGCGGTCGTCACGTGGTTGAGCCCGGACGATACGGTGCTCGGACACATCGTGGCTCGCGAGCTCGGGGTCTGCCGAGGCGCTGTCGACATCGATCTCGGACTGTTGACGCTGGAACCGGCGCTGCCGAACGAGAGTCGCGTCCTGCTCGTCGCCAGCTCATTCGATGATCGCCATTCCATCGGTTCGATGCGAACGCTTCTCGAAGGACAGGGCCACACCCTCGTCGCGTCTGTGTCGATAGCCGCCGCGGAGGACGAATCGCCGCTCACCATCGTCGGCTTCGACTAGCAACACTCTGGCGCAACCTCACGCTCGAGTGGTGACGTCACGACCAGACCCAGCATTGAACACGGAGTCCACCATTGACCAGCAACCATGACGTAGTGATCCCGACCCTCGACATCCGAGGTGACAGAATCGCGGACGACATCGCCGGGTTCGCGGCGCTCTCCGAGTCCGGCCCCGGAGTCACACGCCTGGCATACAGCCCTCTCGAGCGAGAGGCCCATCGGATATTCTCCGACCGGATGCAGAAGCTCGGCCTCAGCGTGCACACCGACGCAGCGGGCAACACGATCGCGGAACTGGCTCCTACCGAGCCCGAGACCGATGGACGGATCATCGGCACCGGATCCCACCTCGACAGCGTGCCGCACGGAGGACGATTCGACGGCATCGCGGGGGTAGTCGCCGCGATGGAGGTGGCCAGGGCGGTGGTGCGCGGCGGCGGCGCTCGCCGACGACGTTGGCGTTTCGTCGTCTTCGCGGCCGAGGAGGGGGCGCGTTTCGGTCAGGCTTGCAACGGAAGTCGTATGGTCGCCGGGCTGACGAGGTCTGCTGAGCTCGATTCGCTGGTCGACGCCGCGGGAGTCTCGATGGCGGTCGCGATGCGAGAGGTTGGCCTGGATCCGGCAGCTATCGCCTCATCGAGGTGGAATTCCGACGAGTGGCTCGGATTCATCGAATTGCACATCGAGCAGGGGGCCGTACTCGAATCCCGCGAGATCGAGGTCGGTGTAGTGGACGTCATCTCCGGAAGCACCCGTCTCCTTGTGACAGTGCGTGGGCAGGCGTCCCATACGGGTGGTACACCGATGCATCTTCGGCGCGACGCGCTCGTCACCGCTTCGGAATGCGTGCTCGCATCCGACAGGATCGCGAACAACCCGGAGCATCATGGGACTCGCGTCACCGTCGGCAGAATCGAGGTCCGGCCAGGATCCATCACCACGATCCCGGGTTGGGCGGAGTTCTCCGTCGATATCCGCGACGTGGACAGCGATCGACAGCGACGAACCGCCGAAGAACTCGTCGCGGAGTTCGAACGAATCGCAAGCAGAAGGAACACCGATCTCGACGTCGAACTGATGGGTGACACATCACCCGTCGTATTGCCGGTCTGGGTCGCCGACCATATCGTTGCCGCGGCCGCGGAACTGGGGATGCGTTATCGCATCCTGCCAAGTGGAGCGAGCCACGACAGCCAACAGGTGAATCGCATCGCGCCGACGGGAATGATCTTCGTCCCCAGCCGGGATGGGTTGAGTCACGTGCCGGAGGAGTTCACCTCGGTCGAGCAGATTGCGGCAGGAACTCGCGTTCTTCTGGCCGCGCTGATGCGATTGGACGCCAGCGTATGAGTTCGACGGGAACCGCGGGTCTTGAAGGATTCGTGGCCGTTCGACCGCGAGAGCTGGGCGTCCGGCCCGAACCGACTTGGGATACGGCAATCGTGGTCGGACGCGAGGTCGTCGCGGAGCGCTATTACCGGCTCGTGCTCCGCTCTCCTTCGATAACCCGGAGGGCCACAGCAGGACAGTTCGTGATGATCACGCTTCCGCAGAACGGAAGCGAGCAGATTCTGCTGCCACGCCCGATGGCGATCCATCGTCGCCATCAGACCGATGGCACGTTCGAAGTGATCTTCAACATCGTGGGTCGGGGTACCGAAGCGCTTGCCACCGTACAGGTGGGAGACCAGCTTCTGGTGACCGGGCCGCTCGGTCGCGGATTCGAGATCCCACCGGGAGCGTCAGACGTTCTCCTCATCGGCCGCGGGATCGGGGTGTGTGCCGTCATGGGTGTGGCGGAGGACGCGGCATTGGCCGGTGTCACCGTCACGGCGGTCCTCAGCGCCAGCAGGCGCTCCGCTCTTCTCGGAATCGAGGATTGCCGTGAATTGGGGGCGCGCGCGATCACGGTGTCCGACGAAGAGGGAACCAGCGATATATCCGAACTGAAGGCTGTTCTTCAGGCGGAATACCGAGGGAAGGCACCCGGCGCGATCATGGTGTGCGGTTCCGGGCGACTGACCAGGATGACGGCGGAGCTGGGAGCGGAGTGGGCGGTCTCCGCCCAGGTATCGCTCGAGGCCCACATGGCCTGCGGGCTCGGATACTGCCACGGATGCGCGGCGCCCATCGATACGCGCCCAACGGAGGAAGGTCCGCTCGTCTGCCTCGACGGCCCGGTATTCGACGCGGTGCTGCCCCGTGGGGACCTCACGGTGTCAGAGCAGTGACCCGATCCAGAGTCCGAGGCCGGCGACGGCTACCGCGGCAACAAGCATCCCGAGCCCGTTGACCAGCGCCGCCCGATAGCGGCGGCTCTGGATGAGACGGATCGTTTCGAAACTCGCCGTGCTGAAAGTCGTGTACCCGCCCATGAGCCCCGCGCCGAGGATGAGCTGGAGGTCTCCCGGCAGGAGACGGCTGAGGGCGAGTCCGGTGATCAGTCCCAGGAGGAATGAGCCCGTCACATTGATGATGGTCGTGCCGAGGGGGAATGCGGTCGCGACCCTGCTCCTGATGAGACCGTCGATGAGAAGTCGCGCTGCGGCCCCGACACCCCCAGCGAAAGAGAGAAGGAGAAAGGTGAGCGCGTTCATCGAGCCACCTCGGATTCGCGCGGTCCTTCCTCGCGGCGGCGGTGCAGAGACGCTGCCATCGCGATGCCGCCCCAGGTCGACAGCGCGCCGACGATGAGGCTTGCCAGCGAGTAGATCAAAGCTGCGGCCACCCGGCCGTCTACCAGCAGAAGGCTTGTGTCGGTGGCCAGTGCGCTGTACGTCGTGAAGCCACCGAGCACACCGGTGCCGAGGAGCAGGCGGAGCGTGCGGAGCCTGCCCTCGTCCGGACCTCGTCGGGCGAGAGCCTCGAGCAGCATTCCGAGAGCGAATGCCCCGAGGATGTTGATCCCGAAGATGGCGATAGGAAGGCCTCCGACGGAAGGAACAACCAGGCTCAGCAGTTCCCGGATGGCCGTGCCCACCATTCCGCCGACGGCGACTATGCCGAGATTTCTCCATTGCAGATAGGCGGGCCGGCCGGCCGTCATCGGGCGGGCTCCCAGGGCAGAGAATCCTCAGACGATACCGGCGTGAGTGGGATGACGACCACCGGCCGATGCTGGCGGTGGGCCAGATGCACGGCGACTGAACCGGTGAAGAACTCCTGCATGGTGCCTCGCATGCTCGCCCTCCTCGTGCCGACGACGATCATGATGGCATCCAAGGTCTCCGCGAGATGTCCGAGAGCACTCGCCGGGTCGCCGGCCAACGCTCGCGTGCTCCATGCCGCTCCCCTGGCGCCGAGGACCGCGGATAGCCGGGATTCCAGTTCCGCGGGGAACCCCGATTCGCTCGGCGAGGGCAGGTCCGGATCGACTGGCATCGACCTCACCGTCCCGTCCGGTTGCTCTTCGACCGTGTAGCTGCCGGTGTCGGCATAGGCACACACCAGTTCGGCGTTGAAATGCGAGGCGAAGATCGCCGCCTGTTCGACAACGGAATCGGGTTGTCCGGGGGTGACCCCGACAACGACGGATCGCGATGGCACGTCAGTGCTCATAGTGTTCTCCTTCGATCGTCGACGAACAATTCATATGCGTACAGGGTCCCATCTCCGAACGCACACAAGTGCCGAGACAGGGACTGTTGTCGACCGATATCGAGGTTGGTTACGGTGAGCCCCACCGCCGTAGCACCGAAGCGCTTCCACCAGCATGCCAGATCGTGAAGCCTGCCGATAGAACCGCCGGTGACGAAGCATCCGACCGTTATTTCGTCCGGAGGGGTGGGCAGAACGCGCGCACGCGCCTACCGTGGATGGCACGACGCCAGGCCTTTCGGATCCTCGGCGCGTATCAGCACCGAGGAGGGCAGCGATGAGCACCAATGACAACACGCGAGAGGGCGACGGCGCCAGCTACACGGGCGAATCGGCCGAAAAGCCGCGGGGCACTTTCACTCCCGACGAGCCGGCGGACATCGAGGGAACCTATACGGACGAACAGTCCGCGGAGAGGACCGGCGAGTACACCGACGAAGATGTCGAGGACGTGACCGAGGTTGATTTGGGCAAGAGAAAGCGCGATGAAGGGCCCATGGACGGAGCGCCGCCGCTCCCCTAGACACAATCGAAGGAAAGGATGTCGACGATGAGCGACACACAGGATTACGCAGACCTGAACGGGCCATTGCCCGATCCGGGACCCCGCGATGGGAAACACGGCGAGGGTGACAACTGGGAATACGACGAAAACGGCCAGACGGCTACCAGCGCCGATGGCGGGCCGGCCCGGACGGGACGTCGTCGTCGTCGCATCTTCTCCCGCAACCGTCGCAATTCGACGACCGACGGTAGGTGACGAGTCCGCCGTCGGCTACTGCTTCGTGGTCGCCTCGACGCTCATGACGAGGATCACGCGGTCCGGGCTGTCGGCCGGCGGCCTCTGGTTCGGGTTGCCGTAGCGCCTGCCGAGCCGTACGTAGAAGGCGCCCTCGGGGTCCGGCACGACGTCCACGAGCTTGCCCCGGAGTTCCAGGTACTTGAACGGATCGTCCGGATCGATGATCGAATAGCTCATCGCCGGGTTGTGCTGCAGGTTGCGGTACTTGGCGCGCTTGGTCGTATGGGTGAATCGCAGATGCTCTCCATCGAACTCGAACCACATGGGGTTGACCTGCACCGTGTCATCCGGGCGTATCGTGCCGAGGTGCCCGTAGACGGGCTGCTCGAGCAGGCGAGTATAGTCGGCAGGGATCAGATCGTTCATGTCACTAGTCAACTCCGATCGTGGGGCATCTCATTCCCCTCGACCAGAAGTACGAAGGCGCTCAACTGTGCCAATCCGTCGATACTCGGCGGCAGGTATTCGGTGAGCGCGGGCGAGTAGAGCAGATAGGCAGCCCACTGAGCACGGGAGATCGCGACGTTGAGGCGGTTCGCCAGGAGCAGGAATTCGATTCCGCGAGGGACCTCGGCCGCACTCGATGCCGTGAGCGACACGATCGAGACGGCGGCTTCCCGCCCTTGAAACCGGTCGACCGTTCCGACCGGCACTCCGTCGAAGCCGGCAGCGCGCAACCGTTCACGAAGCAGTTCGACCTGCGCGTTGTACGGCGCCACCACGATGATGTCATCCTGTTCGAGCGGGGCCGTCGACCCGGCGGAGGTCCATGGGCGGCCGAGCAGGTCTCGCACGAGGGTCACGACGGCATCCGCCTCCTCCGGAGAGGACGTCGCGTTGCCCACGTGTTCCATCGGAACGGCATGCAGTCCGGGTGGGACTCCCGTGAGCACACGGTCGGAGGGGTGGGACAGCAGCCTGCTCTCGTAGGACAGCGCGGAGACGGGAGCGCAGACATCCGGGTGCATGCGCCAGCTGGTCTCGAGAAAGTAGCCGAACTCGGGCGGGAGCACGTCGTGCCCGGCCGAGAGCCAACCGAGAGCCGAGGCATCCACCGGCTCCGGATGCGTGCCCTGGCTCACCTGCGGAAGCTGCTGCGGATCGCCGAGCAGCAGCAGTCGTTTCGCGGAGACGGATGCGGCGATCGTGTTCGCCAGCGAGTACTGCCCGGCCTCGTCGATGACGAGCAGATCGAGCGAGTCGCGCGGGATACGGTTGGGGTTCGCAAAGGTCCAGGCGGTGCCGCCGACGACGAAGCCGGGCTGTGCCGTGAAGCCGGCGAGGGTGGAGTCGCTCAGCGTCGTCCAGGGGCCGGTCGCGCCGTCGCCAGCTCGAGGGATCTTGCCGACGAGTGTCGGATCGAGGCCCGCCGTCACCACTCCCCCGAGCATGTTCTCGACGGCGGCGTGAGACTGGGCGACGACGCCGATCCTCCACCCGTGGTCGCGAACGAGGCCGGCGATGACACGCGAACCGATGAAGGTCTTGCCCGTTCCGGGAGGACCCTGAACAGCGAGGTAGGAGCGGTCGAGGCTGAGGAGCGAGTCCCGGATGGCCGACTGTGTGTCACCTCCGACGACCAGCGTTCCCCGCGGTCTCGCCCGCCGCAGGATATCGAAAGCGGCATCGGGCAACGGGGCGGGCCACGACTCCAGCACGATGGCGCCCCACTCGTGGATGGAGTCGGCCAGTACTTTCGCTCGTGGCGGCGAACCGGGTGCGAACGCGATCGGAACGGCGTCGTATGTGTCGTCACGGCCCGATTTGAGCTTCTCCTCGACGATGAACCCTTCGGCGGGCACGTCGATGATCTCCGCGCGGTCGTGCGCGTACCGCGCTCCGGGTTCGACGTCCTCGTCGAGAGGTCGGTAGCTCTCGTAGACGAGATAGGGCTTGCGGCCGATCGAGAGGGAACTGCCCGGCGCGGGTGTGCCGGTGACCAGCAGTTCGCGCGATAACGAGCGGTCGCGACCCTCGATCGACCAGTCCCTCAGCACCGTCACCTCGTCGATGCGGAAAACATCGCGCACGTCCTGCCAGTCCTCGATCGGCTGACGGAGCCGGTCGAAGTGATCCCACCAGAAGCTGTTGTTCTCGCGGCGATGGTAGTCGATCGCGGCGGCGGCGAGTGAGATCCCCGTCTCATCTGCGGTGCGGTCGGCGGGTGGCACGTTGTCGACGAGGGCGGCCAGGTCGAGGTACACCTGGTCTGGATCGCGCTCGACCCTGGTGATTTCGAGGTCGGCAGGGCTCGCGAGGCGCACATTGCTCTCGGCGGCGCGGTCGAGCAGCCAGTCGCGCAGGCGGAGGGTCGAGACGCAGTCGTAGGCGTTGTAGTCGGCGATGTCGCGCAGCACCACGGCAGCGGCATCCGACTCCCCCGCCTCGAGCAACTCGCGGGATCGTACATACTCGGTAATCGAGTCGGCCGCGTTCGCGACGCCCTCGCGGTAGCGATCGCCCATATAGAGCGGCTCGAGCTTCTTGAGCGAATAGCTGCGGCTGCCCACGACCAGACCGCGACGCACGATCGGGTAGAGGTCGACGAGCACATGCTCGCGCAGCAGGTCGGCGACGCGTTCTTCGCCGACGCCGTGCCGCGCGGCGAGCATGAGCAGGTGGGTGCGCTCGTAGGCGGCGTAGTGGTAGATGTGCATGCCCGGATACTCCGCGCGCCTGTCGTCGATGTAGTCGAGAAAGTCGATCAGGGCCTGGCGTTCCTCGGCGAGGTCGTGCGCCCAGAAGGCGCGGAACGTCTCATCCGGTTCCACTAACCCGAAGAGGTAGTCGAGCCCCCAGGCGGCACCCTCCTGGTAGAGCGGATCGCCCTCGAAGTCGAAGAAGACGTCACCGGCGTCCGGCTCCGGCAGCGCAGCCAGAGCGATCGGCGTGGTGACACGCCAGGCGAGAGGCCCGGGTTCGAGTTGCAGGCGCGCCTGTCGACGCAGGGCACCGAGCGTGGCATCCGAAATTCCCTCGACAGGGCCGGATGCGGCGAGTTCGTCGATCGTCTCGACCCACGCGGCGCGCAGTTTCGCGCGCTGGGAGACACGGAGCCCCGCGACGAGCAGCACGTCGCGGTGCAACTGAACCTGCTCTTCGCATGCCTCGCAGCGGCCGCAGGCGGCATATCGCGGGTCGCCCCACTCGGTCGCGTTCGGATCGGTGACGCGTTCGTCGATGATCGATTCGAGGCGGGCCCGCCGCTTGCGATAGACCGGCAGGATATCGCGCAGGCGGTGGGAACTGGTGCTCCGATCGCCCAGCACGAGGTGCACGAACTCCCCCGTCGGAATGCCGAGACGCTGCAGCTGTTCGCTGTA
>JAODMW010000082.1 GCA_025464815.1 Microbacteriaceae bacterium | reverse complement strand
GCTCAGCAGAGTGCCGCCGACGATTCCGATGCCGAGCAGCCCGTAGAAGACCGGCGCCTTCCGTGGGCTCCGATCAAAGCCCCATTCCTTGTCGAGCAGCGCTGACAGTCCTGCAGCACCGGAGGCGGCGAGTACCGGAACCGCCAAAACCCCTGAACCGATGAACCCGATCGCGAACAGGGCGCTCGCATAGCTCCCGGCCACCGGCTCCAGCGCCTTCGCAGCTTCAGCCGCGCTGCTGACGGATTTGCCGTGAGCTCCGAGCGTCGCAGCCGTCGACGCGATGATCGCGAACATGATGAGCACGGAGAATGTCATTCCGGTGAAGACGTCCACCCTCCCGTTGCGCAGCTTTCGTGCTGCCGAAGCTGTCGACCTCTCGGTGAGTGCGGCGGCCCTGTCCCCGCCGACATCCTCTTTGCGGAGTTCCTCGACGCGCTGGGCGCTCTGCCAGAAGAACATGTAGGGAGAAACCGTCGTTCCCAGCACCCCGACCACCAGCCCGAGATATGCCGGAGACAGTTGGAATTGCGCACCGACCAGGCCACGAGCGACATCGCCCCAGTTCACGTGAGCGACGAAGAGAACCCCGACGTAGACCAGAAGCACGAGGCACAACCACTTGAAGATCTTGCCGATCATGTCGAACGACCCGGCGATGAGTGCGATCGCGATGGCGCCGCCGCCGATCGCGCTCCAAAGGGGAGCCGGGCCAGCATGGAGCAGTTGCATTCCCTGACCGATCGCCATGAGATCCGCCGCCAGGTTGAGACAGTTCGCCGCTATGAGCGCCACGACGAGCACCCCGACCAGGGTCCGGATGCCGCGGCTGAACTTGCGCCTGATCAGCTTTCCCAGGCTGTCCCCGGTGGCTAACACCATGCGGTCGCAGATTTCCTGGGCGGCCATCATGAGCGGGAGAGTCAGCGGAACCGTCCACAACATCGCGTTGGAATAGGTCGCGCCAGCTTGAGCGTAGGTGGCCACGCCGGACGGATCGTCGTCGGCGGCCCCGGTGACCAGGCCGGGTCCGAGCAGGCTGAAAAATCGCAGAAGAGGCGATCGCTGCTTGCCCTTGCCTTCCGACCGCTCCGACGAGTTCTGGCCACTGCTCTGAGCGGTTGATGTCGATTTCACTTCGACTCCTCGGAATACACGTCACGCACGGTAGCCTCCCCTGCCTCTGTCCCGGGCCGCGATCGGCAGGGCGATCCAGGCGACGACGATGACGATCAGGGCCACCGCTCCTGCGATGACGCCCGCGGTCGTCGACACGACGGCATCGAAAATGAAGGCGACCACCCCGACCACCACGAGGCCGACCACTGCCAGAGTGGCGATGAGGATTCGATTCGCCAGTTGCACCATTTCGCCCTTTGCCCCCTGCCGGAACAGCATCCTGTGCAGGCTCACCGGCAGCAGCGCGAGGGTCGCGCTGGCGCTTGCCAGGACGACGAGCACGAGATACATCACGACCTGGGTTTTGTCGAGTGTCGAAAAACGATTTTGGAACGCGATGGTCAGGAGAAAGCCGGTGAGGATCTGCGTGCCGGTCTGGGTTACCCGCAACTCCTGCAGAATCTCGTTCCAATTCCGGTCGTAACGTTGCACCTCGGTTTCATTCCGCCTATCAGGCGGCTCATGATCGCGCTCCGCATTCATGGACTCGATGCTAGTTAGGGCGACTCCTTTGCGGTACGCCCTTGCTAAAAGCAGACATCGTGGTTAGGGGAGTCGCGCACACGGTGTGTCTGAGGATAAATCGTGCTGAGCGCGCCGCCGAACGATACGGTGGTGAACGAATGAGGGGGCATCCGCCAATGAGAATCCTGTTTGCCGTTCTGCGTGTCATCGTGGCCGCCGCCATCGTCGCCGCCATCGTCGGTCAGCTCCAGGTGAGTACCGCGTTCTGGCGCGGCAAGGGCATCGAGGACGTGACCGTCAACGTCACGAATTTCTTCAGTTTTTTCACGATCGAGTCCAACGTGCTGTCCGCGGTCGTGCTCCTCGTCGGCGCATGGATTCTGTTCGCACGACGCGGTGCCGATCCCTCGTGGTACACGGGGCTACGCGCAGCGACGGTCACCTACATGCTCACGACCGGCGTCGTCTACAACCTGCTGCTGCGAGGCATCGAACTACCGCAGGGATCGACTCTCGCCTGGTCGAACGAGGTGCTGCATCTCGTCGCGCCGCTCTATCTCATCATCGATTGGATCTTCGCGCCGGGTCGCACGCCTCTTGCCTCGAAGGCGGTCTGGCCGGTGCTGATCTTCCCGCTGGTCTGGGGCGTCTACACGCTCATCCGAGGGCCGATCACCGCGGATGCAGTCTATGGAAAGCCCTACTGGTATCCGTATCCGTTCCTCAATCCGAACACCTCGCCCGAGGGCTATTTCTCGGTCGCCTTCTACTTCATGCTCATTGCTGCTGTCATCGGCCTGGCGGGAATGGGCGTCGTCTGGGTATCGAAGAGGCGATTGCTTACCGAACCTCTGCCCGCCTAGGCCCTGTTGCCGCGCGGCGCTCGGTGTTGAGTCGACCGGCGTACAGTGCGCAGCATGTTGATACTCATCATTGTTCTCCTTGCGGTGTGGCTGATCCTCTCGGTCGTCGGATTCGCCATCAAGGGGCTCCTCTGGCTTGCCATCATCGGGATCATCCTGTTCGTCGTCACGGCGATCATCGGATTCATCCGCCGCGCTGCGCGGAGCAAGACCGGCGCTTAGTCCACGAGCTGTGCAACCACCGAGGTGATCCGGCGTTCTCGGGTCTCCGGCGTCTTCGCACCCTCGACCTGGGCGACGTGAGCTCCCCGCTTCGAGGGTGAGAGCGAATCGAAGGCCGCACGGGCACCCGCCTTCGCCGACAGCGCCGTAGCCAGGTCATCCGGAATCTCGACGGTGCGGGGTTCCAGATCCAGTTCGAGTCCGACCTCGACCTCGTCACCGGCGGCGATCCCGATCGCTTCACGATGGGCCGCACTCAGGGGAACGATGAAACCGCCGTACCGGGACGACACAGTGGTTCGATAGCTGTAGTCGCCGACATGCACTACGACAGCGGGTTTCTTCGAGCTGCCGAGAGCTTCGACGGCCTCATCGGGAACGGGTAATCCCGTGGCCTGAAGGCCGGGAGCCTGAAGCACGGCTGTGGTGAAGGTGACCGTCATCGGCCCACTTTATCGCCGCGGTATGGTCGGCCGCAGTGCTGTTTACGCGCAGGGCAGAAACCTTTGTGTTCCGTTTTTGTTACACATTGGCCCAAACGGCGGTCCTTTACACTACAGTGGGCCGTGCAGTTGCAGTACCTCGCACATCTTGAATGCTTGGAACCCCACGGGGGCCATGCCTCTTTCGGGAGCGGACGATGAACACCGCGACGAGCGGATCCGAAAGTCGGATTCGCGCGAAGACTCCTGAAGGAGAAAATTATGGCACTAGGAACCGTGAAGTGGTTTAACGCTGAAAAGGGCTTTGGATTCATCGCCCCCGACGACGGTAGCCCCGATGTGTTCGCACACTACTCGG
>JAODMW010000005.1 GCA_025464815.1 Microbacteriaceae bacterium | reverse complement strand
GCTCAGGATCAGGCGACGGCGGAGGGTCACGGAGCGGTCTTCAGCATGTAGCCGGCGCCGCGCACCGTGTGGATCATCGGCGACTTGCCGGCGTCGATCTTCTTGCGGAGGTAGGAGATGTAGATCTCGACGATGCTCGAGCGACCGCCGAAATCGTAGCTCCAGACCCGGTCGAGGATCTGTGCCTTACTCATCACACGTCGCGGATTGCGCATGAGAAAGCGCAGCAGCTCGAACTCTGTGGCCGTGAGTTCGATGAGACGCCCGTCACGACGCACCTCATAGCTCTCCTCGTCGAGCACGAGATCCCCCACTCGCAGCAACGGGTCGCTCGAATCGGCGATGACGATGGAGGAACGACGGATGAGGCCACGCAATCGCGCGACCAGCTCCTCGAGGCTGAATGGCTTGGTGACGTAGTCGTCGCCCCCCGCGGTCAGCCCGGCGATTCGATCGTCGAGGGCATCCTTCGCGGTCAGGAAGAGGACGGGCGTGTCCTGTCCGTCGGCGCGCAGGCGCTTGAGAACCTGAAGCCCGTCGATGTCGGGCAGCATGACATCGAGCACGACGACGTCGGGCTGGAAATCTCGGATCAGGCCGATCGCCGCCCGACCCTCGCTCGCGGTGCGGACCTCCCAGCCCTCATAGCGCAACGCCATGCTGAGAAGGTCGCTGAGGGTCGACTCGTCATCGACGACGACGACCCGAACGGGCGAGCCGTCGGCACGACGGAGTTTGGGTCCGGCCGTCGGGGCTGTGGAGTTCTCGTGGATATCTGCGTTCACAGTTATTAACTATCGCCGGTTTCCTATGAGAAGCCTATGTTTCGTCCATGGCTTTCCCTGAGATCGCCGATGCACCACAGAACTCTGGGCCGGCCCACAGTACTTACTTACGATATTCATAGCTTGGATCGACACCGTGATCGGGTGAAGATCTCTCGACCCGTCCTGGTCAACAGCATCCTGGCCGTCGTCGCGATCGGCGCCATCGTCGGCGGTTACCTGCTGATAGCCAACCCATTCGGGTCGAACGGCAGCGCCGCGGCCAGCCAGCTGACTTCCACGGTACAACAGGGCACGGTCTCGAGCAGCATCACGGCAAGCGGCTCGATCACTCCCCTGAGCGAGGTCGACGCGAACTTCGCAGTCTCCGGCACGATCGCCACCGTGAACACCCCGCTCGGCGCGACCGTGACCGCCGGCGACGTCATCGGAACCCTCGACACCACCGATCTCGCGAAGGCGCTCACCAGAGCCAACACCACGCTCAGCAACGCGAAGTCCTCCCTCGCCGACGCCAAGACGAACCTCACGTCCGCCCAGGCTGCGGATGCCGCATCCGCCGGCGGCGGCAACCAGACGAACTCGGCCAAGCAGCAGGTGACCTCGGCCCAGTCCACCGTGAATGATGCTGCGGACGCCGTCGCCACCGCCCAGGCGAACCTCGCGTCGGCGACATTGAAGGCTCCGATCACCGGACTGGTCGTCGCGGTGAACGGGTCGGTGGGCGGCTCGGCCTCGGCGGGGTCTTCCAGCCCATCGAGTTCGAGTGGCACCTCGAGCTTCGTCACCATCGCCGACGTCTCGCAGCTGACGATGACGGCGAACATCGCCGAGGCGGACATCGCGTCCGTGACCGTGGGCCAGGTGGCATCCGTCACGTTCCCGGCCATGACCGCAACGACAGCGACGGCCAAGGTCACCGCGATCTCCCCCATCGCGACCGCAAGCAACTCGGTCGTCACCTACGCTACGACGATCACCCTCGATTCGATCCCGAAGGGTCTGCGTCTCGGCCAGACCGCGGACGTCACGATCACGACGGCCAGTTCAGCCGCGGCTTCGCTCTACGTTCCGACCGCCGCCATCACCACCGCGGCCGACGGAACCTCGACGGTCAAGGTCGTCTCGGCCGCCGGAACGACCACGACGAAGACCGTGAAACTCGGGATCGTAGGCGATACCGGCACCGAGGTGACCTCGGGGCTCAGCCTCGGCCAGACCGTGGTCATCGGCACCGTGGCCGCGACGACGGGCACCGGCACTGGAACCGGTACCGGTACGCGCGGCGGCTTCGGTGGCGGTGGCTTCACAGGTGGCACGCCGGTCTTCGGCGGACAGGGTGGCGGCAAGTGAGCATCGCGACGCAGGCCGAAACGGTGGCCGCCGATAGCGCACCACCGCTCGTGCTACGCCTCGACGGCATCCACCAGGTCTATGGAGCCGGCGAAGCCGCGGTGTTCGCGCTGCGCGGCATCGATCTCGCGGTGGCATCCGGCGACTATCTCGCCATCATGGGGCCGTCCGGCTCGGGAAAGTCGACCCTCATGAACCTGCTCGGCTGCCTCGACATCGCGTCGGAGGGCATTTACGAGCTTGCCGGCCATAACGTGAGCGAGCTCACCGAGAAGGAACTCGCGAAGGTACGCAACCGGGAGATCGGCTTCGTGTTCCAATCCTTCAACCTGGTGCCGCGGATGTCGGCGCTGGCCAACGTCGAGCTGCCGCTCAGCTACGGCGGAGTGCGCCGGATCGAACGACGCCGGCGAGCGATGGAAGCACTCGACATGGTAGGGCTTGTGGATCGCGCAGATCACCAACCCCAGGAACTCTCCGGCGGGCAGCAGCAGAGGGTCGCCATCGCGCGGGCACTCGTGACCTCGCCGACGCTCGTGCTCGCAGACGAACCGACTGGGAACCTCGACAGCGCCTCCACCGAGGAGATCCTCTCCATCTTCGATCATCTCGCCGGCCAGGGACGCACGATCGTCATCATCACTCACGAGGAGCACGTCGCCCAGCGTGCACACCGTGTGCTCACCATCAGCGATGGGCTCATCGTCGCCGACAGGTTCAACGAGGGGATCGCACGATGAGCGTCTTCGAGATCCTCCGCTCCGCGATGCGCGGCCTCACGGCCAACAAACTGCGGTCGATTCTCACTCTGCTCGGCGTGATGATCGGCGTCGCATCCGTCATCCTGCTGCTGGCCGTCGGGAACGGCTCAGCCCAGACCGTGCAGAATGCGATCAGCAATCTCGGCACGAACACCATCACGGTGCGCCCGAGCAACGGTGGTGGAGGCGGCGGGGGTGCGCAAGCATCCAGCTCGACCTCCACCTCGACGAGTGTGAAGACGATCACGACCAGGGTGAGCGACCAGCTCGCGAGTGCTGGGCTCGGCCATGTGAAAGAGGTCGTTCCGCAGGTGACCACGAGCCTCACGATCTCGTCGACGACCACCTCGTCCGACAACGTCTCGGTCATCGGCAGCACAGCCGGCTACTTCGACGTCTCGACGACGAAGGTGGCATCGGGCAGCGCGTTCACGCAGGCGGATGTCACGACCTCCGCCAAGGTGGCGGTAATCGGCTCCACGCTCGCGACGACTCTCTACCCCACCGGCTCGGCGCTCGGGCAGCAGATCTCGGTGGACGGCACACCGTTCACAGTCGTGGGGATCCTCGCCACCCAGAGCAGCGCGGGATTCAACGATCCCAACAACGTCGTCATCGCGCCGCTCACCCGCGTGCAGAAGTCCTACACCGGCTATGGCGCCGTGAGCACGCTCACCGTCGAGGCGACGGACTCCGATTCGGTCTCCGCGGCTGAGGGCGAAGTGGGCGTGATGCTCAACCAGCTGCTCGGTGTCACGGACACGACAAACCTGCCGTACACGATCACCAACCAGAGCTCGCTGCTCGAGACCGCGGCGGCGAGTGCAACCAGTTTCACGGTGCTGCTCGGAGCGGTTGCGGCCATCAGTCTTCTGGTGGGCGGCATCGGAGTCACCAATGTCATGCTCGTGACCGTCACGGAACGTACCCGTGAAATCGGCATCAGAAAGGCCCTGGGTGCGACCCGGGGGGCCATCCTCGGCCAGTTCCTTGCGGAGGCGGCGACGCTCACCCTCATCGGCGGAATACTCGGAGTCGTCGCTGCCCTCATCGGGTCGCGCTACCAAATCAATGGCACCCAACCGGTGATCATCGGCTATTCGATTCCGCTCGCGCTCGGCGTCTCCATCGCGATCGGCGTCTTCTTCGGCGTGTATCCGGCGGCACGTGCGGCGGCCATGCGACCCATCCAGGCTCTCCGAGCCATTTGATTCCCTCTTGAGAAAGCGAAGATCATGACCGACCAGAATGCTGCTCCCGCAGAACCCACCGCGACGAAGGCCCCCGAAGCAGGGACGGTCGGAAAGAGCGGTCGGAAGCGGTGGATCACTCCCCTTCTGGCACTCGTCGCCGCGATCGCCATCGGACTGTTCGGCGGCATCCTCATCGGCCATGGCACGGCGAGCAATGCCCAGGCCGGAGCTCCCGCCGGTTTCCGTGGCGGGGCCCAGGGCGGCGGAGGGATTCCCGGCCGCGGCGGCTTCACCTCCGGCACGATCGAATCGATCGACGGGGACACGATCACCCTCAAGCTCACCGACGGTTCGACGGTGAAGGTCACGACCAGTTCGAGCACAACCGTCTCGAAGACGGCGAAGAGCACCGTCAGCGCCCTCGCGAAGGGCGATGAAGTGGCGGTCGTCGGCGCCGCGGACTCGAACGGAAACGTCACGGCGACCTCCGTCTCCGAGGGCGCGCTGATCGGCGGCTTCGGCGGTGGACCGCGGACCGGAGGCGCGAACTCGGGCAACTAGGTCTCGTGATCGCACCAGCGATTCCGAAGCCAGCACACTATGCGACACATAGACAGGACTTTCTTATGATTTCCATCGGCTCCCCGGGCACGGTCTCCTCATGAGAATTGCACGGCCCGTTCTCGTGAACGTCGTTCTCGTCGTTGTCATAGTCGCTGCGCTGGTCGCGGCCGTCATCTTTCTGACCCATCCCCCGACGAGCGCGGGCAACGCCGCGGCGACCACCCAGCTCACGAGCACCGTGCAGAAGGGCGTCGTGAGCGCGACGATCAACGCGAGCGGGTCGATCGCACCGGTGCGCGAGGTCTCGTCGTCTTTCGCGGTTGCCGGCACTATCGCCACCGTTGCAGTGAAGCCCGGTGACATCGTTCCGGCGGGAGCCGTCCTCGGCACGCTCGATACGAGCGGCCTCTCCTCGGTCCTGGCAGCAGCGAAGGTGAAACTCGCCAACGCGAACTCGCAACTGGCCGATGCAAGGGTGAGCCTCGCATCCGCTACCACCGCGTCGGTGCAGACCGCGCAGTCTGGCCCTTCGCAGGGAGGTTCCTCCGGCCAGAACACCGTGTCTTCGGCGCAGTCCCAGGTCACGTCCGCGCAGTCCCAGGTCACGACCGCCCAGGATGCCGTCGGGACAGCGACCGTCAACCTTGCGGCTGCGACGCTCACCGCCCCGATCGCGGGCCTGGTGGTGGCCGTGTCCGGTGCGCCCGGCGACGGCACCCCGGCTGGAAGTCCCGCAGAGGTGGTGACTCCGAGCGGAACCGTCTCGACCCCGAGCCAGGGTGGGTCGTCGGCGCCGTCCGGTTTCGTGACGATCGCCGACACGACGCGGCTGACGGTCACCGCGAACATCGCCGAAGCCGACATCGCCTCGGTCATCGACGGGCAGGCCGCGACGGTCGCATTTCCCGCGCTGAGCGACGCGAGCACTCCCGCCACGGTCACCGCGATCGCGCCGACGGCCTCCTCGAGCAATTCCGTCGTCAGTTATGCCACGACGATCGTGCTCGACTCGGTGCCGCAGCACCTGCGGCTCGGGCAATCGGCGGAGGTCACGATCACGACCCGCACCTCCGGCGCGAACGCACTCTACGTTCCGACGGCCGCGATCACGACCGCCAACGGCGCATCGACGGTCAAGGTGGTCGCACAGGATGGCTCGACGAGCAGTGTGACGGTCACCCTCGGCGTCGTCGGTGATGTCGGCACCGAGATCACCTCCGGGCTGAGAGCGGGCGAAACGGTCGTGATCGGAACCGTGTCCGCCACCCAGAATTCCACCAATACCAACAGCCCCTTCGGCCCGGGGACGCGAGGCGGATTCGGCGGTGGTGCCGGATTCGGCGGAGGCAACAGCGGCAGGCTCCGCGCGCCGTAGACAACAGACACCCCGGAAACGCGAGGAATGGGAGCCGGCGACCGACACTACCCCGAGCTAACGGCCGCCTAAGCCAAACCCAACTGACCGCACGGTGTCGAGAACTCCACCACTCAGCGGGACGGGACCTGAACACAAATCTTGTCGCAATTAGGACACCGTCAGGCCCTGTATTTGCGAAGTGCCGTTCCACACGTCGACGCCGACGTTCCCTG
>JAODMW010000287.1 GCA_025464815.1 Microbacteriaceae bacterium | reverse complement strand
CCCTCATGCGGTGCTACCGTCGAATTCGTTGTCGACCACCGACCGGCAGACGGCAGCAGATCGGCGCTCATCGAGCGGTATCGCGCCTAGCTCCTCGGCTGGAGTTGAACAAGGATCGGACGGTGGTCGCTGCCTGCCGTGTCGAGATTCTGAACGACACGCATGCCGGTCACCCGCCAGTTGTCCGTGACCATCACGTGGTCGATCGGTGCTCCGAGAAGCGCTGGAATCGCGGTCGGCCAGGTGCCGACCGCGGCGTTCCCGGTCTTCAGCGCGGCATCCGTGCAGTTGCCGAGCGTGTGCGAGGCATCTGCGCCGAATCCGGCCAGATGATCGAGCGTCGAGTTGAAATCGCCGGCCACGATGACGTTCTTCGACTCGCAGATCGTGCTGAGCCAGGCGAGGTCGGCCTTCCAGTGAGGCATCTCGGTGGGAATCGGGGCGACGGGATGAGCCGCGACGATGACCGGTCCGGTTCCGTCATCCGGACTCAGGACGATCGTGGGAAGGGTGGTCGTCGAGCCGGCGGTTTCGTCGACGTGATAGGTACCGAGGTCGACGCTCGTGAGCACGGAGGTCGAGCGGGCCTTCGAGATCTGGTCGAACGCAACGGTCCGCTCCCACATGGGTTTCCCGCCCGCTTTCATGATCGCGGCAACCGCGAGGGCGGTCGCCTTGGTCGTCTCCGGCAGTGTGACGATATCGGCGTGGGAGTCGAGGGCGAGCCTGGCGATCGCCTCGGCGCCGGGTGCGTCGCCGAGAGTGTTCCACGACATCACCGTGATGTCAGACCTGCCCTTCGTCGAGAAGGAACTGTTGCCGAAGCCTCTGGTGGCGAGAACAGCGGCGCTCACGAGGGCGAAGACGAGGAGCAGCAATGCGAGGGATGAACCGAGCCGTCGGAAGGAGCGGCTGAGAAGAGAGAGCACGATCAGCGCGATGACTCCGATGAACGCGATCGCTATCGCCGAACCCCGGAATGCAACGAGCTGGGCGATGACGAACGTTCTCTGCAGGCCGAACAGCTGCGGCCAGGCGGCCACCAGCAGGAACACAGCCACCAGGATGAGCAGGAGGGCGGCGAGGATACGGCGGAACATAGCCCTTCACCCTAATCGCTGACGCGTGGGTAATGGCCGCGCGCCGATACGAAAGCAGGCTGCCGGAATAGAGTTGCAGGATGCCCGGCCACGAAGACCTGCATGGCGCCAGTGACCTGCGCGGTGCGATCGACCTCCATACGCACAGCAGCGTCTCCGACGGTACGGAGACTCCGGCCCAGCTCGTGCGGGCCGCTGTCGCCGCCGGCCTGGGAGCGGTGGCGCTGACCGACCATGATTCGACCGCAGGCTGGCAGGAGGCATTTGCCGCCGCATCCGGCACCGGCCTCATGGTGATTCCCGGCATGGAGCTCAGCACGAACTACGGCCCGGCGAGTGTGCACATGCTCGCATACCTGTTCGACCCGCTCAACGGCGCCATCATCGCCGAATCCGCGCGAATCCGCGACGGACGCCTGCACCGAGCCGAGCGTATCGTCGAGCGGATCGGCAGGGACTACGACCTGAGCTGGGATGATGTGCTCGCGCAGTCGACGGACGGCGGCACTCTCGGACGACCGCACATCGCCGATGCGCTCGTCGCGAAGGGACACGTCACCGATCGCAGCGCCGCATTCCAGAGCATCCTGCACTGGAGGAGCGGTTACTACGAGAAGTACTACGCGCCGTCACCGCTCGAGGGAGTGCGGATGATCGTTGCAGCCGGAGGCGTGCCGGTGCTCGCGCATCCGGCCACCCATGGCCGTTACCGCGTCATCGAGGAGGCGGCCATCGCCGAACTCGTGGACGCCGGACTGTTCGGTCTCGAGATCGATCACCGCGACAACACCGAAGACGGCAAGGGACGACTCCACGAGCTCGCCGAAAAGTACGACCTCGCCGTCACCGGGTCGAGCGACTATCACGGCGCGGGTAAACCCAACCGGCTGGGCGAGAACACGACGTCGGCGGAGGTGCTCGAGCGGATCATCGCGGCGGGGACCGGTACGACGCCGTTCTACGGCTGATCGAGCAGGCTCTTCGCAGAGTGAGTGTCTCGATCCAGCGATTGCGGCGGAGATCTGTCGTCGCGGACGGAGAAAAGTCGGTCGGCGGCGGAGTTATCCCGTCGCGGACCGAGTCGCAAGTCCGTCCGCGGGAGGATATCGCCGCCGCCACGGTCGGTTACGTCAGGCAGCTGGCGGCGGCGTGCTGCCAGTGTTCGGGCGGCGTGTGCGATTGCGCCGGCGGCGGGTCGGACCCGCGCCGTCATGAGTTCCGGCTCCGTCGGGCTTCTGCGCGCCCTCAGACCGCGTGGCGTCGTTCGAGCTGCTGCTGCGAGTGCGCGTGCGGCCATCGCCGCGAGCCGAGCCATCGCCGCGGGCCGAGCCGTCGCGCGCGCCACCCTGGCGCGAGTCTCCGCGTCCCGAACCGGAACGTCCGCCTGCGGGAACGGTCGCCCGAGGTTCGCGTTCGCGCACCGGACCCGCGGTCTTGAGGCGGCCCTTGGTGCCTTCCGGGATGTCGAGATCCGCGTAGAGGTGCGGTGAAGAGGAGTAGGTCTCGACCGGCTCCGGCTGGCCCATGTCGAGCGCCTTGTTGATGAGCGACCACTTGTGCATGTCATCCCAGTCCACGAAGGTCACGGCGATACCGGTCTTTCCTGCGCGGCCGGTGCGGCCGGCGCGATGCAGGTAGGTGTCGTCGTCGTCGGGGATGGTGTGGTTGATCACGTGGGTGACGTCGTTGACGTCGATGCCGCGTGCCGCGACATCCGTTGCGATGAGAATGTCTTTCTTGCCGGCTTTGAATGCGGCCATGGCGCGCTCGCGCTGCTCCTGGTTGAGGTCGCCGTGCACGGCCGCGGCATTGAACCCGCGGTCGTTGAGCTCCTCGACGAGCTTGGCGGCGGCACGCTTGGTGCGTGTGAAGATCACTGTCTTGCCGCGCCCCTCGGCCTGCAGGATGCGCGCGATGACCTCGTCTTTGTCCATGCTGTGGGCGCGGTACACGACGTGCTTGATGTTCGCCTGGGTGCGGCCCTCATCAGGATCCGTTGCACGGATGTGTATCGGCCGGTTCATGAAGCGACGCGCGAGTGCGACGATCGGACCCGGCATCGTCGCGGAGAAGAGCATGGTGTGGCGGGTCGGCGAGGTCTGCGCGAACAGCTTCTCGATGTCGGAGAGGAAGCCGAGGTCGAGCATCTTGTCGGCCTCATCGAGCACCATCACCTTGACGTCTTTGAGCGACAGCATGTGCTGGCTGGCGAGGTCGAGGAGGCGGCCGGGGGTTCCGACGACGACCTGCGCGCCGGCCTTGAGCTGCTCGACCTGGCCCTCGTATGCCTTGCCGCCGTAGATGGCGGCGATCTGGGTGGAGCGGTTGGATGCCGCGAGCACGAGGTCTTCTGCCACCTGCACGCACAGCTCGCGTGTCGGCACCACGACCAGGGCCTTGACGCCCGGCTCGGGATTCGTGCCGAGGGACTGAAGCAGCGGTAGGCCGAAGCCGAGTGTCTTGCCCGTGCCGGTCTTTGCCTGTCCGATGATGTCCTGACCGGCAAGTCCGAGGGGGATCGTCTGGGTCTGGATCGGGAACGGTTCGATGATTCCCTTGGTGGCGAGTGCGTCGACCATGTCCTGGTCGATGTTGAGATCTGAAAACGTCAAAGTTATGGTGCCCTGTCCTGAAGCGGCTACGCCCGCTTTGATCTGGGGCGTGGGAAGCCTCCACCAGAAATGGGAGGCATTGGTTTCAGTTTAGCCGCCATTCGGCCGTGAGCCGCTTTCGGGACTCCAGCGGCCTGTCGGGGTGGTGCGCAGATAGGCTATGCGCGTGGTCTCTCTGTTCGGTCGTCGCCCGAAGCGCGTGGACGTTCCCCGGTTGAAACCGCGCCGCGAGGCGCAGGCGAACATCAACCGCGTGGACTTCGCCGAGTTGACCCCCGAGCCCATCGCGTATCTCGGACAGGCCGCCTATCTGCAGCTGGCCATCTTCGAGACGCTCACTCATGCCGTCGCCGCAGCCCCGACCACCGGGGCGAAGGAAACACTGAGCCGTGTCGCGGGCCTTTCGCTGGCCAAGCACCAGGCGCTGGTGGCCGAGCTCACCAGGAGGGGCAAGGACTCTGGCGAAATCATGGCCCCCTATGCCGAGCGCATCGACCACTACGCCAGGGTCACGGCGGGTGCCGACTGGTATGAGACTCTCGTGACCAGCTACGTGACCTCCGGCCTGCTCGACGACTTCTATCGCAGCCTTGCCGGCGGTCTTCCGGGTGAAACCGCCCTCCGCGTCGGAGCGATCTTCTCCGGTGCCGACGGCCACGACCTGATCATCGCGGAGCTGCGAAGCGCGATCGAGACGAATCCGCGACTCGCTTCACGACTCGCGATGTGGGGGAGGCGGCTCGTCGGTGACACGCTGCTCATCGCGCGTTCCGCCCTGTCGGAGCAGAGCCATCCGGACGAAGCGCGCCTCGAGCCGGTGTTCACGGAACTCATCGCCGCACACACACGCCGAATGGATGCCCTCGGCCTCACGGCCTGAGGTCGTCGTGCTCCCGGCAGACCGCCCGCGACCGCGATAGCGATAATGGGACGATGGCCTTCACCCGCGAGCGTCATCGCCGCAAGACTGTGCGTGCGATTCGGCGAACGCTTTCTGTCCGATCGCGAATCGTCGTCTCCATCCTGGTCGTCACCGCACTCGGACTTGCGGCGTCGGGCGTTGTCACCTACCTCGTTCAGCGCGAGCGCGTTCTTGCGGGCGTCGACGACCAGTTGCTTCAGACTGTTTCCGAGTTGAAGACCGTCGCATCGGGCGCTACCTCTGGCGCTCCGCCGACGACGGTCGATGCACTGTTGCGTGCTGCGATGCAGCAGATGGTTCCGGCCGCGAATGAGAGCGTGCTCGGCTTCGTCGACGGCAAGCCGTCGCTGGTCCCGGCCGCGACGCTGCCGTTCCGCATCGACGCGGATAAAGCATTGGTCGACCGGATCGTGGCGGAAGCAGACCCGAAGAATGTGGTGATCGGCACCGCCAGGAGCTCGGTCGGCACTCTTCGATACCTGATCGTGCCGGTCAGCGTGGCAGGCGACACGAGCACGGGCCTGTATGTCGCAGCCTTCGACCTGGATTCCGTGCTCGGCGCTGTAGCCGAGTCGTTCCAGATCTACATCGTCGTGGCCCTCATCGCGCTCCTCCTCGTCGGCCTGGTCGCCTGGCTGGTCGCAGGCAGGTTGTTACGCCCGATCCGGCTTCTGCGGGAGGCTGCCGCGGCCAACACCGCCGCGAATCTTTCCGAGCGCATACCGGTGACCGGGCACGACGACGTCTCCGATTTGACGGCCACAATCAACGGGATGTTCGAACGGCTCGAAAGCTCTTTCATCAGTCAACGTCGCCTGATCGACGATGTCGGCCACGAGCTGAAGACACCGATCACGATCATCCGCGGTCACCTGGAGTTGCTCGATACCGAGAGCGCGACCGATCTCGAGGCGACCCGCGCGCTCGCCATCGACGAGGTGGACCGGATGAGCAGGCTCGTCTCCGAGATCTCGCTGCTCGCCGAATCGGGCACTCCTCACTTCGTCGAGCTCGCGGACGTCGATGTCGAGTCTCTGACGAGCGCGGTCGCCGCCAAGGCCAGGGCACTGGACCCCACCCGTGAATGGCGGATCGAGAGCGACGCGAGCGGGTCCGCGCCGATGGATGCGCGCCGAATCACCCAGGCCTGGCTCCAACTCGCCGACAACGCGGTCAAGTATTCGACCGATGGCGCGGCGATCGTCATCGCGAGCAAACGTGTCGACGGCAGGACGGGAGAATGGCTGGACCTGTCCGTAGGCGATGCAGGACCCGGCATCCCCGTGGGTCTTCAGCAGCGAATTTTCGAACGTTTCGGCCGACTCGATTCGAGCAGGGGCGAAGAGGGATCGGGCCTCGGCCTCGCCATCGTGTCGGCGATTGCCGAAGCTCATGGCGGCTCCGTGTCGCTCAGCAGTGCATCGGGAGAGGGATCGACCTTCTCGATCCGGATTCCGATCCCCGCGGCCTCGCGTCCGGCGCAGGAAGAGAAGGTGGAGGAATGACCAGGATCCTCGTCGCGGAAGATGAAACGCGCATCGCCTCATTCGTGGAGAAGGGTCTTCGCGCGGCCGGGTTCGCCGTGAGCGTCGCGACGGACGGCGAGACCGCTCTCACCGAGGCACAGAACGGCCAGTTCGACCTGATGATCCTGGACATCGGGCTGCCGGGGATCGACGGGTTCGGAGTGCTCGAGACCCTGCGCGGAGAAGGCAACCCGATCGCGGTGATCCTGCTGACGGCGCGCGACTCGGCCGCGGACACCGTGCGCGGCCTCGAGGGGGGAGCGAACGACTACATGTCCAAGCCTTTTCGCTTCGACGAGCTCCTCGCACGGGTACGGCTGCGGTTGAAGGACGTACAACCGGATGCGGCCGGCTCGCTGCAGGCACACGGCCTGGAACTCGACCTGAAGACCCGCAGGATCAGCGTCGACGGGGCGCAGTACGATCTCTCGGCGCGCGAGTTCGCGCTGGCCGAAGAGTTCGTCCGACACCCCGGCCAGGTGCTCAGCCGCGAGCAGTTGCTGAGTCGTGTGTGGGGATTCGATTTCGACCCGGGATCGAACGTGGTCGAGGTATACGTGCGTTACCTCCGCGGCAAGATCGGCGCGGAGCGCATCGAGACAGTGCGCGGTATGGGATATCGCTTGAGGTGAAGGGGCCGTGGGGTGTCCAACCCGAAAGGACACCC
>JAODMW010000276.1 GCA_025464815.1 Microbacteriaceae bacterium | reverse complement strand
GATTGTCGTCTCTATGGTGGTGGCCATTCTGGTGGCTCGCCATCATCGCGGGACTATTTCTGCTATCCGGCGTCACATGGGTAGTTTTATCGACTACCACAGCAGGCACGAAGCCATCACCTGTAGCAAAGCCCATCCACCGCGAACCGCTGCAACGGCCATCCGAGAAATCTCCGCGCCAGGGCACGGTGGCCGCTGCCCTCGCCGCCGTGGAGAACCTCAAACGGGCGATGGACGAACACGAGGCCGCACAGCAACCCAAGGTCATCGTGGATTACACGGTCTTGGAGCAGATGTGGGGGCACGACTTCTACGCGCAACTCCGCCGGGATGGTCGATGGTGGGTCTTCCTGAATCAGAATCAGTCAAGAGATGTCGATGCGATTGGATGGCTCATTCACGAGCCAAGCGACGACACGTGGGAATCGCGGAACCTCCGCGACCGTCATATTGGTTGGTACAAGAGCCAGACCGATGCGCTGCGCGGATTGCGGGAATCCTTGGGCTAGGTGAGACCTACAGGTCGACGCGAAGTAGCTCTGCACTGCGCGCCTTGATGGTCTCGAAGAGCAGTTCGACCCGTCTCACGTACGCGAGGCCATCAAGGGTCGCTTGGAAGTCACCCTTCCCATTGGCGACCTTCGCGGCCTTGAGAATTGCGGCCACGACCTCTTCCGCGTAACCGTCGATCATCACCAGCAAGTCAGAGACAGCTGCATTCAGCGTTCCATCGCTCACCATCAGTACGAGTTCGCCGCCGACAGCCGGGATGGTGGCGTTATCGCTCGCCAGATTCCGTCCCGAATCTGTGTCGGCGAACTCGCTCAGGAAGCTGTCCCAATTTGCGCCAGAGCTATGTAGGGAAATTAGATGGATCTGTTGGATAGCGACCCATCGACGGCCAGCTCTAGTCAGTTCGACTAGCAGGGCACGAACCTCCCGGCGGCGGGCCTCACGGAGGGTCACGTCGGTGATCTTCGACGCTTGACGCTGAGCGAAGATCGATGTGAGCACCACACCGCCCAAAGTGAAGCCGCCAGTGATAAGGGCGACGAGAACGACGTCCGACATTTGCTCTCCCGACTCGTGGCGCTCAGCATAGCGAGAGAGCGGGATTTCTGCCGCGTGCGGGTAAGGCGTGGATATTCTCCGCTGCACCCTCCGCACGCCGCTGGTGGACCGTACGAGGCCACAGCAGGGGCTTCCTGCCGCGGTGGTGGACCCCAACGAGTCTTCCGGGTCGTGGTCGTTGAACTCGTGGCGGGCGGGTAGAAGGAACTCCAAAGCCTCACTTCATGAACAGCATCCAGTGCGTACCTGAGCGCCGTCCTGAGCGGTGCCCGATGACGGGAACGCGCCCCGCGAGTGTGAGAACTTCCGAGGTCGGGATTTGGATTTGGTTCCATTTGAATACCAGCACTCCATGGACCGAAAGAACGCGGAAGCACTCATTGAATCCGCGCCGTAAGTCGTCGCGCCAGGTATCCCGGCCAAGCCTGCCGTACTTGCGTGCCAGCCATGATTTGCCCCCAGCGTGCAGAAGGTGCGGAGGGTCGAAGATGACGAGGCGGAAGCTACCGTCCGCGAAGGGAAGCGCGCGAAAGTCCATTTCTAGGTCGGGTCGAATGTCGAGCGTTCGCCCGTCGCTGAGTAGGTGGGACTCCGACCGAATGTCACCGAAGATGACCCGCGAATCTTGCGGGTCGAAGTAGAACATTCGAGAGCCCGACGCCGGGTCAAGAATTGTCGGCGGCGGGGCAGTTGTGTCGCGTTGGGCCGCGTAATGTCGCTGCACCGTGCGGATGCTGCACCCGAGCGATATGGCCTGCTGTGCGGGCGACAGGTGCGCGACAGACGCGAAGGTGGCCGTGGTGAACTTTACCGGTGCGCCCATGGGACGAGCGTATGAGGATAGTTCGCGCTGTCGCGCCTTGGCGCGCATTGGGCAAGAAACCTTATTGCTGAGAACTTTTTACTGGCGCGGTTCTCGCGACTGCGACGTCCTGGCGGCTGGCCGGCGAACTACTAACTAACGGTCGAGGACTGACATGAATTCACCCATCGTCATACCGAGCGCTTTGGCCACTTTGAACCAGGAACCGACGTTGCCATTTCGCTCGCCGCGTTCGAGTGCGATAACTCCACGGCGAGACAGACCTGTCGCCTCGGCCAACTGCTCGTAGGTTAGTCCGCTCGCTTTCCGAAGCGCCTGCATCCGGACCGCGAGACGGCGGTAATCGGGAGCGTCGATGGGCACCTCACAAGTTCATCGACGATGACTCTCCAGCGCAGTGCACATTTGTGCCAAGATCAGGAAAACCATCCCCTTGGCATTGGAGAACGATGACTAATTCCGACACGAGCCCGACAACCCCGCAAACGGTCCCCTCGGGTTGGTACCCGGACGCCGATACGCCTAGTACAGAACGCTGGTGGGACGGCGCTGCCTGGAGCGATGAGCGTCGTCCATTGGTCGCGGTGGCTCCCGCTGGGTGGTTTCCTGACGAGGAGCGGCCCGGAGGCGAGCGCTATTGGAGCGGAGGGGAGTGGACCGACCAACGTCGCACGATTATCACTGGTAAAAATGGCTTGTATAACGCAGAGATTGACCGTCGACGCGGAAAGAACGGCGCCGCCGGTAGCGCGCTGGTGCTAGGAATCATCGCCGCAGCGGTCGCTTTCATAGTTGTCTTCACTGCATTCCTGAGCATCCCTGGCGTCTTTGTCGCTGCCGCAGCAATCGTCTGGGGAGCCATCGGAATCTCTCGTGCCAACAAGTGGCAACGTGACGGCGGCCAGCCGATTGGAAGGGGCAAGGCAATTTGGGGCCTGGTGTTGGGGTGCGTCGCCGCGCCCGTACTACTCGTTGGTGTATTGCTGGTTCTCTAGTCCCTGTGGATAGTCGCCACGCGCCGCAACACGTTGCGACACTCTGTACAACATGGATGCATTCGACTTTCTCGATTCCCCGAATTGCCCTCGCTGCTTGGCTCGCATGGAGCCGACTGAGCGCGGGTCGGCTCTCGTATGGCACTGCTCTGAGTGTGGGCTACTAAAGCTGTAGCCGCTCTTGGCGTGTCGCATCTCTCCGACCTACTATCGAACAAACGTTCGAATGTTGGAGGCGATGATGACGCTGCTCGAAGAGAAGGTGATCGTGTGGACCGGTACCGGGGGCGTACCGGAGCGATTC
>JAODMW010000235.1 GCA_025464815.1 Microbacteriaceae bacterium | reverse complement strand
CGCGCAGGGCGATCGTTGTAGGCTGGACGTTCCGTGCGCGCAGGGCGATCGTTGTACGCGGGAAGTTCCGTGCGCGCAGGGCGATCGTTGTACGCGGGACGTTCCGTGCGAGCGGGACGGTCACCGTAAGCGGGACGCGCAGGGCGGTCGTTGTACGCCGGACGCTCGGCGCGGTCGCCGTAGGCGGGACGCTCGGTGCGGGCCGGACGGTCACCGTAGGACGGACGCTCGGTGCGGTCGTTGTAGGAGGGGCGGGCCGGACGGTCGTTGTACGAGGGACGCTCGGTGCGGTTGGGGCGATCGCCGTACGACGGGCGCTCGGTGCGCTGCGGCCGGTCGCCGTAGGCAGGACGCTCGTTGCGCTCGTTGGTCGGGGTCCAGTTGGGACGACGGTCGCCGGATGCGGCTCCGCCCCGCGCAGCCCGGTCATCCTGAGTCCAGCGCTTCTTCACCGGGGCGGCGTCGCCGTGGAAGCCGCGGTGTCCTTCGCTGCGGCTGCCTGCCTTGGGGGCTCCGGTGTTGTACTTCTTTGCTGGGCGGCCTGATGCCGCCGGCTTCTTATAGTCGGCCATGATTCTTTCCGGGTTGTGTTTAGTTGCATGGCAGCGCGCTACCAACTAGCAGCACTTCTGCTGGAACCCGGGCAATCTTTGGCCAGGACCGTTTCACATACGTGATTTTTCCCGTGTGGTCCAAGGAGTAGTTGGCCACGCTCTGAAATAACGCAGAGGGAAACCGGCCCGAAAGACTTACAAACCCATTCGCAAGATTTCGCGATGTCTAGAGCCGACTGCACTACGTTACCCGATCATCGAAGAAACCGCACTAGATTGGCCCGAATCATGAAACCCGTTCTCGGTGTGTCGCCGTGCCTGCGGATGTTGACGGCGCTCGCCGCGGGAACAATGCTGCTCGCCCTCGCGGCCTGCGCTCCGACTGCCACCCATTCCGAATTGGTGACCTCCACCAACAAGCCGATCTATCCGCAGGTCAAGACCTATCCTTCCATCGACGTCAGCGCCGACGTGAGCTACGGCGCAGACGCGGGAACACCCCTCCTGCTGGACGTCTGTCTTCCCACGAAGACCGCGAGCACCGGAGCGCGGCCGGCGGTGCTTTCGCTCCACGGCGGGAGCTGGCGGGCGGGGGACAAGTCGAGCATCACCTGGCGGAGCGTGTGCCAGTGGCTGGCATCCGAGGGCTTCGTGACTTTCTCCGTCGGCTATCGACTGGCACCGCAGCATCCGTTTCCCGCCGGATTCGACGACGTGCGGGCGGCGGTGAGGTGGATGCGCGAGCCGGCGAATGCGGACCGATACGACATCGACCCCGATCGCATCGGTGTCTTCGGCGGTTCCGCGGGAGGCAATCTCGCCGCCCTGCTCGGAACGGAGGGTAGCGGCGACTGGACGAGCGGGTCCCGGGTAGCCGCTGTCGCCGAACTGAGCGGTCCAATCGACCTCACGGGCAACGGAGTCAAACTCGGTAACGTCGCCCCTGACTTCCAGAAGGTCGAACTGGACTACCTCGGTTGCGCGAGCTTCTCCATCTGTCCACAGGCCGAGAAGGCGTCGCCTCTCTACCAGGTCGATGACAGCGACCCGCCATTCTTCATCGCGCACTCTCTCAAGGAACTTATTCCCCTGCAGCAATCCGAGGCGATGGTGCAGGTGCTGCGCGCCCACGATGTCGACACGACCTTCGTGACGGTCAAGGGAACCCTGCACTCGGTCGCGATGCTCGACGACGACATGAGGTCCCGCATCGTCGGCTTCCTGCATGCGAAACTTGATGCACGATGACCGTTTCGATCGAACCCGCGACCGCACCGGGGGTACGTGAGCTCCTGGTGTTGAGTGATGAGTTCGCGCTGAGCCTGTACCCGGCCGACAGTTGCTACATGCTCGATGTCGATGAGTTGCTTGCGCCCGGCGTAACCGTGGCCGTAGCCCGATCGGATGCGCGGGCCGTCGGGATGGGTGCCCTCGTCGAGCGCGGTGACGGCACCGCCGAGCTGAAGCGCATGTTCGTGCACATCGATGCGCGCGGGCATGGCGTTGCCAGCGACATCCTCTCCACCCTCGAAGCTCACGCTCGCACGCGCGACGTGAGCCTCGTGCAGTTGGAGACCGGGCCATTGCAACCCGAGGCGATCGCACTGTACGAGAAGCGCGGTTATCGCCACATCCCGAACTTCGGACAGTACGTCGGGGACGAGTTCAGCGTGTGTATGGAGAAGTCGCTCTAACGCTCGAAGCGCGTGGCGACATCGCCCAGGAGGGCGACCCGGATTCGATCGGCCATGTCATCGGACATGTCCGGCATGGCGTCGAGCGGAAACCAGGCCGCAGCGGTGTTCTCGCCATCGATCGGGAATGGCTCACCCGCTACATAACTGCAGCGGAATATGAGGTCGAGATACTGCGACTCGTCGCCGTTCGGATACCGGATCGGCGGCAGCACCCGCACCCAGGCCAATGACTCGCAGCGGGCCGCTATATTGGCCTCCTCCAGCACTTCGCGTTCGGCCGCGACCGCCGGCTCTTCGCCGGGGTCGATGATGCCGGTGACCGGCGTCCACTCTCCGGTGTCGGCGCGTCTCACGAGCAGGATCTCGTCACCCCGCACCACCACCGCGGTCACCCCGGAAAGCCAGAGCGGAGCGTGCCCGATCTTCTCCCGGAGCGCGAGAACGAAATCGGGAGTGGGCACCCCTCGAGCCTAACGAAACCGGGCTACTCGCTCGTCACGTTCGACGCGGCGGCGGCCTTCGCCGCCCGCCGATCCATCCGTCGCTCTTTGGCACCCTCGACGAGGTAGTACAGCACCGGCAGCACGATGAGCGTCAGCAGTGTTGACGACACGAGGCCGCCGATGACCACGATCGCGAGCGGCTGCGAGATGAACCCGCCGTGGCCGGTGAGGCCGATTCCGAGCGGGAGCAGTGCGAAGATCGTCGCGAGGGCGGTCATCAGGATGGGCCGGAGTCGACGCGAAGCACCATGGATGATGGCCTCGCCCACCTTCATCCCCCGGTTTCGATACTGGTTGATGAGGTCGACGAGCACGATGGCGTTCGTCACCACGATTCCGATGAGCATGAGCACGCCGATGAGAGACGCCACTCCCAGCGGAATGCCGGAGATCACCTGCAGGGCGATCGCACCGGTCGCCGCGAACGGCACAGAGACGAGAAGGAGCAGCGGCTGCCGGAGACTCTTGAAGGTCGCGACCATGACCACGTAGACGATCAGGATCGCGGCGAGCAGGGCGAGTCCCAGCTGACTGAACGAATCACTCTGCTGGGAGGTGACGCCGCCCAGGGTCGCCGTCGCGCTGGCCGGGAGCGTGGTCTTGGCGACCGCAGCCCCGACGACGGTCGAGGCGCTGCCTGTGTTGTCCGTGCCCGGCACCACCGTGAGCGTCGCACTGCGCAGACCCTTGATCGTGGTGATGCTCGACGGTCCGTTCACCGTCTTGATCGTCGCGAGGTCCGAAAGCGGCACCACCCCGGTCGGTGTGGGAATCGAGAATGCCGAGAGCTCATCCGTCGTCCTCGGCGCGCTCGAATTGTCGATATAGATCGACAGGGTCTTCTCATTGATCACGATAGAGCCGGTAGCGCTCGGGTTCATCGCCTGGGTGACGATCCCGCCGACCTGCACCTCGCTGAGGCCGACGGCTGCGGCCTTCGCCCGGTCGACCTGCACCGCGATATAGGGGAGCGACGCGGAGAGGTTGCTCGTCGCGCTTGAGACGAGGTCGAGCTTCTTCACCTCGGCGAGGATGGCGTCGGATGCCTTCCGCAGGTCGGCATCGCTGCCGGCGGTGATGTCGACCTCGATATTGGACGAGGCGAAACCGCCCTGTGCTGCCGCCACCGCCAGCTCACCTTCGCCTGTGATCTTCTTCAGGCTGGTCGTCACCGTGTTCTGCAACTTCTGCTGGTCGGCGTTCGGGTCCGTCGTCACCGAGAAGCTCGTCGCTCCGCCGCCCGAGAAGGCGGCACGAAGCGAGCTGCCCCCCGACCCGATCGAAAGCAGAACGGTGTCGACACCCTTGATGCCACGCAGCGTCGATTCGACCTTCTTCGACGCCTGGTCCTGCGCGGCAAGGCTCGTGCCGAGCGGCAGGGTCTGGGTCACGGTGATGGTGTTCTGTCCGCTGTTGCCGATGAAGTTGGTCTTGAGGCCGGTCGCGAGGAAACCGCTGCCACCCAGCAGTACCAGGGCGATGACGATCACGAGAGCCGGGAACTTGAGGGTCCATCGGATCACCGGAAGGTAGACCTTCTGCAGTCGGGTGGGCGTGTCGAGTTCGTCCGGTAACGTCGCCGCCCCGGTCGAAGCGGTCCCTTCACCGCGCTCGTTGACCACTCCTCCGGTGTGCCTGTGCGCCTTCTTGTTGCCCAGGAACCAATACGCGAGCACCGGAACGATCGTGAGGGCTACGAAGAGCGAGGCGAGGAGCGCCATGGTCACCGTCAGCGCGAACGGTCGGAACAGCTCACCGGTCAATCCGCCGACCAGCGCGATCGGGAGGAAAACGGCGACGGTCGTGATCGTCGAGGCCGTGACGGCGCTCGCGACTTCGCGCACGGCGGTCAAAATCGCCGGCAGCTTCTCCTCGCCGAGCCCGATATGGCGCTTGATGTTCTCGATGACCACGATGGAGTCGTCCACCACCCTCCCGATCGCGAT
>JAODMW010000089.1 GCA_025464815.1 Microbacteriaceae bacterium | reverse complement strand
GGCGTCGCTGGCGATCACGCTCAGCACGGTCTTCGCATCCGCCCGGCCCTCGATCTGGCAGGGCACGCTCCTGCCCACCCTGGTCTTCGCGCTCGGCATCGCGATCGGCGAGGAGGTCGGCAGGAATGCGCGAGCGGATGCCCGTCCCGGCAGAATCCGCGGCTGGTTCGCGCGATGGCGGCCGCAGTATCGTGCCGTAGCCGGCGTCGCGCTGAGGGGCGGAATCGCGGCGACCTCGATCGTGCTCGTCGTCTCGGCCCTGCTCGTCGCGCTGCTCCTGCTCGTCGGCTATGCGAAGATCATCTCCCTCTACGAAGGTATGCACGCCGGTGTGCTCGGCGGCGTCGCCGTGACGGTCGGCCAGCTCGCCTTTCTACCGAACCTGGTGATCTGGGCGGCCTCTTGGCTCGTCGGACCAGGTTTCGCGATCGGAACCGGGTCGTCCGTCGGCCCACTCGGCACCAGCCTCGGACCGATCCCCGCAGTGCCCATTCTCGGTGCGCTGCCGAGCGGTGACCTCGCCTGGGGGTTCCTCGGCCTGCTCGTTCCCGTGCTCGCGGGATTCGTGACCGCAATCGTGCTGCGTCCGCGCCTCATGCGCGAGCTCGAGCCGGTCGGGCGTGGACCGTGGTTGCCGGTCACTGGGCTTCTCATCGGGATCGCCGGCGGCATCCTGCTCGGTCTGCTCGCCTGGGCGTCGGCGGGCTCAGCGGGTCCGGGACGCCTCATCGACGTCGGCCCATCGCCCTGGCTCGTCGGCGCGTACGGCGCGCTCGAGATCGGCGTCGCCGCGGTGATCGGCATGCTGGTCGGCAGGCCACCCCGCCAGAGTTAGCAGGTCTCCCGCCACGATAGGCTCGGGGGGTGCTTTCACTGGTCGTTCTGATCTCCGGCGGCGGATCGAACCTTCGCGCACTCCTCGAGGCGTCGGAAGACGCGGAGTTTCCGGCCAGGGTCGTCGCGGTCGGAGCGGATCGCGACGCGGACGGCTTCGAGCACGCCGAGCGCTACGGCATCCCGACCTTCGCTGCTGTGCTCTCCAACTACCCGGACCGCGAGACCTGGGGCGACGTCATCCTCGAGCAGATCCAGGCCTGGACGCCCGACCTCGTGATTCTCAGCGGGTTCATGAAGCTGCTGCCTCCCCGCGTGATCGCGGCGCTGAGCCCCAACCTCATCAACACACATCCGGCCTATCTCCCTGAGTTTCCCGGAGCTCACGGGGTTCGGGACGCCCTCGCGGCCGGAGTGACCCAGACGGGCGCCAGCATCATCATCGTGGACAACGGCATCGACGCCGGCCCGATCATCGCCCAACGTCGCGTGCCCGTGCTCCCCACCGACACGGAGTCGACCCTGCACGAACGCATCAAGCCGGTCGAACGGGAACTGTTGGTGCAGGCCGTACTGGACATCGCCAACGGCGCCATCTCTCTCGAGCAGCTCGCGCGCCCGTAGTCGCGCTCCCCTCTCGATGGAAGTGAGACCGCGGAGGGGCGTTTAGACTTGTCCCGTCGCGACTGGCGTTGAGATGGGCAACCATCGGGGAGCGACTGACCTCGTTTCGGCCGTTCGCCTGGGCTGAACCGGATAGCCCTTTTCCGTCCGGTCATGCCAGAGGAGCCGCTCGTGTCTTCATCCGCCCATTCCCCTTCCGACTACCGCATTCGGGACGCTATCCCGATCACCCGCGCACTCATCTCGGTGAGCGACAAGACGGGCCTTCTCGAACTCGCGGCGGCCCTCGCCGGAGCGGGCGTCGAGATCGTCTCCACCGGCTCCACCGCCAAGACGATCGCGGATGCCGGGCATCCGGTCACAGAGGTCGCCCAGATCACCGGATTCCCCGAATCGCTCGACGGGCGGGTCAAGACCCTGCACCCCGCCATCCATGCGGGCATTCTCGCCGACCTCCGCCTCGCCAGCCACGAAGTGCAACTGACGGAACTCGGCATCCGTCCCTTCGAGCTCGTCGTCGTGAACCTGTACCCCTTCGTCGAGACGATCGCCTCCGGCGTGACCGGCGATGCCGCGATCGAGCAGATCGACATCGGCGGCCCGGCGATGGTGCGCGCGGCGGCGAAGAACCACGCGAACGTCGCGATCGCTGTCTCGCCCGACAGCTACGCCCAGATCATCAAGGCCGTCACGCTCGGCGGAACGACACTCGCCCAGCGCCAGCGTCTCGCCGGTGAAGCCTTCGCCCACACGGCGGCCTACGACACGGCAGTGGCCGAGTTCTTCGCGAAGAACATCGGCGTGCGGGCCGAGCACCCCTTCGAAGAGGCCGACATCTTCGAGGTGCGCGCCAGTCTCAAGCAGGTGCTGCGCTACGGCGAGAACTCGCACCAGGATGCCTCGCTCTATGTCACTGCGGATGGCGCCGGCATCGCCCAGGCGACCCAGCTGCACGGCAAGGACATGTCGTACAACAACTACGTGGATGCGGATGCCGCCCTGCGCACCGCATACGACTTCAGGGAACCGGCTGTGGCCATCATCAAGCACGCCCAGCCCTGCGGCATCGCGGTCGCGCGTGGAGCGGGTGATCCCATCGCCTCCGCCCACCTGCGCGCACACGAATGCGACCCGGTTTCGGCCTTCGGCGGCGTGATCGCGGCCAATCGCACCGTGAGCGTCGAGATGGCGAACACCGTGAAGGACATCTTCACCGAGGTCGTCATCGCACCCGACTTCGAGCCCGAGGCGCTCGAGATCCTGCGGGCGAAGAAGAACATCCGCCTGCTCAAGCTGCCGGAGGGCTACCATCGCGAACCGGTGGAGTTCAAACAGATCAGCGGCGGGCTCCTCGTGCAGCAGCCCGACGTCTTCGACGAGTTCAGCTCGGCTGGCTGGCAGCTCGTCTCAGGGGAGGCGGCGGATGACGCCACTCTCGCCGACCTCGAGTTCGCCTGGCGTGCCGTTCGTGCGGTCAAGTCGAACGCGATCCTGCTTGCGCACGACGGCGCGTCCGTCGGCGTCGGCATGGGTCAGGTCAACCGGGTCGACTCGTGCCACCTCGCGGTGAGCCGGGCCGGTGAGCGGGCTGCTGGCTCGGTCGCGGCATCCGATGCCTTCTTCCCCTTTGCCGACGGCCCGCAGATTCTGCTCGACGCCGGTGTGAAGGCGATCGTGCAGCCCGGCGGTTCGATCCGCGACCAGGACGTCATCGACGCGGCGAAGGCCGCCGGAGTGACGATGTACTTCACGGGGGAGCGTCACTTCTACCACTAGGCCCGCTGGGTTGAGTAGGTTGCTCAGCGAGCGTATCGAAACCTCATCGATGTCGGACGGGGTTTCGATACGCTCGCTCGCGCTCGCTACTCAACCCGCATGTGTTGCTCAACAGCGTTCGGTCAGCCCCTTCATAGCCGGCATCCAATAAGGTCGTGATCCATGACTGTCATCGCACGCCCCGTCCCTTTCCTGCGCAGGCTTGCCGCCGCCGCCGTCTCCGCGATTGTCGTCGCCGCGATCGCGCAGGTGGCAACGATGCTGCTGTTCTTCGGCGGGCAGGCCAGCCAGCTCGGCCAGATCGGCGACTTTCTTCTGGCGTCGGGCCTCGTTCTGTTCGTTGTGAGTGCCGTGTTTGCGCTCATCGGCATCTACCGTTTCTGGTATCTGAGGCTCGTCGCGGGTCTCGTCGCCGGCGTCGTCGCGGCGATCGTCGGGTCGACGGTCACGGTGGTCACCGGTGGCACGGCGATCTCGGCGGGCGTCATCGGCCAATTGTTCGCCACTCTCCTCGGCCTCAACCTTCCGTTCGTGCTCGCCGCGACGATCGCCACGCTCACGGCCGGCTACGCGGTATGGCGGCTCGTCGTCGTCGTCACCGGAACGGATGCCCGGAGCCTCCGCGTCGCCATCGTGCGACCTCCCGCCGACAATCTCGCGGATGGCCAGCTCACCCACCTGGAGCGTTCGGCGATCGACACCGACCTCGCCGACACCCAGTGGGACTCCTACGTCGCCGCGTTCGTCGACAACGGCTGGGACGTTGTGGAGGTTCCGGTGGCGAGCGGCCAGGCCGATTCGGTCTTCATCGAGGATGCCGTGGTGCTCTTCGGCGAGTTGGCCGTGATCGCCAGCCCCGGTGCGGAGTCTCGCCGAGGCGAGATCGCCGAAGTGGAGAAGACGGTGCGAGGACTCGGGCTGAAGGTCGCGCGCATCGAGCAACCGGGCACGCTGGACGGCGGCGACGTGCTGAAGGTGGGAAAGACGGTCTATGTGGGGCGCGGTGGGCGAACGAATGCGGAGGGCATCCGCCAGCTCCGTGCTCTCGTCTCGCCTCTCGGCTACACCGTCGTCGCGGTGCCTGTTACGAAAGCGCTACATCTCAAGAGCACCGTCACGGCACTGCCGGACGGCACGATCATCGGCTACCCGCCAGTGGTCGACGACTCCGCGATCTTCGAACGCTTCCTCGCCGTGCCGGAGGCGGGTGGCCTCGCGGTCGTCGTTCTCGCCGCGGACACCGTGCTCATGGCGAGTTCCGCGCCGCAGAGCGCCGCGCTCATCGCCGACCTCGGCTATCGGGTCGTCACGGTCGACATCAGCGAGTTCGAGAAGCTCGAGGGCTGCGTCACCTGCCTGTCGGTGAGACTCCGCTAGGACCTTCCTGTCGCGAAACGGGAACTTGTGAATGGCCTCACAGTTCCCTGAGTTTGCTTGCGCCTCGACGAGGGATACGGAAGCGTTGCCGACTCCGATCGCATGCAATCGAAAGGATTCACTGATGCTTACTCTCACCGACTCAGCCAGCTCCGTCGTGAAGACCATTACCGAGCGGGTTCCGGACGTTCAGGACGCTGGTCTGCGGATCAGCGCCGACCGGCCAGGAGCCGCCGACTTCGCGGTCGTGATCGCGCCGGCGCCGGAGCCCAACGACACCGTCGTGGAAAGTTCCGGAGCCAAGGTCTATCTCGAAGAAAATGCGGCTATCGCGCTCGACGGCAAGGTCCTCGACGCGCAGATAGCCGAAGACGGCTCCGTGCAGTTTGCCATCGGCATTCAGGACCAGCCGATTTAAGCGGCACGCTTTTCCTACTTCGGGCTCTGGGTCATCCGCATCGGATAGCCCAGAGCCCGAAGTTTTTCTCGTGCGGGCTGTGCTCCCGCGGAATTTTCCAGTCACTTCGTGACTTTCCCTTGCGTGCGGCAAAGCCGTGGGCATATCCTGTAGGGCTGCCCAGTCGGCGTTGCTCTCGAAGCGATGTCGGCGGCTTCAGCCACCGTGAAAAACATACATATCCAGGAGGACGTCATGACCTACACCTTTCTCGCAACTGCAGGCGCGATTCGTGTTGCCGTCCTTCCGACCGTGTATCTCGTCGGAACCCGGTAACGACAGGGACTAGCTCCGCCCGTCCGCTCGACCACTCTCACCCATCCGGATCTCCGGCTTTCACCGACCCAACGCTCAAGGAATCATTCGTGTCTGCAGACCAAAAAAGACAGGGCACTTTCGCCTCAATCCTGCGCATCTATCCCTGGGCCAAGCCCGCGATGCCCCGCATCTACCTCGGCATGGTCTCGGCGCTCATCGCCGCGATCGTGGCGCTGATCATCCCGCAAGTGCTCCGGGCGCTCGTCGACGGACCACTCCAGGGTGGTGACGCGAGCCAGATCTGGTGGCCGGTCGCCGCTGTGCTCGGCCTCGGTGTGCTCGAGGCCGTGATGATCTGGTTCCGGCGCTGGTTCGTGCTGCAGCCGGGTACCCGTGTCGAGTCCGACATGCGTAACTCGCTGTATAAGCAGTTGCAGGACCTGCCCGTGAGCTTCCACGATCGCTGGGCGAGCGGGCAGTTGCTTTCGCGCGCTGTGAGCGACCTCAACCTGATCCGCCGCTGGATCTCCTTCGGCATCGTGCTGCTCGTGGTCAACGTGGCCACGATCCTCGTCGGCTTCCTGTTCCTGCTGTCGATCAACTGGGTGCTCGGCGTCGTGTTCGTCGTGTGCTCGATTCCCCTGTGGATCTACGGCTACCTGTTCGAACACAAGTATTCGGTCGTCGCCCGCCGCAGTCAGGACCAGGCAGGCGACCTGGCGACGGCGGTCGAGGAGTCGGTTCACGGCATCCGGGTGCTCAAGGCCTTCGGCCGCGGGCAGCACGCGCTGAAGAACTTCGCGAGGCAGGCGGAACAGCTGCGCGGTACCGAGATCGAGAAAGCACAGGCCATCGCAGGTATTTGGCTGTGGCTGCTGCTCGTTCCCGACGTCACGTTCGCGCTGTGCCTTCTGGGCGGGGTGTGGCTGGCTGCCTCCGGATCGATGACGGTCGGAGCACTCGTCGCGTTCTTCGCGACCGCGACGGTGCTGCGCTTCCCGGTG
>JAODMW010000066.1 GCA_025464815.1 Microbacteriaceae bacterium | reverse complement strand
CCGCATCCACCCGCGGAATTTTGATGACGCGGGCGGTTTCGAAGAGGTAGATGATTCCCGCCCACCAGTAGAGGAAAGCTCCCCAGATTGCGAAGGCCCAGCCGATCGGTGCGGTCAGCCAGACGGTGCCGGGAAACGCCTGCCCGATCATCAGGATAGGCAGCGCGTAGAAGAGGCAGAAGGTCGCGACCTTGCCGAGATGGTGCACCGGCAGCGGACCGTAGCCATGGTTGGCGAGCACGACGCCGAGCACGAGAAGCATGACATCGCGGCCGACGATAATCACGAAGAGCCACCACGGGATGACGTCCCGGATGGCGAGGCCGATGAGCGCTGCGAAGATGAACAGGCGATCTGCCGCCGGATCCAGCAGTTGTCCGAGACGCGAAACCTGGTTCAGGCCGCGGGCGAGAACGCCGTCCAGGAAATCCGTCACGCTCGAAACCACGAGCACGAGAAGTGCGAGGCCGTCCTGCCCGACCACGATCAGCGCGAGGAAGACCGGCACGAGCAGCAGCCGGATAAAGCTGAGCACGTTGGGGATCGTGAAGATTCTGGAACTCACCTGGTTCCGCTGTTGAGGCTCCACGATCATCGAGTCTATCGAAGCGTATGACGGCGATAGGATTCGACGATGACTCCAGTCGCCGTCGCGCTTCTCATCGCTGGACTGGTCTGCGCCTTCGCCTGGATCGCCTCCCTCATCACGAAAGACACCTCGTGGGTCGATCGGATCTGGTCGATCGTGCCGGTGATCTACGTGTGGGTCTTCGCGGCGTTCGCCGGACTCACGGATGCGCGACTCGACGTCATGGCGATCCTGGTTACGCTCTGGGGCGCGCGACTGACCTTCAACTTCGCGCGAAAGGGCGGATACAACGGAGTCGAGGACTACCGCTGGCCGGTACTGCGTTCACGCATGAAACCCTGGCAGTTCCAGCTGTTCAACCTGTTCTTCATCGTGCTGTACCAGAACGCGATCCTCCTGCTCATCACGCTGCCCGCCCAGACCGCTTTCGCCAACCGGGCTCGGCCGTTCGGCATCCTCGATCTCGTGCTCACGGTGATCTTCCTCGCCCTTCTGATCGGTGAGACCGTCGCCGACCAGCAGCAGTGGAACTTCCACCGCTGGAAGCGGGAAGAAGTGGAAGCCGGTCGCGAGCCGAGCCCGCGATTCCTGCAGTACGGATTGTTCCGGTTCTCGCGCCACCCCAACTTCTTCTTCGAACAGGCCCAGTGGTGGGTGCTCTTCTTCTTCGGCGCCAGCGCCGCCGGTTCGGTGTTGCAGTGGACAGTGCTCGGCCCCCTGCTGCTCACCGGGCTCTTCGTCGGCTCCACGATCTTCACCGAGGGCATCACGCTCACGAAGTACCCGGAATATGCGGTCTACCAGAAGCGGACGTCACCGATCGTGCCGTGGATTCCTCGGCGCGATGCCGCCGAATCCGCCGTCGCTTAGTCGGATCCGGGGGCCTGGTGGAGATCTTCGGATCAGTGCGCCGTTTTGTGGTCTGTGCGGTGGTTGTAGCGGCCGCATGGACAACAAAACGGCGCACTGTTTACTTCGCGGCATCGGTTAGGACAAGGGCGAGCCCTGCCGTCTCCCGACGATACCCGGGGTGCCGTTGCATCGTTGACCGGGCCACGGAGTACCGTTGGGCCATGTCCTGCATCCGTTTCAATACGCCGGCCCAACGCCAGGCGATGCGCGACCACCGACCGGTCATGCTCACACCGGAGGAGGCCGCTGCGCTGCATCCGGCTCCCCCGGTCACCGAGAGCAAGCTCCGCCGTCTTCGGCTGCTCGCGTCCGACGAGAATCCCAAGATCCGGGAGAGCGTCGCGAGCAGCTACAACACCCCGGAAGATCTTTTCGAGACCCTGGCGAAGGATGCCGACGAAGGCGTGCGCGCCTGCGTAGCACGTAACGAGGCCACGCCGTGCGATGTGCTGCGTTCCCTGGTTGCCGACCCCTCCGAACGGGTGCGTGGCTTTCTCGCACTGAACTTCTTCGTACCGGCCGACGCGATGGAGCAACTCGCCGATGACCCGAGCGAGACGGTCCGCGGGCTCGTGGACTGGAAGGGCTCCCTCGCGAACGCGTGATCCGGCCTAGGCTCGAGAGATGGATTCCGGGTCGAGCGTTCGCGTCGACAGCTGGGTCTGGGCGGTGCGGATGGCGAAGACGCGATCGGCCGCAACGACCGCGTGTCGTGCCGGGCACGTGCAGGTCAACGGAGAGCGCGTCAAAGCCGCACAGCCCCTTCATGTCGGGGACGAGGTACGGGTGCGCACGACCGAGACCGAGCGAACCCTTCGGGTGTCACGTCTCATCACGAAGCGGGTGAGTGCCGCAGTCGCCGCGGAGTGTTTCATCGACCTCACCCCTCCTCCGCCGCCACGCGAGGAGGTCGCTGTCACGGTGCGCCGCGACCGCGGCGCCGGGAGACCGACGAAGCGTGATCGGCGCGACATCGAGCGACTGCGCGGGCACTGAAGACGGCCCATGTAAACACCGTGTGAAGTATTGCCGGTTGCGTCGAGCGTGAGGCCGGTCAATCCCTAGGATGCCGGAATGACTGATGCAACCGCGACCCTCACCAAGGCACCCATCGTCGAGCCGGGAGGGATCGAAGCGATCCCCGCCGACAGGCGGCACGGATCCCCCTGGCAGCTCTTCGCCACCTGGACCGCCCCGAACCTCGAGTTCGCCACCATCTTCGTCGGTGTCATCGCCGTCGCCTTCTTCGGGCTCGGCTTCTGGCAAGCGATGGCAGCGCTCGCACTCGGTACCGCGGCCGGTGCGCTGACGCAGGGCATCCTCTCCACCTGGGGTCCGCGCGAAGGGCTCGCCCAGATGGTGCTCGGTCGTACCGCCTTCGGCTATCGCGGCAATATCCTCCCCGCTGCGCTCAACACGGTGATGGCCGGCCTCGACTGGTTCGCCGTCAACTCGGTGAGCGGTGCATTCGCACTCTCGACCCTTACCGGGATGCCGACAGTGCTGTCGTTGCTCATCGTGGTGGTCATCGAGGTCGCCGTGGCCTTCATCGGGCACGATCTGGTGCAGGTCTTCGAGCGGTACTCGAGCTACATCCTCGGCGCGATCTTCATCGTCGCGACCGTCACGATCTTCCTGCACGCCAACATCGGTGCCGAGGTCAAGGGTGGCGGGTTCAGCTTCGGAGGATTCACGCTCGCGGCGGGAGCCGCCTTCGGCTACGCCGCCGGCTGGAACCCCTACGCCTCCGACTACAGCCGCTACCTCAAGGCAGCGACGCGCAAGGCGACGATCGGCTGGGCCGCCGGCCTGGGCAACTTCGTCTCCTGCATCGTCCTCATGGCCGCGGGGGCCGCCGCAGCGACAATCGCGGGATTCAACCCGGCTGACCCGACCACCTCCTTCACGGCGAGCATGCCTGTGGTCATCCGCGATTTCACCCTCATAGCGATCGCGGTCGGTGCGATCGCAGCGAATGCGCTCAACATCTACTCGGGAGCCATGTCCTTCCTTGCGGCGGGCATCAGGATCCCCTTCGCTCTCCGGCGAGCGATCATCGCGCTCGGCTTCGGCGTGATCGGCTTCTTCATCGCCTGGAGCGCGCTTCCGGATGCGGGTCACACCTACGAGAACTTCTTGCTGGTGATCGCCTACTGGATCGCACCGTGGCTCGGCGTCGTGCTGGTCGACCGGTACCTGCGTCGCGGAACGGAGATCTCTTCGGTCGTCACGGATCAGGCCA
>JAODMW010000057.1 GCA_025464815.1 Microbacteriaceae bacterium | reverse complement strand
GGCCGTATCGCTGCTCATCGCCGTCATCTTCATCGTCGTGCTCCTGCTCGCCGATCTCCTCAACGCACTACTCGATCCCAGAATCAGGGTGGGACAACTATGACCGGCCTCGCCAGCGCCAATCAGGGGGCAGCAGTCGCTATCGATAGGGCACCGAAGGTGCGCTTCCGCAGCAGACCGGTATTTTCACGGATGCCGCTGCGCTCGCAGGTCGCCCTCGGAGTGCTCCTCGTACTCGTTATCGTGGTGGTCCTCGCGCCTGTACTTCCCCTGGGCAATCCTCTGACCGGTGACCTGGGCTCCCGTCTTCTCCCGATCGGGAGCGTCGACCACCTGTTGGGAACGGATTCGCAGGGTCGGGACATGGTCAGCCGCCTCGTCTACGCCACGCGGACGTCACTCATCGCCGGTCTCGCGCCCATCATCATCGCGACGATCATCGGTTTGATCATCGGCACGGTCGCCGGCCTGTCAGGCGGGCTGGTCAACACGATCCTCATGCGCGCGGTCGATATCCTGTTCGCCTTTCCCGGCGTGCTGCTCTCGCTTCTGCTTGCGATCACGCTCGGCGTCGGACTCGGCACGCTCATCCTCGCGCTCACCCTCGTCTGGATCGCACCCGTCGCCCGGATCGCGGAGACGGAGGTCGCCCGTATCCGGGACCTCGACTACATCACCGCGGCTCGCTCGAGCGGATCGAGCTTCCCGGGGATCCTGGCCAGACAGGTCACGCCCGTGACCCTTCCTGCGGTGCTCGCATATTCGACCTCGCTCGTCGGAGCCAACGTCGCCATCGCGGGCGGCCTCGGATTCATCGGCCTCGGCGTGCCGTCACCCCAGCCAGAACTCGGCTCGGTTCTGCAGGAGATGCAGACGGCGCTCTATTCCGACCCACTGCTTTCGCTTGAGCCCGTCATCGTGATCCTCGCTCTCTCGATGATGTTCCCGCTCATCGGAGACGGAATCCGACAGGCGATCAACGGACGAGGAGGCGACTCATGACCGACACAACCCGCCGAGGCCGTAAGACGGAGGTCCCCGATATGGCGCCCGCCGGCCAGCTTCCACCGGAGGTCCCGCTTGCTCTCGACGCGACCGACGTGAGCGTATCGTTCCGCAGCACGGGTGGTCGCTGGTCGACGGTGGTCGACCGGGTCGGACTCGGCTTCGAGCGCGCACAAGTGACCGTGCTGCTGGGAGAGTCCGGGAGCGGCAAGACGGTGTTCGCCCGAAGCATCACAGGAATGGCTCCGTTCGGCGCCCGAGTCGATGGCACAGCGATCTTCGACGACCGTGACCTGTTGAAGATCTCGCGCCGCTCGCTCCGCACGATCCAGGGCGATCGGATCGGGATGGTCCCGCAGGATCCGAATTCCTCGCTGGATCCCATGCGCCGAATTGGCGGACAGATCATCGAGACCCTCGAGCAGCACCGGAGGGTGGACGGTCGTGATGCCGCCCACGCGCGGATGATCGAACTTCTCACGCTCGTGCACATCCATGATCCGGAACGGGTCGCACGGTGCTATCCGCACGAAGTCTCCGGTGGCATGCGCCAGCGGATTGCGATCGCCATCGCGATCTGCTGCGACCCTGAACTGATCGTCGCCGATGAACCGTCGAGCGCCCTCGATGCTTCCGTCGGAGTGCGTGTCGTGCAGTTGCTCGGGGACCTCCGTGACCGACTCAACACGGCGATCCTTTTCATCACGCATGACATCGGCATTGCCGCGCTCATCGCGAACCAACCGGGCGATCGTGTCGCAGTGATGCTGTCTGGGCGGATCGTCGAACTGGGGTTCGCGAGCCAGGTCCTGCACAACGCGCATCATCCGTACACGCGAGCGCTCATCGCTGCCGAGCCCTCGGCGGCAGTCGCCCGCGGACACCTCGCCGTCGTGCCGGACGAGGTGCGCTCGCAGCGGTACTGGAGCGAACTGATACCGGTCGAACCGGGCCACGGCGTCGCCAAGCCGCTCGAGCACGCGGAAGCGGGTGTCGCATGAACACGGTGCTCGCGGCGGACAACATCGTCAAGTCGTTCGGGGCGTTTACGGCCCTGCACGGGGTCTCGTTCTCCCTCGAACGCGGCAAGACACTCGGCGTCGTCGGTGAATCGGGGAGCGGGAAATCGACACTCGGCCGTATCGTCATGCGCCTGCTGAATCCAGACTCCGGGCGCGTGTGGCTGGGAGGGGAGGACCTGCTCGCGCTCGACCGCTCGCAGCTCAGGGCGGCACGACGTCGCATCCAACTCGTGCCGCAGGATCCGCGCAATGCACTCAACCCGACCATGACGGTCAGACAGAATCTCTATTTTCAGCTGCGAGCTCAGGGCGTTCCGCGGAACACCTGGGCTTCCACGGTGGAACGGCTGCTCGCCCAGGTCTCCCTCCCGCCGGACTATCTGCACGCGTTCCCACACGAGTTGTCTGGCGGGCAGGCGCAGCGTGTAGCGATCTCGCGCGCGATCGCGAACAATCCCGACGTGCTGGTCTGCGACGAGGCGGTTTCGGCACTCGACAAGTCGGTGCAGGCCCAGGTGCTCAACACTTTCGCCGACCTGCAGGCCGAGACGGGTGTCGCAATGTTCTTCATCAGCCACGATCTGGCCGTCGTCGAGCACATCAGCGATGACGTACTCGTGCTCAACCGAGGTCGAACAGTCGAGTCGGGGGCGACCAGCGATGTTCTGGCCGATCCTCAGGATCCATATACCCGAGAACTGCTGGCGGCGAGACATTTAGCGGCTCCCAGTTAGACCTTTCGGCCACAACCGCAGTACCCATGCACCATTAGAGGAGAAGAAATGCAACACGCAATGCCCAGAGGCGGCAGGCGACGCCTGCTCGCTCTATTCGCGACCGCCGCTGCGACGGCCGTCATACTCACCGGCTGCGCTTCCGCGGGCGGCCCAGGAGCGGCCGTGAAGCAGGAACTGGTCATCGGATCGCAGATGGCGTCCCTCCCCAGCCTCGACACCGGCGCGATCACATCCGCAGGCTATGAGGGCCAGAGGCTCATCGGAAACCTCGTCTATGAGGGTCTCACCAAACGCGACGTGTCCGACCCGACGAAGCCTGCCGGGGTCGGCGCGGCGCTGGCGAAGTCGTGGGATATCTCCAGCGACGGCCTGAGCTACACCTTCCACCTGCAGAAGAACGTCACGTTCACCGACGGAACGAAGTTCACTGCGGATGCCGTGCTCTACAACATCCACCGCTACATGGACAAGAACGACCCGCACTACGATCCGAAGCTGATCACCTACTACGCCGTGCTCGCCTACGTGCAGGACGTGAAGAAGGTGGATGACTCGACTGTCACCTTCACGCTCAACAAACCGTTCGCGTTCTTCCTTGCCGACCTCTACAACGTCTACTTCGCCAGCCCCACCTCGCTGGACAAGTTCGGAAGTGCAGGGCAGGCGAAGAAACCGGTCGGAACCGGCCCGTTCATCTTCGACTCTGAGATGCCGAACCAGTCGATCTCGTTCGTCAAGAACGCGAAGTACTGGGGCGACGTGCCGAAGCTCGACCGCATCACGGTCGACCTCATCCCCGATCCCGCAGCCCGCACCGCGGCACTCCGCTCTGGTCGGGTCGATTGGATCGAAGCGGCCCAGCCCGACGACTTCGCCAGCCTGAAGGCCGCCGGATTCGTCACGACCGGCAACTCCTTCGACTGGGAGTGGTCATGGCAGCTCATGACGCAGCAGAAGCCGTTCGACGACATCCGTGTTCGCCAGGCGATGAACTTCGCGATCGACCGTAACGCGATCGCGCAGGACCTGCTGCACGGCACGGCGACCCCCGCCTACCAGATGATGGCGCCCGCGAGCCTGTATTACGACAAGGCGAACGACATCTACAGCTACGACCCCGCGAAGGCCAAGGATTTGCTGACGGCCGCTGGCTATCCGAACGGCATCGACATCACCGTCGGCTACATCACATCCGGGTCGGGCTCGATGCAGGCGAAGGCGATGAACGAGGCACTGCAGGCGCAGCTCGCAAAGGTCAACATCCGCGTGACGCTCGCCCCGGTGGATTTCTCCGGCATGTACGCGAAGCTCGGGGCGGGAAACACAGGATGGCAGGCGGCCAACCAGGCCTTCAGCCTGGAGCAGCCGTCGAGCTGGGGATGGACCCTGCAGTGTGGTAGCAGCCTCTTCGGATATTGCAACAAAGGCTTCGACGACCTGCGCTCGAAGGCGCTCGTCACGACCGACGACGCGGAGCGCGCCAAGCTCCTGACCGAAGCCGGCGCCATCGAGACGAAGGATGCGGGCTGGATGTACGTCGTCAACGACACCGCCCCCCGCGCGATGTCCGCTTCGGTCAAGGGATATGTGCATCCGAAGAGCTGGTGGATCGACTTCAACAACGTCTCTATGGGCTGATCCGATCGCGCAGGGCGCCGGCTTCCCTTCCTTCGGGTGGAGGGGAGGCCGGCTTCACTCATTTCACCCGCAGGAAACACGAACAGGGAGTCACAGTGCATCAGGGCAACACCGCGGTCGTCATGATCGACGTCCAGAACATGTACATCGCCACCGATGGGATGCGCGACGCCCTCGGCTGGCCGCCTATCTGGCGATTGCATGACATGGTGGCGGAGTGCGCTTTGCTCCTCGCCGAGGCCCGGACGCAGGGACTCCCTGTGATCTACTCGCGCGCGGTCGGCAGCCAGGCCGGCGCCATGGGAGCCAATCCGCGATTTCAGAGGCTCGCCGCGTCGCTCACCGGACGCCTGCCCGAGTTGTCGGCAGAGGCGGAGGCGTGGAGTACGCGGATCATGGATGCGGTGGCGCCGCAGCCGGGGGATCTGGTGATCGACAAGACCCGGCCGAGCTTCTTCGAATACACCGAGTTCGAGCCCGTGCTGCGCAACCTCGGGGTCACTCGCCTCATCGTCGCCGGACTGCAGACCAATGTCTGTGTCGAAGCGACCGTGCGGTCGGGCCTCGCGCACAACTTCGAGATGGCCGTTCCGGATGACGCGGTCAGCACCGACGGACCAGACCTTCACTTTGGGGCTCTCAATTCGATGCGGGTGCTCTACACGGAGGTCGCGCCATGGCGTGAACTGATCGAGCCCGGCGCGGAATGGGACAGGGCATTCACGACGCCCGACTATGGCCGCAACCCGGAGTACTGGAGCCGCTAGCACACCCTCGCGTAGTGACGGGAGGGAAACGGTGGTCGCCGCCGACGAGGTGCGGTTGTGCCCGCGACTACCGCAAGGCCGATCCTCGCCTGTCCCGATCGGCGAGGGCGATGATGAGCGAGGTCGTGGTGAACAGGGCGGTCAGGGCGATCGCCAGCGTCGGGCCCAGGGTCGGCCTGCCGGTCCATGGCACGGGGTTGAACTCGAATACGTAGTAGATGATGAGGGCGAGAGCAAGCCCGATAGCCGATCCGATGCGCTGCGAGAACTGTATGAGCGAACCCGCGATGCTCGACCGGAAGTCGGGGACCTAGAGAAGCGTGCGTGCCTGG
>JAODMW010000041.1 GCA_025464815.1 Microbacteriaceae bacterium | reverse complement strand
GTCAGGGTGAAGTCTCCGTGAAACACGGCCCCGGCGGAAATATGGTCGATGAGTTGCTGCCGTGCATCCGTCACGCGCCCGATTCTACTGGGGGTGGATGCCGAACCCAACGTCGAGCGGATACCGGGCACCCACGGCAACAGCGCAGGGTGTCACCGCCGGTCGATAGGCTGATTCCATGCGCGTAGCGACCTGGAACGTGAACTCCATTCGATCGAGGGTCGGCAGGGTCGTCGACTGGCTGGGCCGCGAAGACGTCGACGTTCTCGCGATGCAGGAGATCAAATGCAAGCCGGAGCAGTTCCCCTTCGACGCGTTCACGGATGCCGGCTACGAGGTCGAGCTGCACGGAGTGAACCAGTGGAACGGCGTCGCCTTTGCCAGCCGGTTGCCGATGGAGGACGTGACGATCGGATTCCCGTCCGCTCCGGGTTTCGGCAAGCAGAACGAAGACGGCTCACTGCCCCTCGAAGCACGCGCGATCGGCGTGACGGTCGACGGCCTGCGGCTGTGGAGCCTCTATGTTCCCAACGGCCGTGAGCTGGGGCATCCGCACCTCGACTACAAACTCGACTGGCTCGCCAGGCTCGCCGACGACACCCGGGGATGGCTCGCCGCGAATCCCGGCCAGCCGCTGGCGCTCATGGGCGATTGGAACGTCGCTCCGCTCGATACGGATGTCTGGCCGACCTGGCCCTTCGGAACGAGCACGCACACGTCGGCGCCCGAACGGGCGGCGTTCGCCGTGTTCGAAGAGATCGGGCTCACGGATGTCGTGCGCGAACGCGTTCCAGAGGGTTTCACCTTCTGGGATTACCAGCAGCTTCGATTTCCGCGCAACGAGGGCATGCGCATCGACTTCATCCTGGGCTCGAAGGCATTTGCGGATCTCGTCACGGACGCCAGCATCTACCGCAACGAGCGTAAGGGAGACGGGCCGAGCGACCACGTCCCTGTGCTCGTCGATCTCGCGGTCGATGTCGAGGACGACGACCGTCCGATGATCTTCTAGCACGAGGCCATGATCGGCCCGGTCGGCGTGCGGGGCGACGCAGACTGAAGCTCGTCGGTAGAATCGAGGGGTGAGCGAGGCCGCGGAGGACACCCCACTTGTCCTCGGTGAAGATCCAGAAGCCTTCGCCGGCAGCCGGGTGGTCAACACGGTCTTCGACCAGATCCTCGCCGCCGTGCACGATGGCAGGCTGCAGCCGGGCGAGCGGATCAGCGACGCCGCGCTCGCGAAACAGCTCGGGGTCTCGCGCACACCGATCCGCGAGGCACTGCAGCGACTGCGCGAGATCGGCATCATCGAGGCATCCGCGAGCCGATTCACCAGGGTCGCCATCGTGAGCCCCCAACAGACCGCCGATGCGATGGTCGTGTGGGTCGCCCTCTATTCCGCGCTGGTAGCGGAGGTCATCCCCATCGTTCCCGCCGAGGTCGTTGCGGCGATGAAAGACGACCACGAGCGATTCCAGGCGAGCCTCCTCACGCTCGACATGCAGAAGGTCGCAACGGCCAACGCCGAGTACTTCAGCCACCTCGTCGAGCTCTCGAGCAATCCGATCCTGCAGCGCGGAATCAACTCCGTCGTCCATCAGATCCGGCTCGGCAGCCTGCACCTCCCCGATCGCATCGACCTCCGGGCACTCAGCGAATCACAGGCGCTGCTCATCGCCGCCGCCCGCGACCATGACACGGCGGCGGCTCGCGGCGCCCTGAGGATGCTCGGTCTCATCACCGTTCCGACCGACCAGGTCGAGTAGATGAATTCCCCCATGACTGGGGGCGCTTGTCCGCAAAAAGGGGGACCAATATACTGGTACGGTTCATACACAGGCACGAAAGTGTCGGCGCGACGAAGACCAGCAGTACACCCCGCTCGAACCCGAATAGAGCGCTGCGAGGTCCCAAGCGAGCCCACGTCGCCACATACCCAGGCGATTCAGCGGATTGGCCAACCCGAATGGCCAGTCCGCTGACCTGTTTTCTGGCCTACCCTCGAAACATGCCTCATCTCGACGTCGACGGCGCACAGCTCTACTACGAGACCGACGGTCACATCTCGTCTCCTGCCCTGCTCCTCCTCCACGCCGGCATCGCCAACCTGCGGATGTGGGATCCGCAGGTGCCGGCGCTCGCCACGGATCACTTCGTCATCCGCTTCGACACCCGCGGCTACGGCCAGACCAACACCGAGGACGTGGAGTTCTCCAATCGCGAGGACGCACTCGACCTGCTCGACCACCTCGGCGTCCAGAAGGCGACGATGGTCGGATGCTCGCGCGGCGGCGGAATTGCGATCGACCTCGCCCTCGAGCATCCCGACCGCGTGGCAGGGCTGCTCACCATCGGTTCCGGCCCGAGCGGATTCCCCGAACTCGAGCTGACTCCCGAGGAGGACGATCTTTTCGATCGCCTGGATGTCGCGTTCGAGGCCGCCGACTGGAACACGCTCTACGACCTCGAGGTGCAGCTCTGGTGCATCGGCCCCACGCGCAACGCGGCCGATCTCGACCCGGGCTTTGTCGCCACGGCCTATGCCCTCAACCGCGCCAACATCGCGCATGTCGCCGAGCGGCCCATTCCGATTCCGCTCGAGCCCCCGGCCTACGACAGGCTGGGCGATATCACCGTGCCGACCATGGTCACGGTGGGCGAACAGGACCTCTCCGCCGCCCTCACCCAGTACGAATACCTGCGTTCCGCGATACCGGGCGCCGACGGGGCGACCTTCCGCGATTCTGCTCACCTGCCGAGCGTCGAGCATCCGGAAGCCTTCCACATGATGCTCACCGATTGGCTCACGCGCCACAAACTCTGAGCGTCGGCTCGCATATCGTGCGCGGACTGCGGTGGTTCACGCAGCATTCCCGCGCGGGTAACAACCAAACGCCGTGAATCGCCAGATACCCTCGAATGAACAGCACTTTTCGTGCATCGCTTTCTTGCGGATCGGAGGTCGAACCATGCCACACATCACGAGCGCAGCGCGCACCGCGATCATCGGGGAGCCCGAGGTCGTCGAGCGTCGGGCTGAGGAGGCCGCCCGCGGCCGTCTCGAAGCGGACATCACCACGTCTCCAACCTGGCTCCACCTCAAGGGGGCGGTCTCGACACTCCGCACTCTGCAAACGCAGGACGGCAGCATCCAGAACGCCGACGATCACGCGGATGCGCGTACTCTCGTCAGTCAGATCACGGCGGATCTCCTGCGTTTTCACGAGGTGTTTCCGCACGACGCCGACTACCTCGCCGCCGCCGCTGCCGACTTCGAACGCTGGGCCGCGGACGGCTTCGGCATACCGGACTTTCTGGACTCGCTCGAAGCCTTCCAGCCGCAGCTGAACCGCGTCGACGGTCTGCGGCACCTCGTCGTCTTTCCGATGTACACGCAGAACGGCAGCACGGATCGCCTCGTGGAGGCCGTGCTCGTCGAGGTGATCTGGCCGGAGTTCGTCGCCGAGCTCGAAGCCGGCGACTACTCGAACAAGCTCTTCGTGCCGATCAGGTTCCTGGACTTCACCGCGGGCTACGACACGAACTCCGCCGTACTCTTTCCCGAGACGATCGCGATGCGCGCCATCCCGACCTTCACCTGGGGGGCGATCTTCGCCGATCGCGAGGCGGCACGATTCCGTCGCGTCGTGCGCGCCGCATCCGAAATCACCAAGCTCGAGCTTCCCGCCGAGGCGCTGCGCCTGCTGGACGACCAGCGCCTCACGGAAGAGACCTTCGTGATGTGGGACCTCATCCACGACCGCACCCACATGCGTGGCGACCTGCCATTCGATCCATTCATGATCAAGCAGCGGATGCCCTTCTTCCTGTATTCCCTCGAGGAATTGCGCTGCGATCTCACCGCCTATCGCGAGGCCGTGAAGCTGGAGCGGTCGGTCCCTGAGTTGGTCGAGGGCGGCGCATCGGCGGGCTCAGCGACCGCCATCCGCGAGCATGCGAAGCTCGTGCAGTACGCCGTGCTCTTCGACCGCATCTTCCGCTTCGCCATCTCGGGCACGCGGGTGCGCAACTACGACGGGCTCGGTGGTCAACTACTGTTCGCCTGGCTGCACCAGCACCACGTGCTGCACTGGACCGACACCCAGCTCACGCTGGACTGGGACGAAGTCCCCGAAGCCGTGATCGCCCTCGGCCACGAGATCGAGGAGCTCTACTGGCGCTCGATCGACCGACCCAAGACGGCGCACTGGCTTGCGGCCTACGATCTCGTCGCGACGACGCTCACGCCGCACCCGGCCTCCAACTGGGCTCGTCGCGCGCTGCCTCTCGACGGTCCGCCGAAGGGGTACACGGATGCCGTGCTCGACGACGAATTCCCGCTGTCGATGTTCTACGAGGCCCTCTCCAAGAAGATGGCCGGCGTGATCGAGTCGACGGCGGGCATCACCGCCAGAGACTGATCGTCGAGATCCGTCAATCGGTTCTTCCCGTCGCACAGGAAGGACCGATTGACGGATCTGGTTCTCTACCGGGTCACGACCGCGAAACCTCCCGCCGGCAGCACGATGGTGGTCGTTCCGACGATCGTGCGCTCCTGCACGAGAACACCGGAGCCGTCGTAGCTGCGCACCACCGCCCGTTGCCCTGCAGCGCCGACGGTCGTCGGCACGGGGAGCTTCGAGGTCGAGTGCACGAGCTCCGTGGATGCCGCGGCGCCGCCCAGCACGAGGCGCGAGACGAGCGGCCGCACGATGAGGGCGTCGAGCTGCACCGTTCCGGCCATGGAGGTTACCGAGACATCCGACCGGGACTGGGGCACCGGCAGCACCAGGGACTGCGGCAGCAGCGCTCCAGGAATCGCGGTGATGCCCTGCGCGCCGACCGCGTGCTTCAGCACGCCGATGGGCAGCTTGCCGGTCTGCCAAAGCGACCGCGCGAAGCCGCGGTCGGGCTGCATCGTGACGGGTTCGACATGCCGGGCTCCGGAGGAGGCACCGAGATCGAAGGTCGCCTTCGTGCCCGGTGCAAGCGCCAGATAGGCGCCGCCGCCGAACTGCGACTCGCCGGTCCAGGCCGAGTCCGGGGTGACGACCGTGCCGGTCGTCGAGGTACTGGTCTCGGCTTCGATGACGCTGAGGCCGTCGCGAGCACCGAGCGCCGGCGTCGCCTGGGCGCGAGCCGCGACATCCGGATTCGCATCGAGAGCGAGCATCGACAGCAGTCCGTGGATGGTGCTCTCGGCGCCACTGTTGTGGTTCACCGTCCCGTCGGCCTGCACTCCGTCGAAGGTGACGCCGGTCGCCGGGTCGTAGACCGGTGAGCCCGACCTGTTCGCGCCGAAATACCAGCTGCCCATGATGCCGGCCAACTCCTTCAAACCGGGGCGCTTGGCAACCGAGGCCACCGCAAGCAACGACTGCAGTCGCGAGTCGACGCCGTACGCAATCTGGGTCTTGTCGACCGGGGTCGGGTACCAGCCATTGTCCGGGCCGCCGGCGGTCAGCATCGTGGTCGTGAAGCTGACCGAATCGGCGAGTGCGGGCTTCAGAAGAGCGGGCTTATCGAGAGTCGCGGATGCCGCCGCGAGCGCCGCCGGCATCTGCGAGGCATAGGCGTGCCACATCGAGCGGGACGCCGCCCACGGCAGGATGGCGCCATAGGGCCAGGTCGTCGTGTCGCCGGATCCCATCGCCGCGATCCCCTCGGAGAGCTGGGACAGGGCGGTGCGAGCGGCGGCATCGGATGGGGCGGCGGCCGAGTAGGCCGAGAGCCCGAGCACTGCTTCCGCCGAGGCATCCGCACCGTTCACGATGAGCCACGCCGGAACCTTTGTGCCATCGGCCACCGCATACTTCCCGTACTTGTCGAGCACCTCGCGATTGAGAGCTGCGACACCGAGCTGCAGCCGCTGCTGCAGGAAGGCCGCGAACTCCGGGTCGACGGACCTGAAGTCTGCATAGCCTTCACCGAAAGCCCAGAGGCTGCGGGCGAGCCAGTAGCTGGCGCCGCTGTCCGAGGGATCGGGCAGCTCGACCGGGACGGGCGACGGGTTGAACTCTCCGTCGGGCTGCATCCAGAGCACGACGTTGCCGGCGTTCGGCCCGGACGAGGTCTGGAAGTAGGCGACCGAACGCAGCAACTCGTAAGCCTTCTGACGACTCGAGGCAGACCCGGTCTGCTTCCAGTGCCGCAGGTAGACGACCGCGGCGCGCGTGATGTCGTCCGCGTTGTATGCGCCCTGCCCCCAGTGGCCGGTCGCCGGATCGAGCGGGCCTCCGCCCACCCGCGCGAAGGTGCCGCCGTCGCGGGCATCCGCGTAGGTCCATGGCATGGTGAGCGCGGGCTCGTCCGCGATCTTGTACGTCGTGTGCCCGTCGACGACACCCGGCGATGTGGTGTCGAGCAGGAAGTCGAGATGCGCGAGATTGGTGAGCGGGGCGGGAGCGGCGGATGCCGGAACGGATGCGAGCGAGAGCCCGCCGGTAACGGCGAGCGCGGCGATGACGGCGACTAAGCGCCGGGATTTCAGGTTCTTCATTGAAACTGTCCTTTCGTTGTGGAAGTCCGCTGGCGGGCGCTACACATGGTCGATGCGCGCAACCCCGATCTTCGAGTCGGCCATGCCGTAGAACACGAACTTCTGGCCGTCGATCTCCTCGATGGCCGTTGGAAAGACGACGTTCGGCACGATGCCGCTCCGCTCGTCCTCGGTCTCCGCCGAGAGCAGTGGTTCGGTGGTGCGTGACAGCACGACGGTGGGGTCGTCCGCATCCAGGATCATCCCCCCGGCCGCGTAGTTGACCTTCTGCTGCTGCGAGAATGCGCTGTCGATCGTGCCGGTGACACCGTGATAGAGCACGAGCCACCCCTCGTCGACGCGCACGGGCGGGGGGCCGCCGCCGATCTTGAGCTCTTCGAACGGGGACTCGGGCGCGGCGAGCATCCGGTGTCCTCGCCAATTGACGATCGAACGGATGTCGCCGAGCACCTCGGCCACCGGCACGAAGCTGATCCAGATGCTCTGCCGCGCGTCATCGATGCCGGCCGGCAGACGAACACCCTCACCGGGCTTCACCTCGCCGAGATCCCACATCGGGCGGTGGAGTACCGCGAAGCTCTCGACTCCGTCAGGCGCTGTCACCGGCTCAGGAAAGAACACCGTGTCTTTGTTGTGGAAGAGGTTGAGATCCACATCGAGTGCGTCGTCGTAGGCGAACAGCGCGGGGCCGAGCCTGGTCCACTCGCGCAGGTCGGTCGACGTTGCGATCGCCGTGCGCGGGCCGAATGGGCCGAATGCCACGTAGGTCATGACGTGCAGGCCGAGGCGCGGGATGAAGGTGACCCGAGGGTCTTCGACACCGGAGTTCTTCGCCCCCCGCTCCCAGCCCCTGTCCGGCTGTAGCACGATCCCCTCACGCTCGACGCCGACCGGAACACCGCTCTCGATGACCACGCGAGCGAGGCCGACCCTGCTCACGTTTCCGGTGGCCACGAGGCGCGGAAGCAGGTACAGGGTTCCGTCCGCGGAGTGACCGGTCGCCGGATTTAGCACGCCCTCGGCCTCGAGAACGTTGCCGTCTTCCGGGGTCATGATCACGCCCGCACGGGTGAGTGCATAGGGGAATTGTGCGGTGGATGAAGCCATGGTCAACCTTTCACGCCTGAGCCGATGTCGGTGGAGATGAAGTAGCGCTGGAACACGATGAACAACACGACCACGGGTGCGGCCAGCACCACGGCGCCCGCGAGGGTCGCCCCGAAGGGGTTGGACGCCGAGGATGCGACGTTCGAGATGTAGTTGGCGAGCGACACCGCCAACGGCTGCAGGCTCGTCTCCTTCGTTACGAGGAACGGCCAGAGAAACTCGTTCCACGGACCGATGAAGGTCAGCAGCACGACGGTGATGAGCGCGGGACGCACGAGTGGAATCGCGATCCTCCACAGGAGCTTGAGCTCGCTCGCGCCGTCGATTCTGGCGGCGTCGAACAGTTCCCTCGGCAGCTGCAGGAAGTACTGCCGGAAGATGATCACCGCCGTCGAGTTGATGAAGAACGGCAGGATCATGCCCAAGTAGTTGTCTGCCAGCCCGTAGTCACGCGCGATGAGCACATACAGCGGGATGATGAGCAGCTGGAACGGCACGACCTGTACCAGCAGTGCGAGCGCGAAGGTGACTCCGCGCCCTCTCCACTGCAACTGCGCGAGTGCATAGCCGACGAGCAGCCCGAACACCATCGTGCCGATGAGCACACCGGCCGTGAAGATGCCGGAGTTGAGCAGCCCCTGGAACAGGTTGATTCGATCGTTGATCTGGGCATAGTTCTCGCCCGTGATGTTCGCCGGGTTCGGGAAGGCTCCCGCTATCGTCGGGTCCGGCTTTGCCTGCAGCGACCCGATGACCATGTAGTAGAACGGGAACAGGAAGGCTACGGCGCCGAGTGCCAACACGACGGCCCTCAGCGTCCTCGCGCCTCGCGACATCCTCACATCGTGCATCAGTCTCTCCCTCCGGCGAATCGGTTCTGCAGCCAGGCGATGCCGAGCACGACGATCACGAGGACGACGCCGATCGCTGCCGCGACATCCGGATGTCCCTGCTGCAGCCCCTCCTGGTACATGATCAGCACGGGCGAGGCCGACGCACCGTTCGGGCCGCCACCGCCGGTCAACAGGTATGGCTCCGTGAACAGGTTCGCCCCGGTCACCGTGGACACGAGAAGCACGAGCACCGTCGCCGGTCGCACACCGGGAACGGTCACCGACATGAAGCTGCGGAATCCGCCCGCTCCGTCCGTCGCCGCCGATTCGTAGAGCTCCTTCGGCACGGCCTGGAGGGCCGCGAGGTAGAGCAGGATGTAGAACCCGAGCTGCTTCCAGGTGACGAAGAGCGCGATCGTCGGCATCGCCCACTGCTCGCTGATGAGCCACGATGGCTTGGGCGCGAGCGGTCCGAGAATCTGGTTGACGAGGCCGTTGCCGTTGAACAGGAACAGCCACACCGCGACCACGGCGACGCTCGCGGTGAGGTACGGAATGTAGTAGCTCACCCGCAGGAAACCGCGGAAGTGCGTGATGCGGTTGAGCGCCGTCGCCAGGAGCAGAGAGAGCACCACGGTGAGCGGCACATTGATCAGGAGAAAGATCCCCACGTTGCCGAAGGACCGGATGACCGCGGGATCACTGAATGCGGTGACGAAGTTCGCGAAACCCACGAAGGGACGATCGACCTGGGCTCCGGGAGCCGCGAAGAAGAAATCGTGGAACGAGATCCAGACCGAGTAGATGAGCGGATACGCGAAGATCGCGAGCACGAACAGCAGGTAGGGCGCGCTGAACAGGAGCCCGAGCGGGTTGCGCCCAAGTGGCCGGCGCTTACGACCGTGCCGGTCGCCCGATGACTTCCCCGCTCCCGGCGGCCGTGAGGCCACCGGGGCGGTGAGAGTGTCGGTCATGATCAGGGCTGCTTCGCGATCTTGTCGATCTTGGTTGCGGCTCCGTCGAGCGCGGACTTGACGTCGCCCTTGCCGAAGATCACCGCATTCGACCAGGCATCACGGAAGGTCTGCAGCATCTCGACGGTGTTCGGCCCCGGAGGAACCTCGACCGTGCGTGAGGCCTGGTCCCCGAATGCCTGGTAGGCCGGGTTGGCCTTGAAATAGTCGGCGTAGGTGGTCTGCAGGTTCTTGCGCAGCGGCATCTGGCCGGTCATCTCGAGCAGCTTCTGGTCCTGCGCCTTGCTCGTCGAGAACTTCAGCACATCCCACGCCGTGCCCTGGTTCTTGCAGGCGGAGTACAGGCCGATGTTCTTGGCATCGCTGAAGGTCCAGGTCTTGCCGGCGCTCATGCCGTCCTTGGTCGGAACCGGCACGGATGCCCAGTTCACGCCCTTGTAGACCGAGACGGCCCACGGGCCGACGATGGCCATCGCGGCCTTGCCGTCGGCGAAGGCGTCGCCCTGGTACTTCTCCTGCCCCGCCAGCTTGTCCTTGTACAGGGTCGCCCAGAAGTCGGCCACGTCGTAGCCGGCCTGGTTGGCGAAGGTCGCCTTGTTGTTCTCGACGATCTGCTTGCCACCCGTTTCAGCCGCATAGAGCGGGTAGAAGTCGAACTGGGTCTGGAAGAACTCGCTCGTGGGCGCCGGCAGGATCGCGTTCGGGGCGACTCCAGATTCGACGAGCTTCTTCGAGGTGTCGATGAACTCGGCGTAGGTCGAGAGCTTCGGGTTTGCCGGGTCGAGCCCGGCCTTCGCGAACATGTCCTTGTTGTAGAAGATCACGACGGGGTTCGACTTCCACGGCATCTGGAAGTAGTCGCCCTTGGTGTTCTTGTACTGGTCGGCGACCTTGCCGCTACGCGACTCGATGTACGACGCGCCATCCGTGATCTTCGTCAGATCGACGAGGCCGCCCTGCTTCTCGAACTGGCCGACCGCGGATGGTGCCGTGTTGTAGATGAGGCAGGGCGCGTTGCCCGCGGCGATCGCAGCGCCGATGACTTCCTCGCTGCTCGTTCCGGCCGGGATCTCCTGGCCTTTGACCTGCTCATTGGGGTGGCCGGCGTTCCACGCCGCGACCATCTGCTTGCCCCAGGCAACCTCTTGCTCGTTGTTGGAGTACCAGATCGTGATGGGGCCTTTGCCGCTCGCCGAGCTGCTGCCCCCTCCGCTGCTGCACGCGGTGAGCGCCAGTGCGCCCGCCAATACAACTGCTCCTATGACTGTTCGTCTCTGCACAGTCCTCTCCCTTCGTTGAACGGCTACGGTGCCGTCGTTGTGGTGGTGTTGGTCTCTGGTGGTGCACTCGATTCGCGCACGAGGAGCTGGGCCGGAGCGAGTTCGATGTCGTCGCTGTCCTCGCCCGCGATCACCCGCAGCAGAAGCTCGGCGGCCTGCCGGCCCCAGTCCTGCACCGCGGTCGTCACTGTGGTCAGCGACGGATAGATGTGTGCGCCGACATCGCTGCCGTCGAATCCCGTAATGGAGAGGTCGCGCGGCACCTCGAAACCGGAGCGCTGGGCGACCCCCAGACCGGCGATCGCCATGACGTCATTCGAATAGACGATCGCGGTCGGTCGGTCGGCGAGGGCGAGGAGTTCGCGCGTCGCTCGTGCTCCGTCGGCCGCGGTGAAGTCGGTCTCGACCACGAGAGTGTCGACGAGCCCACGCTCACGCAGCACGCTCGCGAAGGAGTTGCTGCGCCGAATTCCGTGGAGCATTCTCGACGGCCCTGCGACGTGCGCGATGCGCTCATGACCGAGGTCTGCCAGATGCGCGACGGCGGCGCGGATACCGGGGCTGTCATCGACCGAGATCGCGGGAAACGGCGACGCCGCATCCGGATGCCCGAGCGTGATCGCGCGCAGGCCGAGTTCGCTCACCAGGGCGATCCGCGGATCGTCGCGACGGAGGTCACTGAGGATCACACCGTCGACGCGTCCGTGAGCGGCGAGCTGGCGGTAGCTGGAGATCTCCGCCTCCTCGCTCTGGACCATGCTCAGCACGAGACTCTGCCCGACGGGAGCGAGCGCGGTTTCGACACCGGCGATGAAGGCCGGGAAGAAGGGATCGCCCGACATGATGTCGGGGTCGCGGGCGATCACGAGACCGAGGGCGAACGCCCGGTCGGTGCTGAGTGACCTGGCCCGGAGGCTCGGGCGCCAGCCCATCTCATTGGCGACTTCGAGGATGCGCAGTCGTGTTCCCGCGGCGACTCCCGGACGGTCGTTGAGGGCGAAGGAGACGAGCCCCTTGCTCACTCCGGCTTGGCGCGCCACGTCGGAGATGGTCGGTCGCAGTTTCGCCATTGATTCCTCCGCGCTGAGTTGTCGGCATCCGTTCTCCCGAACTGAACCGGTTTAGACAACCTATACCGGTTTAGAGGATCGAACAAGCCCCCATCTTCCTTCTTCGGGATGCCTGAGATCCGGCAAATGGTCCCTCGGCCACCCGGGAGACGACCAAAAGCCGGATCTCGATCGCTGAGGAGCGGCTGCTGGGATGAGCGGCAGGGTCGAACGATGGGCAGGGTCGAACGATGGGCCAGGTCGAACGATGGGCCGGGTCGAGCGATGGGCCAGACTAGAAGCATGACGCAACTGCATGATCCCGAATACCGTGGCTTCGCCTCCGACAACTACGCCGGGGCGCACCCGGAGGTCATCGCCGCGATCGCGGAGGCGAACGGCGGCCACCAGATCGCCTACGGCGAGGACGTCTACACCGCCCGCCTGCAGGAGGTCGTGAGGCAGCACTTCGGCGACAGGTCAGAAACCTTCCCCGTGTTCAACGGCACGGGTGCGAACGTCACGGCGCTCACCTCGCTGCTGCCGCGCTGGGGCGCCGTGGTTGCGACGAGCACCGCGCATATTCACACGGATGAGGGGGGCGCGCCCGAGCGGATCAGCGGCCTCAAACTGCTGACCGTTTCCACCACCGACGGCAAGCTCACGCCGGAACTCATCGACCGGGAGGCCTGGGGCTGGGGTGACGAACATCGCGCTCAGCCGCTCGCGGTGAGCATCACCCAGACGACGGAACTCGGCACGCTGTACACCGTCGACGAGGTGCGGGCCATCGCCGACCACGCCCACTCGCTCGGTATGACCCTGCACATGGACGGCTCCCGCATCTCGAACGCGGCCGCAGCCCTCGGGGTCCCGTTCCGCGCCTTCACGACGGACGCGGGGGTCGACATCCTGAGCTTCGGCGGCACCAAGAACGGCCTGCTGTACGGCGAGGCGGTCGTGGTGCTGAACCCCGATGCATCCGATGGTCTCCTCTACCTGCGCAAGCTGAACATGCAGCTCTCGAGCAAGATGCGCTTCGTCTCCGCGCAACTGATCGCGCTGTTGACCGACGACCTCTGGCTGCGGTCGGCGCACCACTCCAATGCGATGGCTACGCACCTGCGTCACTCGCTCGAGGACGCGATCGCCAGCGGCGCGATCTCCGGGCTGGCGTTCAGCCAGCCGACCCAGGCCAACGCGGTCTTCGCCGTGCTGGCCAACGATTCGGCGGACCGCATCCGGGAACAGGTGCGTTTCTACGACTGGGACCGGGCCAAGGGCGAGGTGCGCTGGATGACCGCCTTCGATACCACGGAGGCGGATGTCGACGCGTTCGTGGCCGCGATCACGCGGGAGCTGTCTGCGTAGCTCTCCGCGCCGTCAATGCGCCTCTTTGTCGTCAATGCGGCGGCCATTGCGACCGCACTGACCACACAACCGCGCACGGATCGATATCCACGACGCGTCGGGTCAGAGGACCGATCACCATGGGCGAACCACCACGTTACGGACGCAGTAGCACCTTGATCGCGCGGCGCTCGTCCATTGCGGCGTAGGCCTCGGCCACGTCGGCGAGCGGCAGCTCGAGGTCGAAGACCCGGCCGGGATCGATCGCACCCGAGAGCACTTCCGGAAGCAGCTCCTCGATGTAGTTGCGCACCGGAGCGACGCCGCCGTTGACGCCGACATTCGTGTTGAACAGCGTCCGGATCGGCAGCTCCGACCCGCCATTGGGAACGCCGACATAGCCGACCATTCCGCCAGGGCGCGTCGAACGAATGGCCTGGTCCATCGACTCCTTCGTGCCGACGCACTCGAGCACGCAGTCCGCGCCGATGCCAGCGAACATCTCGAGGATCCTGGCGACACCCTCGTCTCCGCGCTCCTCGACGATGTCGGTCGCACCGAACTCGCGGGCAAGCGCCTGGCGCTCAGGGTGACGTGACATCGCCACGATCCTGGATGCTCC
>JAODMW010000036.1 GCA_025464815.1 Microbacteriaceae bacterium | reverse complement strand
CAGAACTACGGGAGAATTGTCACCGTCTCGTCCGTATCCGGACCCGTCGCCGCCTACGGCGCAGACGTCGGTTACCACGCCGCAAAGGCCGCCCTCGTGGGACTCACACGTTCGATCGCACTCGATCTGGCACCCCATGGAATCACCGCCAACGCCGTCGCTCCCGGATGGATCCAGACGGACTCCTCCACACCGGACGAGATCGAATACGGCCGTCACACCCCCGTCGGGCGATCGGGCACCCCCGCCGAAGTGGCCAGCGTGATTGCCCACCTCGCAAGCCCGGAATCCTCCTACCTGACCGGACAGGTCATCGTCATCGACGGGGGGAATTCGATCCAGGAGGTACGAGGCTAGGAACATCACCCGCGAACAGCGCGCCGTTTTGTGATGGCCGCCACCGCACCTGCCAAAGCCGCGAGCACCAGGACGATGAAGACGAGCATCACGTCGCGGGCGGGCCAGTACAAGGTTGCGATTTCCAAGCCGATGACGGGGACCGATAACCCGATGTAGGCGCCAAGGAAGAAACCGGCGAGTACTTCGGCGCGGGCTTCCGGAAGTGCCGACGCGCCGGCGGTCACCATCGCGGCCCGGAAAACCAAGCCGACCCCGGCTCCGGTCACGATGCCACCCACGACGAACACCCACACGCTGGGTATCCACATTCCCGCAGCGAACAGGGCGAGGCCCACCGCCACGATGGGTATGCCGCGGCGGAGCATGGATCGGGTCTCCCATTTCGAGAGCACGATCTGTGCCGATCCACCCGCAGCAAAGGTGGCAAATGCGACTACACCCGCCACCGCGTGGGACGTTTCGTGCATGCTGCCGACGAGGAAGGATGGGACGAGGGAGTTGAAGGTGCCGAAGACGGCGAACGAGGCGAGCCCAGCCGCTGTCGCACCGAAAAAGGTTCCGCGAGCACCCTTGGGAACCGCGACCCGCTGCGGGCGATACCGGGGAACGGGGCTGGGGATCAGGGTGGTTTCGGGCGATAGCGCGACGAGTATCGCCAGCACGGCGATCGCGATGCCGAAGACGATGTACGGCAGTCGCAGCGGATCAGGTGCATATTGCGCCAGGACGCCGGCGATGAGTGGTCCGACGCCGATGCCGCCCAAATTCGCGGCGGTGGCGATTATCTGCGCTCGGCGGCCAGGAACGCCAGGCCGTGCGCCGAGATGCAGCTCGGAAAGGTACGCGGTGGCGGTCGCGGTGGTGAGGCCGACCGAGATCCCCGAAATGACGCGCGCGATGAAAAGCCCTGTCAGGCTGGGCCAGAGAATGAATATCGCTGCGCTCACCACGCTCATCAGAAGCGCGGGAACAAAGACAGCCTTGCGCCCGATCCAGTCGGACACGTGACCGCCGAAGAACAGGCTGGCTATGACGCCAACGGCATAGACCGCGTAAATCAGGGTGATAGTGACGCCATTCAGCCCGTCGCGGACCGCGTAGATCGCATAGAGGGGCGTGGGAACGGCCGAGAACGCCATGTTCAGCAAGAATGCGACCGCAGCAACCCAGAACCCCCAGCTGTGTGCTCCCACGCTCCGACCACGGCGCCTGCGGCGATCCTCCGACGGTGACGCACTCATCAATCGGTCGGCGGTGTTTGTTCTCATCGTCATAGACTGACCAATCGCGTCTATTCTGTCCAACGAAGAAGCAACACAACAGTTATCTAATTTACGAATGGACCTTATGGAACTGAGGCGTCTCGAACACTTCGTGATGGTCGCGGAAGAGCGGAATTTCACCCGCGCTTCTCGCCGGCTTCACCTCGTTCAGTCGGCATTGTCGGTATCGATCAAGGCCCTCGAAAAGGAGCTGGGCACCGACCTCTTCCGACGAACCACTCACCATGTCGACTTGACAGAGGCGGGTCACGTTCTCCTCCCGGAAGCGCGCCGAACGCTTGCAGCCGCCGAAGCAGCCCGGGACGCCGTGGATGCGGTTGTCGGCGGCCTTCGGGGTACTCTCCGTCTCGGCATCATGCAGTCCCTCGACCTCGTCGACCTCGCCGGGCTCCTCACGCAGTTTCATCGTGAGCGACCAGGGGTTCATCTCCGCCCGAGACCGACGAGCGGCGGATCGACGGAACTGATCCAGGATGTCGTGACGGATGAGCTCGACCTTGCCTTTGTAGCTGTCCCTCGTCACACGCACGCATTCGGTGGCGTCCAGCTGATCGCTCTCGCATCCGATCCGATTCTTCTGGCTCTTCCTCCCGGACATCGCCTGGAATCCCGCCCCTTTGTGACGATCGAGGAGCTCGAGGGTGAGATCTTCGTCGAGAGCCCGGCTGGCTGGGGCACCAGGTTGGCGACAGATCTCGCATTCACCCAGGCTGGCGCCCAACGCGAAGTAACTGTAGAAGTAGCTGATCTCTCGACTATCGCCGAGCTGGTGCGGGCCGGACTCGGACTGGGATTCTTGCCGCAATCAGGTCCGATCGACGGCAAGAAAATCCGCCTGGTACCGATGAAGCCACCGCTGGCGCTGGACATTTCCCTGGCTCTTCCGTCCAACAGGAGTCTCTCGGCGGTGACGCGCGCGTTCGCCTCTCTCGTCGAGCGAAACCGCAACGATAAGGCGAACCTCGCCTAGCCTCCGGCGCGGCAACTACTATTCGAACCAGCACGCTCGGCACCCGAGTCGGTAACTCCATGCCTCTCACAGACCCGAGACGATTCACTCTGCGACGGTCAGAGAGCGAGGGCGCGAATGTCAGCGGAGTCGAAATACGGCTCAGCGAGAACTGCTCTTGGCACTGTCAACAGAACCGTGAGCAGGCTTACGTCCGACCTGATCGATGCCGATGCTCGAGTCCACGCCGGCAACGAAGACGCAATCCACAAGATGCGAAAGACCGTGCGCAGATTGCGCGACGTACTGGCGACCTTCCGCGGAGTTCTCGACCGCAACGTCACCGATGACATACGGGAACGATTGTCCGCACTCGGTCACGCGCTTGCACCGGCCCGCGACAACCAGGTTCAGCGTGGGCGCTCCCGTCGCTTGTTGGACGATGATGCCCGATCCAGGCTCCCTCGCTCCGTCCACACAAGGCTCATCGACGAACCGAGAGAAGAATACGACCGCCTGATAACTGAACTGCTGGGCTACCTCGAAGGCCAGGAATACTTCCGGCTGCTCGACGACCTCGACAGCCTCGTCGCCCGGCCCCCCGTAATCGGCGGGGCGAACCGCCCTGCAAAGAAAGAACTCCGCAAAGCGCTTCGACACCAGACCAAGCGTGCAGCCCGACGGTTAGCTGCCGCCAACCACGAGGATCCCGTCTCCCTCCACGATGCACGAAAGGCCGCTCGACGCGTTCGGTATGTCGCAGAAGCGTTGACGGGGCAACCACACCCGGTTCTCGGAAAACACACGCGTGCCCTCGCCGACGCGGCAGAACATCTGCAAGATGTCGCTGGTGAATACCGCGACACTGTGCTGTTCATATCAACGCTTGAAAGCGTCGCGCAGGATGCTGCGACCGCAGGAGAGGACGCGGCGCCCTACCGAAGGTTCGCCGAGGCCCAGACACGTCATGCCGAAACTGCACTCCATCGACTCGACACCGCCAGCGCGCGCCTCGATGCGGAGATCAAGCGACGCTGATCGGAAGACCTCGCCCCGGTGAGGATGCGAGCTGGCGAGATAGTTGAGCTCGAATTCTTCCGTGATACAGTACATTTGTACTGATTTATGAGGAGTGTCGATGAGCGCTAACGCCGACGGCCGCCTAGCGCGTGGCGAGCTCAGGAAGACGCTGCTACTCGACGCCGCAGTCAGAGTGGTCGCGGAACGCGGCTCCGGTGCGCTAACTCACCGCGCGGCGGCCACCGAGGCAGGCGTGTCCGTGGCCTCGGCGACCTACCATTTCCCCTCAATAGGCGACCTGCACGAGGCGATGTTTGATCATGCCGGCTCACGAATCGGCCTGGCCTTCCGCGACGTCATCGAGACCGCCAGCGCGCGAGCCGATGACGTTCCCGAAATCTCCGCGAGCTTCGTGGCCCACCTCGTCACCGAACGACGTGCCGACACGACGGCGGTGTTGGAGATGATCATCGCCGCGGGCCACGATCCGAGCCTCCGGCCGCTGGTCCGCTTCTTCAACGATCGCCTTGCCGACATCCTCGGCACATACATCGGGAGCCGATTCGGCGCCATCACCGTCGCCGCCGCGATACAGGGCCTTGTCCTCGGTTACGTTGCGCAGTCGGATGTCGACGATTCCCAGGCACTTCACGACGCCGTCGTCGATCTCGTCCGCCGTTACCGCGGCACACCCGACACCGCCGGCGATACCACCTGCTCGAACCCCACCTAAAGCAAGGAGCATCCATGGAACTCTTCCTCACCGCACTCAGCGGGATCGCGTGGACGATCGTCTACATCGTCTCGATACGCATCGGCTTCACACAGAAGACATATGCGATGCCGATCGCCGCCCTGGGTCTGAACATCGCATGGGAATGGATCTATTCGATCTATGACCTGACGAGCGCCCCCGGCCCGCAGGCCTACATCAACCTCGTCTGGGCTCTCGCCGACGTGGTCATTCTGTTCACCTTCTTCCGCTACGGTCGAGCGGAGTTTCCCTCGTTCGTCACCAGGCCGCTCTTCATCGCCTGGGGCGTTGCGATCCTGGGCACCTCGATTGCGATCCAGCTGCTCTTCATCCGCGAGTTCGGCCTGGTCGACATGCGTGCCGCTGCGTACTCGGCATTCCTGCAGAACCTGCTGATGTCGGGGCTCTTCATCGCCATGTTCGTCGCGCGCCGCGGCGCGCGCGGCCAGTCCCTCACCATCGCCATCGCAAAGTGGATCGGCACCCTCGCCCCTACGCTGCTGCTCGGTGCCATCCAGAATTCACCCTTCATCCTGGGCATCGGAATCCTGTGCAGCATTTTTGATCTTGCCTATATCGGACTTTTGCTCTGGGCACGCACGAATCCCCCGCAGCTCGCTGCTTCCGACAGGGCCACGGAGCCTGCGGCGGCGAAGTACACGCCGTGAAGGTCGGCGACGTTCGCCAGGCCTCCTCGAAGGGTCTAGGGCTGCGACTTCGAACGGCGTAGCCACGCCGTGAGTCTCGCCGTCTGCCGATCGCTGAAGTCGTTGGCGAGCCGTAGCGCTTCCAACGATGGGTCTGCACCTGCGGCGATCGCGTTGATCGCGTCGATGGCGCGCTCCTGCTGCTTCAAGGCACGCTCTGACCTGTCGCCTGTGACGAATACCGGATTCTCCGATTCCGTCATCGGGCTCTTCCCCCGGCCATGGGCCTTCTCTCGCAAGCTGAACGGCATCGCACAGGGGGAATCGTATCCGAGTCCGTCGGGCCTGCGGTGTGTTAGCCGCGCGCTCGGCTGCGCGAGGGAATTAATACTCCCCCTGCGGAGTCGAAACAGCGGGACAATGAGGGCAGAGCGGAAATAGCCGGCGTGCGGGGAAGGAACTCGATTGAGCCGGTTCAATCCAAAAATCTTCGAACTCCTCGACATGTGACGGGTGGCACGACCTCCATGGAGATACCCAAGCCGTCCGACTCGGACAAAGCATACTTCCGGCTTCTTCTGAATGACCTCTCCGATGCCGAGATCAAGCCGATGTTCGGGAACCTCGGTGCGTTCGTCAATGGGAACATGTTCGCCGGCCTGTTCGGATCGACGGTCGGAGTACGGGTCGACGACGCCGACCGTCTATCCTTGCAGGCGATCGAGGGATCCGGCCCGTTTGGGCCGGCCGAACGTCCGATGAGCGGATACGTAGGTTTACCGCCGTCGTGGCACGATGATCCGGAACAGGCCGTCACCTGGGTCGGAAAGGCATTCAGCTTTGTCGCATCCCTGCCGCCGAAAGCCTCCAAGCCCAAACCCCCGAGAAAATAGCGACCGCCGTCTTCGCATGAATCACGACGCGGCTCGCAGGCAGCTTTCGCGTGAGGACATCACAAGTAACTGAGGACAGATCGTGACGCACGCTGAAAACAAGATCACCATCAACCGATCCCCAGGCGAGGTCTATGGCTTCCTCGTGGACGGACAGAACAACACCGCCTGGCGGTCGGGTGTGGAAAACATCGAACTCATTAGCGGCCGTGTCGGCGAAGTCGGCGCGATCTATCGTCAAGTCCTCACAGGCGCGGGTGGACGCGCGATCGACGGCGACTATGAGATAGTCACCGCGATCCCTGGTCGCGAACTAGGTTTCCGAGTAATCGCCGGTCCAGCCAGACCGACTGGCAGATACGAGCTGTCAACGGTCGACGACGGGACTCAGGTGCGCTTCAGTCTCGATCTCGAACCGAAAGGGTTCATGCGGCTCATGGCACCCATGATTGCCAGGACAATGGCATCCGAAGTGGAACAACTCAGCCAGCTCAAAGCCGTGCTGGAATCCGAGCACCAGAATCCTTAACCGGCTCGTCGACGGCTGCCGCAGTCTTTATGGCCGCGCGGTCACGACGCCTCGGGCGCGGCCGGGGCGACGTCCTCGCGCGCCCTGCTCGTATCGGCTGGGTCGTGCCGTCGCCGGCTGGCGAACAGAAACGGAATCCCGACCAGCTCCACGACGCCACCGATCACAAGCGAGGTCCCGTAGCCCCAGAGGTCCGCGGCGCGGCCGAGGGCCGGCTGGACGAACACTCCGCCGAGGCTGCCGAACAGCGAGTCGAACGAGAGCACCGTCGCGCGCTGCTTCGACGGGATCATGTCGTTGAGGTAGGCCTGCCGCACCGGTCCGGCGACGGCGAACACGAACCCCCAGACCACCAGGAAGACGATCGCGAGCCAGAAGAGGCTGTTCACCCCGAGCACCACGAGCGCCACGATGCTGGTGAGGGAAGCCCCGATCACGGTGGTGGTCCGCCTGGCGAACAGCCCGCGGATCCGGGGCGCGAGCACGCCACCGGCCACCTGCGACAGCGAGAGCACGGCCGCGGCCAGACCAGCGATGGAATAGGCCGACCGGTCGCCGTAGAGCTCCAGCAGGTAGGGCTGCAGCGCGTAGAAAGCGTAGATCCCGACCCCGGATGCGAACGGCGCGGAGAGAATCACGTAGCGCACCGAGCGCTTCCTGAGCCCGTGCTCGATCGACTGCGTCAGCACGTTTCGGGTCGCCTTCAGCGGGCCCATCGAGCGATCCGGGGTGAAACCTAGGTCCTTCATCACGAAGAACGCGAATAGGAACATGAGGATGAGCACCCCGGCGCGCAACAGGAACGGAACCCCGAGGTTGGTCGCCTGGGCGATGACGCCGCCCAGTACCGAGCCGACGAACATTGCGATCCCGGTCACCACGAGCCCTCGGCCGAACACTGCCTCCAGGCTGCCGGTGTACCCGGTCGACGTCAGCGCGTCGACCAGCCAGGCATCCACAGCACCGGAAAAGAAGGTGAAGCCGAGACCCAGCAGCACGGACACGATCGCCCACCAGGCGAAGGGCGCGTGCCAGAGCCACAGCATCCAGTAGAGCGCGGTGGTGACGGATAGCGTGATGGTCCCGAGCAGATAGGACACTTTCCTCCCCACCGTGTCGGCCACCACACCGGTCGGGATCTCGAAGATCACCATGCCCGCGGTGAAGAACGCGTTTGCGGCGAACGCCTCGAAGTTCGACAGCCCCGCGTCCAACAGGAAGAGAGTGTTGATGCCCCAGATGAATGATGCTGCCAACGTGTTGCCGAGCAGGAGGATCAAGTAGACGCGCTGGACGCGACGCGCTAACGGGTTCATGACCCGCGGCCGATCGACACTCCCCATTCCGTCACACCAGCAATCATCGACCCCGGCGGCGCGGATGGCTAGTACCCGGCGGCCGGTAACGACCGCGCCGCACCGAGTCGCCCCCTCAATGGGGGTCATCGTTCTTCTTCTGTTCACCTCGAAACCGCCGCGCAGTCATCTCTGGCCGCTTGTCTGTGAGCGTTGCCAGGCACGGGCCGGGCAAGAGGAGGAATCATGAAGCAGCAGAAGAAACTCGGGCTGGTCGGGGCCGTCGGCCTCGGACTCGGCCTGGCAGCGTTCGTGACTGCGGCGATGCCGGCGACGGCGAACACCGCATCCGGATCAGACGCACTCACTCTGAGCGGGGTCGCGGCGAACTCCGCTTTCGGCATCCAACCGAACGTTCTCGCCAGCGGACTCACCCAGAGTTCCGTCGCCTACGGACAGCTGCCACTTGTCAATCCGCACGGCGGGATCACCAACTACGGCTACAACACCTCCAACGGGGGTCCCCTCACTCAGAACCCGAAGGAGGCGTTCAAGACCGAACCCGACAAGAACGTCTATCTCGTCTTCGGCGGCAAGCACTACCTGTTCCAGGGACACGAAGGCGCACCCGCCGGTTACGTGACGCGTATCAACCTCGACGAGCCCGACCTGACCAAGCGGGTCACCCTGATTGCCGACACGCGGACCGACGGTGTTGCGGTTCCCACGTTCGACGGCATCACCTGGGACCCGTTCACCCACCAGCTCCTCCTGACCGCCGAGGCTTCCGCGCCTACGGGCGGCGTGTTCGCGGTGTCCCTCGATGCGAACGGGGATGCGGTGGACGGCAAGCTCACTCCGCTGCCGGCACTCGGCTCCGGTGGCTTCGAGGGCGTGCAGAACGACTCGGCCGGCAACCTCTGGCTGGTCGAAGACATCGGTGGCGCGGGGGTATCCGGCGGCAAGAAGCCGAACAGCTACGTCTATCGGTTCACGCCGAAGACGCCGACCGACCTCTCCGCCGGCACCCTCGAGGCGCTGCAGGTGAGCAGGAAGAACGGCGCCCCGGTTACGGCGCAGGAGCTGTCGGCGAATCCGTCCGACCCGTTCATCACCGACCTGCACACGTACGGTTCTTCGTTCTCGACCCGGTGGGTGCCACTCACCCTCGGCGTCAACAACGGGGCGACAGCGGCCGCCGCGGCAGCCGGCGCCACCCCGTTCAAGCGTCCCGAGAACGGTGTTTTCCGCCCCGGAACGAACTTCGGCGAGTTCTACTTCACCGAGACCGGCGACACCAACAAAGACAGTGCCCTCCCGGGAGCGTTCGGCGGCGTCTTCAAGCTGAGCCAGAAGTCGCCCACGTCGAGCACAGGCACGTTGTCGCCTGCGTTCGTCGGTGACCTGCAGCACACGGGTCTGGACAACATCCAGTTCGCGTCGAAGGACCAGCTGCTCGTCGTCGAGGATGGGGGCGACGCCCTGCACACGCAGCGCAACGCTCTCGACTCTGGCTACCTGCTCGACCTGAAGACGAGCGGCAGCAGCAAGAAAGCACCGAGCGTGGTGCGCTGGCTGGCGGAAGGACGGGATGCGTCCGCGACGTACGACCACTACACGAGCCCCGGCTACAACGACGGCGACAACGAGATCACGGGCATCCACGTCTCCAACGGCGACCCGTCGACCGCTGGAATCCTGGGCGCGCAAATTCCGCAGCTGACCGGAGGCACCTGGCGTGCGTTCTGGACCCAGCAGCATGGCGACAACATCACGTGGGAACTGAAGGTGGCCGGCAACAACGGCTGACGCGCTGAGCGCTATCGCTGAAACAATGCCCGGGCCATCCGAATGGCCGGGGCATTGTCACGCGAGGTCGGAGTTCACGCTGTTCCGGCGAGCAATCCAGGTGCCTATGCCGAGCGCCCGAGCAACTTCTTCACCTGCGTGCCGACCGCCTTGCTCAGTCCGGAACTGAACGTGGCCGTCATGTGGTGCGAGTCGCGGTACACGAGGGTGCTGCCGATGACCGCCGGGCAGGTCTGCTGGTCGCAAAAGTAGCCGATGAAGTCGACGTATGTCGCCCCCGACACCGCCTGCTCCACCGCGCGCACCTCCTTGTTGATGGTCTCGTTGGCCGGCCGCGCGCATGCGGCTGCATCGTTGAGGTGGGACGACAGGCAGACCGCCGGGGGCGAGCCCATGTCCGGGGTGTCGGAGAACACCGCCACCTTGGACGAAGAGAGCGCATCGACGGTCTTTTGCAGGCCCTTGCCCCACGCCGAAGCGAACTGGTTGTTATTGGCGCCCAGGTCGGCGCGCCCGTAGTTGGCGAGCAGCACCAGTGCCGGTCGCTCCGTTACGAGTCTCTTGATCACCCCGGTCCGCCACTCTGAGCACTCGTTATACGACGATCCGTTGCGGAGCACTTCGACCGAAACCGAGGGGCACGAACTCTTCGTATTGACATCGAGCCTGATTTCGCCGGCGTCGGCCAGTCCCACAAGCGCCGGATACCACTGGGCGGCGTGCGAGTCACCGAAAAGTGCGACGATCGGCGCAGACTGGTTCGCCCCGACCAGGCAGCCGCTCGCATCCGTCGATGCGA
>JAODMW010000280.1 GCA_025464815.1 Microbacteriaceae bacterium | reverse complement strand
TCTCCACCCTTACCGGGATGCCGACAGTGCTGTCGTTGCTCATCGTGGTGGTCATCGAGGTCGCCGTGGCTTTCATCGGGCACGATCTGGTGCAGATCTTCGAGCGGTACTCGAGCTACATCCTCGGGGCCATCTTCATCGTCGCGACCATCACGATCTTCCTGCACGCCAACATTGGCGGCGAGGTCAAGGGTGGCGGGTTCAGTTTCGGAGGATTCACGCTCGCGGCGGGAGCCGCCTTCGGCTACGCCGCCGGCTGGAACCCCTACGCCTCGGACTACAGCCGCTACCTCAAGGCAGCCACGCGCAAGGCGACGATCGGCTGGGCCGCCGGTCTCGGTAACTTCGTCTCCTGTATCGTCCTCATGGCAGCGGGGGCCGCCGCAGCGACAATCGCGGGATTCAACCCGGATGACCCGACCACCTCCTTCACGGCGAGCATGCCCGTAGTCATTCGCGACTTCACCCTCATAGCGATCGCGGTCGGTGCGATCGCAGCGAATGCGCTCAACATCTACTCTGGAGCCATGTCCTTCCTGGCGGCGGGGATCAGGATTCCCTTCGCTCTTCGGCGAGCGATCATCGCGCTGGGCTTCGGCGTGATCGGCTTCTTTATCGCCTGGAGCGCGCTTCCGGATGCCGGTCACACCTACGAGAACTTCCTGCTGGTGATCGCCTACTGGATCGCACCGTGGCTCGGCGTCGTGCTGGTCGACCGCTACCTGCGTCGCGGAACGGAGATCTCTTCGGTCGTCACCGATCAGGCAAAGTATCGAAATGCCGCCGGAATAATCGCCTTCCTCATCGGGCTCGTGGTGTCGATCGTGCTGTTCTCGAACCAGACCTTCTATTCCGGCCTGGTCGTGAAAGCGGCGCCTGCCATCGGCGACCTCACGGCGATCGTCGGCCTCGTCCTCTCGGCTGTCGCCTATCTGATCCTCTTCAGGGCCATCAAGCCTCGCCTGGGCGGCCCGCTCAGCGACACGCCATCCGTGGTCATCGGCGTCGACGCTGCGGACGAAGTCGCGTGACCGCGTTCTACACGACCGACGCCGAGAAGCTCGCCGTCGCAGCGGCCGAAGCCGCTCAGGGTGCAGCGGAGGGCGGCATCCCGATCGGCGCCGCTCTCTTCGCCGCGGATGGGACGCTCCTCGGCAGCGGGCACAATCGGCGGGTGCAGGACGGCGACGCCGCGATGCACGCGGAGACGAACGCCTTCCACAACGCGGGCCGGCAGCGCAGCTACCGGGACACGGTCATGGTCACCACCCTCTCGCCGTGTTGGTATTGCTCGGGTCTGGTGCGCCAGTTCGGCATCGGGCGAGTCGTGGTCGGCGACGACACCAACTTCCTCGGTGGCCAGGACTGGCTGGCGGAAAACGGCGTCGAGCTGACCGTCGTCAACGATCCGAAGCTCGTGGCGATGATGAGTGCTTTCATCGCCGACAACCCGGAACTCTGGAACGAGGACATCGGGGAGGACTAGCCGCGACGCACGATCATCCCGCGCACGAACGCGGCCTGGCCGACGTGCTGCAGATCATCGGAAATCACGCTGACGAGGCGCACGGCGAGGGTCACCGGCGGGTCCCAGGCACGATCCACGATGCGATCGAGGTCGTGGTCGTCGAGGTCGGTGAGGTAGTCGACGGTGCGCAGATGAACCGCGTCGTGATAGCCGGCGAGCAGCTCGGAGTCGAGTCCGCGCACGGAGCCGACCTCGTCGGAGGACTGGCCATAGCCCGTCGCTTCCGGGGAGAACGGCAGCCCGAACCTGGTCATCCACCCATCGGATGTCCAGAGCTGTTCGCCGTCCATCGCGTCGGCGACGTGGTCATCCTGTATACGCGTGAGGTGCCAGACGAGCCACGCGATCGAGTTGCCATCTTCGTCCGGGCGAGCGGCGAGCTGTTCCGCGCTCAGGCGGTCGACCACGCGATGGACGTTGTCGCGGATGCGGCCGAAGGCGTCGATGAGGAGGGTGGCGGATACGGACATGGTTCGAACCTACCCTCGCTCGTCATCCGATCGGATTCACGGAGCGGTTCATCCGCCCCGTCGCCTCGCGCGCGAAGGCCAGGAATTCGAGGGGACCGCGAAGTTCGTATTCGACCTCGGCCGGAATCCAGAGCAGGGCCATCAACATGATCTCGAAGCTGTCCCCACCGATGGGCCAGCTCGTGGTCTCGTCGTCGACGCGTGTAGCCCCGTTCGACCACGGCCCGAAGTAGTCGACCATGCGATCGAGAGGCAGTTTCATCACGACCTCGGCACTGTGTCGCCGACGAAGCGACGCGACGGCCGCCGAGACGAACTCCGCCGCATCCTCCCCCGGTAGTTCCCGAGCTTCGAAGCGCAGGCGAGTGCCGAAGAAACGGCTCATCCGGTCCACCCGGAAGGTGCGCCAGTCGGCCCGTCGGAGATCCCAACAGACCAGGAACCAGCTGCGTTCGGCGGCCACGAGCGAATGGGGTTCGACCACCCGGTCGGTCTCCTCACCGCCCGCGGCCACATAGTGGAAGCGGATGCGCTCGCCATCGCGACAGGCGAGCGCGAGTTGCCCGAGCATGTCCGGCGACACCGGCGCTGCACTCCGCGGTGTCTGCGGGCGCGCGAGACCGGCGATCGCATTCACACGTTCGCGCAGCGCTGGAGGCAGCACCTGTTCGAACTTCGCCAGCGCGCTGAGCGTCGTCTGCTCGCCATCGACGATGCCCTGGCTCGCCGCCACGCGAAGGCCGATGGCCATGGTCACCGCCTCGTCATCCGTCAGCAACAGCGGTGGCAGCTGCGAACCGGCCTCGAGGCGATATCCGCCGGCCGCACCACGCTCCGCTTCGATGCGGTAGCCGAGTTCTCGAAGGCGTTCGATATCGCGACGGAGCGTGCGCTCGGTGACGCCGAGTCGGTCCGCGAGTTGTGGCCCTGGCCACTGCCGATGGGTCTGCAAAAGATTGAGCAGTGCGAGCACCCGGGAAGTTGTTTCTGCCATGTCGCAATTCTTCTGCACAATCAGGACGGAAAGCGACCTAATTGCGTTTTACCGTTGCACCATGACAAACGACACCATGAGCGTTCGCTCTTCGCCGGTGATCTCGCGAGTGGGAACGTGCTCTGGGCTTCGTCGCCGCGATCGTTCTCGCGACGGTCGGACTCGCCGTCGGAATCCGCGCCATGAAGAAAAGCCGCTGATTCACCAATCGAATAGCAGAAGGAGATCAGAAATCATGGACTGGAAAATCGAACTCATCGCCATCCCCGTCACCGACGTGGACCGGGCCAAGGCCTTCTATGTGGACCAGGTCGGCTTCAACGCAGACCACGACCACCAGGTGAACGACAACCTGCGTTTCGTGCAGCTGACCCCTCCCGGTTCGGCCTGCTCGATCGTCCTCGGCACGGGCATCACCGACATGGCGCCGGGATCACAGCGCGGGGTGCAGATCGTGATCGCGGATGCGGAGGCCGCCCGCGAGCAGTTGGTGAGCAACGGGGTGGAGGCAAGCGATGTCGATGAGCAGCCGTGGGGGCGCTTCGTGTACTTCGCCGATCCGGACGGAAACACCTGGTCGCTGCAGGAACTCCCTCCCCGCGGCTAGCCGCAGGTCGACAGAGCGGCCGGCCATGCCGAGGGCATGGCCGGCCGCTTTTCGATCGTTAGTTTGCGGGTCCCTGAACCAGCACGACGGATGCCGAGTGGGCGGCACCCGCAGTATCGGTCCAGCCGATGGTGACCGAGTCACCGGGCTTGTAGCCCCCGAGCAGTTGGCTGAGCTGCGAGGCGGAGGTAACCGTGGAGCCGCCCACGGCGGTGATGGTGTCACCGGCCACTAACCCGGCAGTCGCCGCCGGAGTTCCCGCGACCACGCCTCCGACCGTTGCTCCGGAGATCGCTCCGGTCGTCGACGAACCGATCTCGACACCGAGGAATCCGGGGTAGCCGATCGTGATGGTGGAGGTCGCGTTGCCCGTCTCGATCTGGTCGGCGATGCTCAACGCGGTGCCGATCGCGATCGCATAACCGGTCACCGTCGACGAGCCGGACGATGCGGCCGTATCGATACCGATGACCTCGCCGTTCGATTCGTACAGAGGTCCGCCCGAATCTCCGGCGACCACGTTCGCATCGGTCTCGATGAGGCCGGTGAGAGCCTCCGAGGCGCTCGAGCCTTCGCTCGAAGCGGTGATCGACTTGTTGAGGGCCGTCACCGTTCCTTGCGCCGCGGTGAGGGTGCCCGTGCCGCCCGCATTTCCAACGGCGGTGACACTATCGGCGACGGCTGCCTGCGAGGTCGTATCGGTGGTGGCGGTGCTGAGCCCAGACGCGCCTTCGAGTTGAAGTACAGCGATATCGCTCGACGCGTCCGTGCCAACGACGTCTGCAACGTAGACCTGGCCTGTCGAAACGACCGTGACGCTGATGCTCGTCGCTCCGTCGATCACGTGATTGTTCGTGAGGATCTCGCCGCTGGAGCTCAGGATGATTCCCGTTCCCGCCGCCTCGGCGCCCTGGTATTTCAGAACGGTGTCGATCGTCACTACGCCCACTTCCTGGGCATTCGTCGCCGCAGTGCCGGTCGACGTCCCCGCGGTCGAGGTTCGGCTGCCGAAGCTACCCGATCCCTGTCGTCCAGGGGCAAATGTCGTGCCACCGGATGTCGTACCGCCGGAGACCGTGCCACCGGAGGAAGCGCGGCTGTCAGTGGTTACGACCTGTGCGGCCGTCGCGATGCCCGTCGCGGCAGATGCCAGCAACAGGGCGCCCACCGCGCTCACGATGACGATCGAGCGCCTTCGCCATTTTTTCCTGGGCACCGCCGACGGAACCGCCGCCTGGGGTTCCAACCCGTCATCGTTAATCGCACCGGCATCTGGCTTGGACTCGTTCGTGTCCATGATCTCTTCCCTTCGAGCGACCGTTTCTGTTGCTCATGGACCAAGCACAGACCTCGTTGCTATACGGAAGCTATGGAAAAGTCGAACGCCGCCTTCGAAGTGGATGAGCGCTCGCAGTGAGCGCGGAAGACGGTCTGTCGACCAACCTGATCGCAGCGGATGGGCCGCGGCAGGACGCGTCAGATCTCGGAAGGACGGCTCAGCGGCAGGACCGGCGAGGGCTTGGGAAGTCCCTCCGCGACCTGGGCACGCCACCACGGCGATTCGACGAAGGCTCGCTTGGGCCAGAGCAGTTCCATCGCGGCAGACCAGCCCTGTACTCCGTCGAGGGACGCGACGGTCGAGGTGATGAAGCGGAACAGGTCGGCCGTCGACTTGGCGATGACCTCGCACATGAGCGAATTCTCGTCGAGAGTCGCCGCGAGGTAGCGGACTTCGGGTGACAGGGCCAGCTGCCGGGCAACGGACTCGAGCCTGGAGGGTGCGACCTGCACTGTCAACAGGGTCTCCGCGCCGAGACCCAGGGCCGCCGCCGGAACCAGCGCGACGATATCGATGCAGCCGCTGGCGCGCATCCGCTCGAATCGGCGGCGCACACTGCTCTCGTTCATGTCGAGCATGCCCGCCACATGTTTGAAGGTCACCCGGCCGTCCTCGCGCAGCGCGGCGAGGATCGCGAGATCACCGTCGTCGAAATGGTCCGGCGTGCAGTCCTGCGGTTCGCTGAATGCGAGGTTCTGCTCGCCCGCCACCTCGCCGGGGCGGTCGCCGAGCGTCGCCCGGAGCAATTGCTCACCCCAGTCGTGGCCCACCTTGTACACGTGCAGGATCAGATCGCTGCGCCAGCGTTCGATGCCGGTGATCGATTGGAGTTCCTGGATGAGGTGCGGAAAGCTCGCCGCACCACCGCTCACCACGAGTTCTGCCATGAGATCGTAGGTTCCGGTCACGAGGGAGAGAAAACGCACGTTCTCGTGCGAGACGAGTTCGTTCGCGACCGAGAGCTGCATTCCGGGCTGGCAGTTGATCCTGATGAAGAACGATTCGACGGGTCCGGTACTTCCGAGCTGCGGAACGACCGCGACCCTGACGACGCCGTCGGCGAGCAGCTGCTGCCCGCGACGGGTGACCGTGGGAACGGAGCTGTTGCACATCTCGGCGATCGCGGTCCAGCTCGCCCGCCCATCGCGCTGGAGCGCCACGATGATCCGACGATCGAGATCGTCGAGACCGTCGAATGGCTTCACGCCCAAAACCCTACCGGCGCCGTTGGTAGCCATGGCGATCAGATTCCCGCGAGAAAGTCGCGAACGGTACGCGTCCAGGCCTCCGCTTGCTCGATCTGCGGCGAATGGCCTGATTCCTCGAAGACGACGAGGGACGAATTCGGGACGAGCGCGGCGATCTTCTCGCTGCAGGAGACGGGCGTGATCCAGTCGGTACGACCCACCGTGATGAGGGTCGGCGCCGTCACCGAAGGAAGCTGGGGTTTGAGGTCGTATGACGGCAGGTTCACCGAAAAGGCGTAGTTGTGCGCCTCGAAGCGGTATGGCGTGGCGACGACCTTCTTCTCGACGTTGGCGGGGTCATAGTGGAAGTCGTAGAGCGGCAGGATCTCCCGCCAGCAGTCGCGGAGATCGTCGTTGTCCCGCACGCGCCCCTCATCGATTCGATCGAATTTGTCCATGTCGATCGTGACGCGATCGGAGGCGAGGGCGTTCTCCCGGGCCAGGTGCTTGTTGTCGTTGTCGGGAGACGTGTCCCGCAGTACCATCGCACGCACACGATCGGGGTAGCGGATGGCGTACTCCATCGACATGAAACCGCCATAGGATCCGCCCGCCATGATGATCTCATCGGCACCGATCCACTGGCGGAGGCCGTCGATGTCGGCCGCCCACTGCTCGTGGCTGAAGGTGCCGTTACCCTCGCTGACCCCGGAACCTCGTGCGTCGAAGACGATCACCCGATACTCGTCGGCAAGGCGGCCGAAGCTCGCCTTCGGCTCAGAGCGGGAGCCGAGACCGGGCGCACCGTGGTGGGTGATGATGACCGGCGCGCCCTCGGGCCCCAGCACTTCGACGGCGAGTCTGTTGCCGTTGATTTCGACAAACCGGGCCTGATCGGT
>JAODMW010000262.1 GCA_025464815.1 Microbacteriaceae bacterium | reverse complement strand
GATCGACGACAGTATTTTCCGAATGCTCACAGATGTTCCTTTTCGTGGAAGGTGAATATCTGCCTGACAGTTCGGGTGCCTGCACGCGATGGCTATAACTTAGCGCAGGTCTACCCCCATTCGGGGGTAGACCGTTATCGTTCTGTTATGCAATTGTCCCCCGACGGAACATTCCGGGTACAAAAAGGGCGCAAGCCCTGACCTGCCGGCCAGGGCTTGCGCCATCCGAAAGCTACGCGAGGCGCGCGGCGAGATTCTTGTCGAGCGTGTCGAGGAACTCCTCGGTGGTCTGCCACGCCTGGTCGGGGCCGACGAGAAGAGCGAGGTCCTTGGTCATCGCGCCGGCCTCGACCGACTTGATCACGACATCCTCGAGGGTTTCCGCGAACTCGGCGAGCGCCGGATTGTTGTCGAGCTTGGCGCGGTGAGAAAGGCCGCGGGTCCACGCATAGATCGAGGCGATCGGGTTGGTGCTCGTCGGCTTGCCTGCCTGGTGCTGGCGGTAATGGCGCGTCACGGTGCCGTGGGCCGCCTCGGCCTCGACGACACTGCCGTCGGGCACGGAGAGCACGGAGGTCATGAGACCGAGCGAACCGAAGCCCTGGGCAACGGTGTCGGACTGCACGTCGCCGTCGTAGTTCTTGGTCGCCCAGACGTAGCCGCCCTCCCACTTCATGGCCGAAGCGACCATGTCGTCGATGAGGCGGTGCTCGTAGGTGAGCCCGGCCGCGTCGAACTGCTCCTTGAATTCGGCCTCGAAGATCTCCTCGAAGATGTCTTTGAAGCGGCCGTCGTATGCCTTGAGGATCGTGTTCTTGGTGGAGAGGTACACCGGATAGTTGCGGGTGAGTCCGTAATTGAGGCTCGCGCGGGCGAAGTCGCGGATCGACGCGTCCAGGTTGTACTGCACCTGCGCGATGCCGTCCCCGGGAGCGTGAAAGACCTCGAACTTGAGCGGCTCCGAACCATCGTCCGGCGTGAAGCTGACCTCGAGCTTGCCCGCTCCCTTGAAGACGAAGTCGGTCGCGCGGTACTGGTCGCCGAAGGCGTGGCGACCGATGATGATGGGCTTGTTCCAGCCGGGCACGAGGCGCGGGATGTTGGAGATGATGATCGGTTCGCGGAAGATCACGCCGCCGAGAATGTTGCGGATGGTGCCGTTCGGCGACTTCCACATCTTCTTGAGGCCGAACTCCTCGACGCGGGCCTCGTCGGGCGTGATCGTGGCGCATTTGACGCCGACACCGTGCTTCTGGATGGCGTGCGCCGCGTCGATCGTAACCTGGTCGTCGGTCGCGTCCCGGTGCTCGATTCCCAGGTCGTAGTACTCGAGGTTGATGTCGAGATAGGGGTGGATCAGAGTGTCCTTGATCTTCTGCCAGATGATGCGAGTCATCTCGTCGCCGTCGAGTTCTACGACGGTGCCTTCTACCTTGATCTTGGCCACGATTCTCCTTTACGACAGGGCATTCTGCCCACCCCCGATAGCTTACCCGTTCGGCGAAGTATCTTGACATCGAGATACTTGCCGGATTCGTATGGATCCCGACTACCCCCATGCAGGTGGCGCGGGTTACCCTGTGGTCATGGCTGAGTTGCGATTGGAAGAGCTGTCCGCGAAGACAATCGTTGCGGCGAACAGCCTCACGCTCCGGCGAGGCCAGGAGCAGTTCGTGACCCCCACTTCCTACGCGATCGCGGACGCCTACATCAACCCGCTCACCTCCTGGCCCCGGGTGGTGCTCGACGGCGACAAGGTCGTCGGCTTCATCCGGGGGAATTTCGATCCAGAGGCGCAACAGGAAGAATTCCGAAGCTGCATCTGGCGCATCAACGTCGATGCGAATGCCCAGGGCGCCGGGATCGGCAAATTCGCGGCATTGGCCCTCGCCGACGAAGCGCGCTCACGCGGTTTCACGAGACTCACGGTCATCTGGGAACCAGGAGAAGAAGGCCCGGAGGAATTCTTTCTTCGGATCGGCTTCGCGATCATCGGCCAGACTCAATACGGCGAGAATATCGGCGCACTCGAGCTGTAGATGGAGCACGACGACTTCGTCTCACGGGTGCTCGGGGTTGTCGAGTCCATCCCGCCGGGTCGCGTCATGACCTACGGGGATGTCGCGGCCGCGATCGGTTCGCGAGCAGCGCGAGCGGTCGGCCAGACCATGGCCTACTACGGCTCCGAGGTGCCGTGGTGGCGGGTCATCCGTTCGAGCGGGCACCCCGCCGTCGACCACGCACTCGAATACTTCCGAGCCGAGGGCACGCCGCTGCTGTGGTCGGCATCCGGTGTCTTTCGCGTCGACCTCGCCGCCGCGCGCTGGATGCCATAGGACCGAATCCCCGGCCCGCCGCCGATTCCACCCAAAACGCAGGACAAACTCGCGGATACGCTCGAAAACAGCACTTTCTGACCCCAGATCTCGCAATCTCCTGCGTTTTCGGCACGGGTGGTCGCCGCATCCGATACGCGTAGTGCTAGACGAGCGACTCCCGCCAGGCCGCATGCAGCTTGGAGAATCGACCGGTTCCCGCGATGAGATCGCGCGGTGTGCCGTCCTCCACGATCCGGCCCTGCTCCATCACCAGCACGCGGTCGGCGATCGCCACCGTCGACAGGCGGTGCGCGATGATGATCGCGGTGCGGTCGGCGAGGAGGGTCAGCAGGCCCTCCTGTACGAGCCGCTCGCTCGGGATGTCCAACGAAGCGGTCGCCTCGTCGAGGATGAGTACGACCGGGTCGGCAAGGAATGCCCGAGCGAAGGAGATCAGCTGGCGCTGGCCGGCCGAGACCCGCCCACCCCTCTTGTTGACATCCGTGTCGTAGCCATCGGGCAGACCCTCGATGAACTCGTGGGCGCCGACGGCCTTCGCGGCAGCGACGATCTCCTCGATGGTGGCCTCCGGTTTGCCGAGCGCGATGTTGTCGCCGACCGAACCCGAGAACAGGTAGGCCTCCTGGGTCACCATGACGATTGCACGGCGCAGGTCCTTCGGATGCAGCTGCCGCAGGTCGACCCCGTCGAGCGAGACGACCCCGTCGCTCGGATCGTAGAAACGCGAGATGAGCTTCGCGAGCGTGGACTTTCCGGCACCTGTCGAACCGACGAGAGCGATCGTCTGCCCGGCGGGGAATTCGAGATCGAAGCGCGGCAGGATGACGCGATCCGGCGTGTACGCGAACTCGACACCCTCGAACCGCACGCCGCCCTTCGCCTGCCAGAGATCGATCGGACGCGTGGGGTCGGGAACGCTCGGCCGCTCCTCGAGTACGCCGGAGATCTTCTCGAGTGCCGCGGCCGCCGACTGGTAGGAGTTGTAGAACATCGACATCACCTGCGCCGGCGCGAAGAACGACCTCGTGTACAGCAGTGCAGCGAGCAGAACGCCGATCGCGAGGCTGCCGGTGGCGACGCGGAGGCCGCCGACGAGCAGCACGACGCCGAGTGCGACGTTGCCGATGAGCACGAGACCGGGATCCAGTACCCCGAACAACTTGATCGTTCTCAAGTTGGCCAGGCGGTAGTCCTCGACGAGTCCCCCGAACTCGGTCTCGTTGCGCTTCTCCTTGCGGAAAGCCTTGACCGCGCGGATGCCCGTCATCGTCTCGACGAAGTGGACGATGAGACGGGCCGAGGTGGTCCTCGTCGCACGGAAGGCCTTCTGCGACCGCACCTGGAACCAGCGGAGCAGGAAGGCGAGCGGTACGAGCGAGCCGAACAGCACGACGCCACTCCAGAAGTCGATCGAGAACAGCGCGACGGCGATGAACAGCATGTACAGGCCGCCCTGCACGAGCTGGTTGATGCCCGAGTCCAGCAGCTCGCGGATCGAATCGAGGTCGCTCGTCTGGCGCGCGATGATGCGGCCGGACGTGTAGCTCTCGTGGAACTCGAGGCTGAGCTTCTGGGTGTGCAGGAAGACCCGCTTGCGCAGGTCGATCAGGATGGCCTGGCTGATCCGGGCGGTGAGCACGGTGTACCAGGCGATCAGCACGGCCCCGACTACGCCCGTGAACAGGTAGGCGAACACCGCGAAGGCGAGCGGCATCCAGTCCTGTCTGGTGAGTGCGGGCAGACCGGTGTCCAGACCGTACGCGATGAGTGCCGGGCCCGCGACCTGCGCCGCCGTGCTGACGACCACCACGACGATGGTCAGCGTCACGCGGGCCCGGAGGGGACGAAGCAGCGAGTTCAGGAGCCGCAGCGAACGGTCGCGGATCTGCTTGCTCTCTCCCCGGGTGAAGTCATCGCGCTCTTCACCCTCAACGCCGAGAACGCTCATGCGTCGGCCCCCTGTTCTGCCTGGTCGAGCACTGCTTCGTTCTGTTCACGTTTCTCTTCGTCCTCGAGGCTCGAGATGACGAAGCGGTAGTGGTCGCTCGAGAGCAGCAGGTCGCTGTGGCGGCCGACCGCCGTGATGCGACCGCCTTCGAGCAGTGCGACCCGGTCCGCGAGCATGACCGTCGATGGGCGATGTGCCACGATCATCGCGGTCGTCGACGCGAGAACGCGTCGCAGCGCCGCCTCCACGAGAGCCTCCGTATCGACGTCGAGCGCCGACAGCGGGTCGTCGAGCACCAGAACCTCCGGGTTCGCGGCGACCGCGCGCGCGAGCGCGAGACGCTGGCGCTGGCCCCCGGACAGGCTCATGCCCTCCTCGCCGACCTTGGTGTCGAGTCCGTGAGGTAACTGGTAGACGAAATCCGCCTGGGCGATTTCGAGCGCCTCCGCGAGGTCGGCATCGGATGCTTCCGGCCGGCCGAGCAGAACGTTGTCCCGAACCGAGGCCGAGAACAGGGTGGCATCCTCGAATGCCATCGCGATATGGCTGCGCAGTTCGACGCGACTGAGGTCACGGATGTCGACGCCATCCAGTTTTATCGAGCCGCCGGTCACGTCGTAGAGCCGCGTGGTGAGCGCGGTGAGCGTCGACTTGCCTGAGCCGGTGAGCCCGACGATCGCCATCGTCTCCCCCGGTTCGAGCTCGAGGTCGACACCGTCGAGCAGGTCGTCATACTGCGCAGGCGAGTCCTGGTAGCGGAAGTGCACGTCGTCGAAGACAAGCCGACCCTTAGGCCTGGCGATGGTCACCGGGTTTTCCGGATCGGTGATCGTGTTCGGGGCATCCATCACCTCGAAGAAGCGGTCGGCGGCCGTTCGCGTGTCGAAGGTCATCGACAGCAGGAACCCGATCGACTCGACGGGAAAACGCAGCACGGTCGCGGTCGCGAAGAACGCGACGAGCTGACCGGCCGACAGCTGACCGGCCGCGGCGAGCCACACCCCGCCGAGCAGGCTGAGGGCGAAGGTGACGTCGGGAACGAGCAGCAGCCAGAGCCAGATGCCGGCGATCGCTTTCGCCTTCTCGATTTCTGTGCCGCGTAGATCCTCGGCCTGTGATGCGAAGTTCTTGAGCGCGTGCTGGCCGCGCCCGAATGCCTTGAGCACCCGGATGCCGTGCACCGATTCCTCGACGGCGGTCGCGAGGTCGCCGGCCTGGTCCTGGCTGCGACGGGCGACGACCGAGTACTTCTGCTCGAAGAGGTAGCCGTAGATCCATAGCGGGATGGAACACACGACGAAGAGAACGCCGAGGATCCAGTTGATCGACAGGAGGAACCCGAAGCCCACGAGGATGGTGATCACATTGACGACGAGGAGCACTATGCCGAAGGAGATCCAGCGGCGGATGAGATTGAGGTCGCTGACCGCGCGCGAAAGCAACTGCCCGCTTGCCCAGCGATCGTGGAAGCCGACCGGAAGGTCCTGCAGTCGGTTGTACAGCGAGTTGCGCATGTCGGACTCGACCCGCGTGCCCGGCTGAAGCACGAACCAGCGCCGAAACCAGATCATCACGGCCTCGAGCACGCCGAGGGCGAGCACGGCAGCGACCGGCCACCAGATCTGGCTTGCGTCGCCGCCCTTGAGCGGGCCGTCCACGAGCGCCCTGAGCACCTGCGGAATGATCAGCGCCACGATCGCCGCGATGAGCGCGGAGACCATGCCGAGGTAGATGCGCGGCATCGCGGGCTTTGCCCAGGGATAGATGCGGAGGATGGAGGCGAAGGTGCCCTGTCGTTTTTGGTCTGCAGACACGAAAGATTCCTTGAG
>JAODMW010000123.1 GCA_025464815.1 Microbacteriaceae bacterium | reverse complement strand
ATGCTGGAGTAGTCGACGTCGATGATGACGTCGCCGTCGCCGAGCTCGTCATCCGTCACATCGTCGCGAAGGATGGCCGTGGCATCCGCTATCTGAAGGGCGCGAAACATGCTGCCAACGCTACTCGCGCGCTTGAACTTCTTGCTGCGGAGCTACTCCGCGGCGGGGAAAGCGGCTCGCGGCGGGAGATATATCTCGGTCCGCGACACGATTTCTCCGCCGCGAAGGCAAGCGAGAACACGCGATGTGGGTTATTCCTCAGCCGAAGAGGATCGCGGCCTCGTCGTAGCGGGACTGTGGCACCGTGTTGAGCTTGCCGAGGGCGTCCTCGAAGGCGACGTGGGTGATCGTGGTTCCGCTGAGCGACACCATGCGACCCCAGCGGCCGTGGATCACCGAGTCCACCGCCGCCATGCCGTAGCGCGTGGCGAGCACGCGGTCGTAGGCTGTTGGAGTTCCGCCGCGCTGGATGTGGCCCAGGGTGGTCGCGCGCGTCTCGATTCCAACCCGCGCTTCGATCTCCGGGGCGATGAGCTCGCCGATGCCGCCCAGTCGCGGACGGCCGAAGGCATCGAGTCCGCGCTCCGAATGAGCGTCGTCCATCGTGTCGAGATGGAAGCCTTCCGCGACGACGAGGAGAGGCGCGCGGCCGCGGTCGACGACCGACTGAACCCAGGCGACGATCTGGTCCATGCTGGTCTTCTGTTCGGGGATGAGGATGGCGTGCGCACCGGCGGCCATGCCGGAGTGCAGAGCGATCCACCCGACATGACGCCCCATGACCTCGGCCACCATGCACCGCCCGTGGGAGTCTCCCGTCGTGCGGAGCCGGTCCATCGCGTCGGTGGCGATCTGCACCGCCGTGTCGAAGCCGAAGGTGTAGTCGGTGGCGGAGAGGTCGTTGTCGACCGTCTTGGGCACGCCGACGATCTTGACGCCGGCATCCGTCAGCCGCTTGGCGGCCGCGAGCGTCCCCTCGCCGCCGATCGCGATGAGGGAATCGACGCCGAGGCGTTCCATGTTCTCCTTGACCCGATCGGCCCCGCCCTCGCCTTCGAAGGGGTTGGTGCGCGAGGTGCCGAGGATGGTGCCGCCCTGCTTCGCGATGCCCTGGATGTCCTTGCGCTCGAGCGGCATGATCGTGCCCTCGACGACGCCTCGCCAGCCGTCCTTGAAGCCGACGAACTCCTGGTTGTAGATCTGCGTGCCCTTGAGAACGGCGCCGCGGATGACAGCGTTGAGGCCGGGGCAGTCGCCGCCGCTGGTGAGGATTCCGATGCTCATGGCACCATCATTGCGTAATTTTCGCCGTTCTTTCGCCGACCGTCACCGCAGGGAGCGGATGCTCGGCGCAGGCCGTGGTCGGTGCATGCTCCTCACAGACGACGAGCTGCACCCGGCAGCCCAGGTCGCTGCAGTTCTGCATGTGATTCGTCGGCGTATCGCAGCGGTAGCAGCGGCCGATCACGGCGGCGTCCTCGCTGAAATCCAGGGACATCCGGTTGTCGAACACGTAGAGCGAGCCCTGCCACAAGCCCCTGTCGCCGTAGGTCTCGCCGTAGCGGGCGATGCCGCCGTCGAGTTGGTAGACCTTCTCGAAGCCGCGGTTGACCATGAGCGAACTCAGCACCTCGCAGCGGATGCCGCCCGTGCAGTAGGTGACGACCGGCTTGTCCTTGAGGTGGTCGTATTTGCCGCTGTCGAGCTCGGCCACGAACTCGCGGGTGTTGCCGACCTGCGGCACCACGGCATCCGCGAAGCGTCCGATCTCGGCCTCGAAGGAGTTGCGCCCATCGAAGAACACGACCTCCTCGCGTTCGACGAGCTCGTGCAGCTCCTCGGGGCTCAGTTTGGTGCCACCGCCGATCACCCCGCTCTCGTCGACCCTCAGTTCACCGGGAGCCCCGAAGCTCACGATCTCTTCACGCACGCGAACGCTCAGGCGCGGAAAGTCGTCGCCGTTGCCCTCGCTCCACTTGGCGTCCAGGTTCGCGAAGGCCGCATACTCGCGCGTCTTGCGCAGGTATCGCTTCACGGCCTTGAGTTCTCCGCCGACAGTGCCGTTGATGCCGTCCTTCGAGATCAGGATGCGGCCGCCGAGGCCGAGTGACTCGCAGAGGTCGCGCTGCCAGAGCCGGATCGCCTCAGGGTCGGCGAGCGGTGTGAACTGGTAGAAGAGCAGGATCTTGGGGACGGCCACCGATCGATTCTAAATGGGCGGCCTCGGTGGTCGAGCTGCGGACGGGCTGGATGGCTGACCCTCTGGGGCCGCCCCGCCTCGGCGTGTCAGTTCGCAGTGACATCAGTGTGAGTTGACATCGCGGGAACGGGGAAGCTGCGCGCGTGTCGCAGCCGCGACGTAGTCTGCTGTGCATGGGAGTGACTGCGATGGGGGATGCCGAACCCCTCCGCACCACCTATGCGCCGGCCGCGCCGCTCGACCTGAAGCTCACGCTGAGGCCGTTGAGCCGCGGCGCGCAGGATCCAACGATGCAGTGGCATCCGGCCGGCGTCTGGCGTACCGTCCCGACCCCGGAGGGTGCTGCGACCCTCCACCTGTCGCAGCGTGGCACGACGATCGATGCTGTCGCCTGGGGTGATGGGGCGGAGTGGGCGATCGCGGGAGTGCCCGAGCTGCTCGGCGACGGCGACGACCCGGGCGACTTCGATGTGTCGGCCAATCCCTTCCTGCATGACGCGTACCGCCGGACCTCCGGGATGCGATTGCTGCGTACCGGTCGCGTGCTCGAGATGATGATCGCCGCGATCTTCGAGCAGAAGGTCACCGGTAAGGAGGCGCATCTGGCCTGGAGCCGGCTCATCCGCAAGCACGGCGAGGTAGCGCCCGGTCCGGCCCCGGCCGGAATGCGGGTGTTCCCTTCGGCCCATGCCTGGCGGATGATCCCGTCGTGGGAATGGCATCGGGCGGGGGTGGACTCGCAGCGCTCTCGCACGGCGATCGCCGCGGCATCCGTGGCGCATGGACTCGAACGCACCCTCGCGCTCGGCCGCGGGGGAGCGGACGTGCTCGGCAAACTCCGCAGCGTGCCGGGCGTCGGTGTGTGGACCGCCGCCGAGACCAGCCAGCGGGCGCACGGCGATCCCGACGCGCTGAGCATCGGCGACTATCACCTGCCCGCGGTCGTCGGCTGGGCTCTTGTCGGCAAGCCGGTCGACGACGACGGGATGCTCGAACTGCTATCGCCGTGGCCGGGCAATCGGCAGCGCGTGATGCGGATCATCGAGTCGAGTGGTTTTGCGAAGCCGCGGTTCGGCCCGCGCATGACGATTCCGGAACACCGCAGCCGCTGAGCTGGACGGGCCGGGATAACCCGGCCTAGTCGTCTTCCGCTTCGGCCTCGTCGGCTGCCTCGGGTTCGTCATCGCTGTCGTGCTCGGCGTGCGATCCCAGAGGGCCGCCGCCGAAATCCGCGGAGTCCGCTTCATTCGCCGACTTCAGCAACTCATCGGCTTGAGCCTGAGCGGCTGCCGCCTCCTCCGGGTCGCCAGCCGCGGGGCCACCCTGGTTGGCAAACTGGTCGAAACCGGCCATCGCAACGCTCCCATCATCGTGTGCTGCTGCCTGTGAGCCTAGCCAGCCGCAGGACCGTAGGCAAAGAGCCCGGCCGGATCCCAGCTGCGTCTGATCGTGTCGAGCCGCTCATGTACCTCCGGTGCCCAGGCCCGCCGATACCGCTCGGCATCGCTGCCGTCACCGGCGAAATTGATCGTCGTCTGGGGAGAGATCCAGGGAGCGATCGCGGTCGTGAGCTGTGCGGCGACGGCGGGCAAAACCTCCGTGAAGAGACTCGGGTTCGGCACGCCGACAACGGTCAGGGTGTACCCGGCCTCGCGGCCGCCCACCGCGGAACCCTCCGGCACATCGATGGCGGTGCGCGCACCGAGGTGGCGCACCTCGACGACGATGAGGGGAACCTGCTGCTCGGGGCCGACCGTGGCCAGGAGTTCGCCGGCGAAATCCTGGTCGACGGCGGAGAGGAGTCCACCGGTCACCCACCCGGGGCCGGGTTCGGTCGGATCGTTGTGGATGAGGCCGACCTTGGATGTGGGCAGCACACCGATCGTGTCGATGATCGCGGGTGCGAGTCCGCGCAGCGGCGCTGCGAGTCGCTCGCCCTCCGCCGCTGCGCCTGGGTAGGCGAAGCGGAGGTTCAGCACGGTGCGCCCGCGAAGCGGCTCGGGGATCGCGTCGAAATCGGGAAGGCGCAGGATCGCGACGGATGTCGTGACCTGGTCGTCGGCCGTCGCGCTCCAGTCGATCCACGATCGCAGCACGGCTTCGATGTGCGGGGTGTCGAAGAACACGGAGCCGGCGTAGAACTCGGCGAGCGGAACGAGCTCGAAAAGCATCTCGGTGACGACGCCGAAGCCCCCTTTGCCACCTCTCAGCGCCCAGAAGAGATCGCTGTTCTCCTCGGCATTCGCGGTGACCACCGAACCGTCGGCGGTCACCAGGGTGAAACCGCGGGCGTAGTCCGAACTGAAGCCGTGGCTGCGGGAGAGCGGGCCGACCCCGCCACCCAGGGTGTAGCCGACGGCGCCCACGGTTCCCGATGCCCCCGTGATGGCGGTGAGGCCGAGGGGCTCCGCGGCCGTGAGCACGGCAGACCAGGGCACGCCTGCGCCGATGCGTGCGATCCGAGCCGCGGCGTCGATCGAGAGAGCGTCGAGTCTTCTGGTGGTGATGAGCAGGCCGTCGGTGATGGCCGATTCCGCGCCATGACCGGTCGCCTGCATGCGCACGGGAAGGCCGTTGACCGCGGCGAAGCGCACCGCCTCGACGACGTCGGCTTCGCTCGTGACGCCGACCGCGACATCCGGGGTGTGGACGACGGCACGGTTGAAGGCCGACACCTCCTCGGCGAAACCGCCATCGGAGGGACTGAGAACCGGCCCGGTGACGAGCGCACGGAGATTCTCGAGGGATAGTTGGGTACTCATTCCGGCAGAGTACCGGCCACCACCGGCACTGCGGAAGATAGTCTTTGAGAAGGTCGAAGAACGTGAAAGCAGAAGCCAGTGTCCCAGTCGACGTCGACGAATGACGGAATCGCCTCGATCTCCCTTCGTGAACGCAAGCGCGAGGCAACGCGCGAAGCGTTGGAGACCGCAGCCCTCAAACTCGTGACCGAGCGCGGAATCGATGGCGCGACGATCGACGACATCTGCGCGGTAGCGGGTTTTTCGCACCGCACCTTCTTCAACTACTTCCCCTCCAAGGAGTCGGCTCTGATCGCCGGGCTCAGCCTCTCGTTCGAGGGCGAATTCGCAGAGGACTTCGTCGGCTCGCACGGCGAGGTCTACGCCGATCTCAAACGGCTGCTGCTCCGGCTGGTGCGCACGAACCAGGAGCAGGGCGAGCAATGGCGTGACCGGGTGATTCTGCTCGCCGAGAATCCGGCACTCATAGCGAGTCGGCGCGATCATCAGGTGGAGCTCACACGCGAACTCGTCGCTGTCATCCGCCTCCGCCTGCCGGGTGAGGACCGGGCGGAGATCCTCGCCGGGATGGTCATGATCGCGATCGCCACGGCGGTGCGGCGGTGGAGTTCGGCCCGCGGCGACACACGGTTCGACGAGGTGCTTCACGAGTCCTTCGAGGTCGTCGACGACATAGCCCGGACTGTCGTGGGCGCGCCGACGCCGATCGGCGGCACGCTGGGCTAAAGCACGCCTTCGAGCATCGCCATCGCGGCGCTGTGTCCGCCGAGGCCGCTCACGGCGCCTCCCCGCCTGGTACCCGCGCCGCAGAGCAGGATGCGGTCGTGGCCTGTCGCCACTCCCCAGCGTTCGGCCGCGGTGCCGAGAGCCGCGTCATCCTCCACGAACGGCCAGTCGAGCGGACCGTGGAAGATGTTGCCGCCCGGCATGCGCAGGGCGGCCTCCAGGTCGAGGGTCGTCTTGGTCTCGATGCACGGTCGGCCCGCGGCATCCGTCATCAACAGGTCTTCGATGGGCTCGGCGAGCACCGAATCGAGCGAATCGAGCACGGCCCGAGTGAGCCGGTCGCGCATCTCGTCGTTGGTATCCGGCGAGAGCAGTCGGTCGGGGGTGTGCAGGCCGAAGACGGTGAGGGTGTGGGCGCCGCTGGCGGCGAGCTCGGGGGAGAGGATGCTCGGGTCGCTGAGCGAATGGCAGTAGATCTCGGCGGGTAGCGGGCTCGGCAGCTGCCCCGCGCTCGCCGTACGGAAGGCGGATTCGAGCTGCGAATAGCCCTCGTTGATGTGGAACGTGCCGCCGAAGGCTGCGGCGGGATCGACTGCATCGTCCAGCAGGCGGGGAAGCCGCTTCAGCAACAGGTTCACCTTCACCTGAGAACCCTCGGGCCGCGATGCACCGGTTTCGCCGAGCAGCCGCGAAAGCACGTGTGGTGCGACGTTCGCGAGAATCGTGCCCGCGCCGATGACGACCTCACGCTCGCGGTGGACGTAACGAACCTCCCCGTCCGGCGCCAGCGCGGTCACCTCCGCACCGGTCAGGAGGGTGGCACCGGCCCTGCGCGCTGCAGCGGCGAGCTCGCTCGTCACGGCGCCCATACCGCCGACCGGCACATCCCAGTCGCCGGTTCCGCCGCCGATCACGTGATACAGGAAGCAGCGATTGGCGGCGAGCGTCGCGTCGTGGGCGGACGTGAAAGTGCCGATCAGGGCATCCGTCAGCACTATGCCGCGCACGAGGTCGTTGTCGAAGCTGCTCTCGATCACTTCGCCGATAGGCCGCTCGATGAACTCGCTCCACAGGCGGTCATCCGCCACCAGCCGTCTGGACTCCGCACGGGTGAGCAGCGGGTCGCACACCGTCGGGAAGATCGCGCGGGCGAGTTTCGCGGTCTCGCCGTAGAACCGGTGCCAGGCGGAGGCATCGCCGCCGATGGAGGAGAAGGATGCCGCGGTTCCTTCGGCATCGGCGTTGTCCACGAGCAGCCCGCGGCCGGAGCGACCCTCCGGCGTGTACGAGGAATACCGTCGACGCTCGAGTCGGATGTCGAGTCGCAGTTCGCGGATGATGCGTGCCGGGAGCAGGCTCACCAGGTACGAATACCGGGACAGCCGGGCTTCGATCCCTTCGAAGGCCTGCGCCGAGACGGCGGCCCCGCCGAGCTGGTCGAGCCGTTCGAGGACGGTCACCGACATGCCGGCCTGTGCCAGGTAAGCCGCTGCGACGAGGCCGTTATGGCCGCCACCGACGATGACGACGTCCTGCTGTGTCACTCGGGCTTCTCGACGGACCCGGCTTCGCCTGCCTCGTCCCCGACGGGCACATCTTCATCGGCCGCACAGCCGATCGCCTGGACGACTCTGGCCGACAGGCTCTTCAGGCGCTCGGCTTCGTCGTCACCGAGCACGTCGAAGAAGTAGCGGCGGATCGCGGCCACATGACCGCGCGTCGCGCCGAGAATCGCGCGACGACCGTCAGCTGTCAGGATGATCCAGGATCCCCTGGCATCCAGCTCGCACTCGGTTCGGCTCAGCAGGTCGCGTTTCTCCATTCGGGCGATGAGGTGTGAGACGCGGCTCTTCTCCCAGCCGATCGTGCCGGCGATGTCTTTGACTCGCAACTGGCGGCCCGGAGCCAGGTTGATGGCGAGGAGGATTTCGTATTCCGAGGCGGATACCTGGGAATCCCGCTGGAGCTGCAGGTCGAGCGCGCGATCGAGCGTGCGCCGCATCGAGTAGAAGGTGCGCCACACCTCGACTTCGGAGTCGCTGAGCGCCGATTGTTCAGCCATGCTTCATTCTACTCGGTTGGTGACGCGTCATCGAAAGGCTTAGAATGATGATACGTCACCCAAATTCTACACGAAGGAAAATCCTTGACTCTCAAGATCGCTGTCATCATCGGAAGCACCCGCCCCGGCCGCAACGGAGAAGCGGTGGCGAAGTGGGTACACGAACTCGCCTCCCAGCGTTCCGACGCTGAATTCGAGCTCGTCGACCTCCTCGACTACGATCTTCCGCACCTCGATGAGGCCATTCCGGCGTCGCAGGGCAGGTACGCCGGTGAGCACACCAAGGCCTGGGCCGCGAAGGTCGCCGAGTTCGACGGCTACGTCTTCGTCACCCCCGAGTACAACCACAGCACCTCCGGCGCACTCAAGAACGCCATCGATTACGTCTATGGCGAGTGGAACAACAAGGCCGCCGGCCTCGTGAGCTATGGCGGAGCGGGTGGAACCCGTGCCGCCGAGCACCTCCGCCTCATCCTCGGCGAGCTGCAGATCGCGGATGTCCGCTCGCAGGTCGCGCTCTCGCTCGTGACCGACTTCGAGAACTACAGCGTCTTCAAGCCGGCCGCCTTCCACGAGGGCACGCTCAACGCCCTGCTCGACCAGACGGTCGCCTGGGCCGGAGCACTCAAGCCGCTACGCGCGGCAGCACAGCTCGCCGCATAAGAGTTCGCGTCGATAGGCGTGTGTGTCTTGTGCCAAATGAAGGAAATCTGGCCCTGGACCCCTCGAATCTGCGAGCAAGAATCGCCGTAGCGGGAAAGATCTCCTTCATTTGGCACGCCTATCGACCATTTGGCACGCTTATCGACGCGATCTCTGGGTCTCTTCGTCGAGCGCGCTGTCGAAGGCGCGGCTGAACTCGAACTCGTCAGCGGAACGTCGCGTCGAGGGCCGCCGAGAGGTCCGCCACGAGATCCTCCGCGTCCTCCAGCCCGATCGAGAACCGCAGGTGCCCGAGCCTGCGGAACGGTTCGGGGTAGCTGGCGATGCGCGGGCCCTCGGTTCCGACGTGCACGATGAGCGACTCGTCATGCCCGAGTGAGACCGCGGACGTGATCACCCGCAGGTTCGCCACGAAACGGTTCTGGGCATCCGAGTCTCCGTCGACGGCGAAGGCCATCATCCCGCCGTAGCCGCGCCCGCCGAACTGCCGCGCCGCGAGCTCGTGCTGCGGATGCGAGGCCAGGCCGGGGTAGGCGACGTACGCCACCCGCGGGTCGGCCTCCAAGAACGCTGCGACGCGCGACGCGGTCTGCAGGTGCTGCTGCAGGCGCAACGGCAGGGTCACCGAACCACGCATGATGAGCCAGGCGTTGAAGGGCGAGATCACCCCGCCGACATCGACCATGGCGTCCGACTTGATGCGCTGGACGAGTTCGCGCGAGCCGATCACGGCGCCGCCCATCGCGTCGCCGTGCCCGTTGATGTATTTGGTGAGGGAGTGCACGACGAGGTCCGCTCCGTCGGCGAGCGGGCGGTAGAGCGGCGGCGGGGTGAAGGTCGAGTCGACGGAGAGGAGTGCTCCGGCCTCGTGTGCGACGCGGGCGATGGCCGCGACATCCGCCACCTTCGTCGTGGGGTTGGCGATGGCCTCGATGTGCACGAGCCGCGTGGTCGGCCGGATGGCGGCGCGCACGGCCTCGATGTCGGTCGCGTCGACGAAGGTGGCGGTGATGTCGTACTTCTCCGGGAACAGCTCGGTGAAGAGCCGGAACGTCGCCTCGTAGGTGACGTCGCCGACCACCACGTGATCGCCGCTGCGCAGGTGGGTGAAGAACACCGAGTGCAGCGCGGCGACCCCGGAGGCGAGCACGACCGCATCTTCGCCGCCCTCGAGGATCGCGAGTTTCCGCTGCAGCCCGAGCTGGTTCGTGCCCGAGTTGCGGGTGTAGAGCGGGATGTCCGTTCCCGACCAGCTCACGCCGGACGGGTCGTCGGGCAGGGCGTAGGAGTTCGCCATGACGATCGGCGTGCGGATCGCACCCGACCCAGCATCGATCTCGTTGCCCGCGTGAACGGCCTGTGTGAGCAGGGAGAGGCTGGCTGGGTCGTGTTTGTCGGGGCGCGAGGTCATGTCTTCAGCGTAGGAGAGCGCCGCGCGCATGGTCGCCATGTGACGGGATGCGCGAGGACAGGCACGCAGAACGGCACGCAAGTAGTCTCGTTACATGCCGCCGTTCGCCTCCGAATCGCCCGTGAGCTCCGATTCGCTCGCCGACGAAGCCATTGTCACCGTCCGGCGATGGCTTGCCGAGAGTGCGGATGTCGCGCCAGACAGGTCCGCCGCGCGCCTCGCCGGTGTGCTCAAGGACCCCAGGGGGCTCGACTTCACCATCGGTTTCGTCGACCGGGTCGTGCGACCGGAGGATCTGAAGGTCGCGGGCAGGAACCTCGAGAAGCTCTCCCGCGCGATCCCCGCCTTCCTGCCCTGGTACATGCGGATCGCGATCCAGCTCGGCGGTGGGTTCGCGCCGCTCATCCCGTGGCCCATCGTGCCGATCGCGCGCCGTGTGCTTCGTGGCATGGTCGGGCACCTGATTCTGGATGCCACCCCCAAGCACCTCGACAAAAGCATGGGCGCACTGCGCAAGGCCGGCATGCGGCTCAACCTCAACCTCCTCGGCGAGGCGGTACTCGGCGACGAGGAAGCCGACCGCCGCCTCGAAGGAACCCGCGAGCTTCTCGAGCGTGACGACGTCGACTATGTGTCGATCAAAGTGTCCTCGGTGTCGAGCCAGCTGTCGATGTGGTCGTTCGACGAGACGGTGGAACGTGTCGTCAGGCGGCTGACGCCGCTGTACGAGCTCGCCGCGGTGTCCGCTACCCGCAAGTTCATCAACCTCGACATGGAGGAGTTCCGTGACCTCGACCTGACGATCGCGGTCTTCACCCGCATCCTCGAGCAGCCGCGTCTCAAGAACCTCGAGGCTGGAATCGTGCTGCAGGCCTATCTTCCCGACGCACTACGGGCGTTGCAGGGACTCACCCACTGGACGACGCAACGTCGCACGGCGGGCGGTGCCGGCATCAAGGTGCGCATCGTCAAGGGTGCGAACCTCGCCATGGAGAATGTCGACGCGACCATTCACGGCTGGCCGCTTGCGACCTATTCGATCAAGGAACAGACCGACACGAACTACAAGCGCCTGCTGCACTGGGCCTTCACGCCCGAGCGCACAGATGCCGTGCGGATCGGTGTCGCCGGCCACAACCTCTTCGACGTCGCCTACGCCTGGCTTCTCGCCAAGCAGCGTCATGTCGACTCACGCGTCGAGTTCGAGATGCTCCTCGGCATGGCGACCGGACAGGCGGATGCCGTCAAACGCGATGTCGGCGGCCTGCTGCTGTACACACCCGTGGTGCACCCCGGTGAGTTCGATTCGGCGATCTCGTACCTCATCCGTCGGCTGGAGGAGAACGCGAGCAGTGAGAACTTCATGTCCGGCGTGTTCGAGCTTGCCAAGGACGACGCGGTGTTCGCCCGTGAAGCGGACCGTTTTCTCGCCTCGGTGAGCCGTCTCGACGAGGTCGTTCCGGCATCCCTGCGCACTCAGGACCGCACGGCCCCGGTTGCGCTGTCGCCCGTCGATACCGCGCCACGCGAGTTCCGCAACGAGCCGGACACCGACCCTGCGGTCGGAGTCAACCGCGCGTGGGGTCGCAGCATTCTGGCCCGTGTTCCGTCGTCGCGGCTCGGAGCCGACGGCATCGCCGCCGCACGGATCACCGATACCGAGACCCTGCAGCGCGCGATCGCGAGCACCGCCGCCGCCGGCGTCGAGTGGGGACAGCGCCGGGCGGATACCCGCGCGACCGTGCTGCACAGCGCGGGCGAGGCGCTCGCGGCGGCACGAGCCGAACTCATCGAGGTCATGGCGAGCGAGACCGGCAAGACCATCGCCGAGGGCGATGTCGAGGTGAGCGAAGCGATCGACTTCGCGCACTACTACGCAGAACAGGCCCGCGGTCTCGACAGGATCGAGCACGCCGAGTTCGTGCCGTCGCGGCTCATCGTCGTCGCTCCACCGTGGAACTTCCCGGTCGCGATTCCCGCGGGGTCCGTGCTCTCGGCGCTCGCCGCCGGTTCTGGCGTCATCATCAAGCCGGCACCGCAGGCCCGCCGCTCTGCGGCCGTGCTCGTCGAGGCACTGTGGGCCGGCGGCGTCCCGCGCGGCGTTCTCACGCTCGTGGACATCGACGAGGGCGACCTCGGCCGGCAGCTGATCTCCGATCCGGCGGTCGATCGCGTCATCCTCACCGGCGCATGGGAGACCGCGAAGCTGTTCCGATCCTGGCGCCCCGACCTTCCGCTGCTCGCCGAGACGAGTGGGAAGAACGCCATCGTCATCGCGCCGAGCGCCGACCTCGACCTCGCGGTGGCGGATGTCGTCAAGAGCGCCTTCGGTCACGCCGGCCAGAAGTGCTCTGCCGCGAGCCTCGTGATCCTGGTCGGCTCGGTCGGAAATTCTGAGCGCTTCCGCCGCCAGTTGCTCGACTCGGTGTCGACACTGCGCGTCGGTTACCCGCAGGATCCCACGACGATCATGGGACCGATCATCGAACCGGCCGGCGGCAAGCTCGAAAAGGCGCTGACCACCCTGGACGCGGACGAGACCTGGCTGGTCAAGCCCCGAGCGCTGGATGAGAGCAACCGCCTGTGGTCGCCCGGAGTGCGAGACGGGGTCACCGCGGGTTCGGAATTCCACCTGACCGAGTACTTCGGCCCGGTGCTCGGCATCATGCGCGCCGACACGCTCGAGGAAGCGATCGAGCTGCAGAACACACCGGCCTATGGCCTCACCGCGGGCATCCATTCTCTCGATTCCGAGGAGATCGCGACCTGGATCGACACCGTGCAGGCCGGCAACCTCTACGTGAATCGCGGCATCACCGGAGCCATCGTGCGCCGCCAGCCCTTCGGCGGCTGGAAGCGATCGACCGTGGGAACGAGCGCGAAGGCCGGCGGCCCGAACTATCTGGCCACTCTCGGCGACTGGCGGCCGGTCTTCTCCGAGCCGGGCAAGTCCGTCGTGCTGAGCGGGCTGAGTGAGCGGGTCACGGCGCTCATCGAGGCCGCGCAACCGGGCATGGAGTTTCTCGAGTTCGACCGGGTGCGCTCCGGCGCGGTGAGCGACCAGAACGCCTGGGACGAGGAGTTCGGCGTCGCCAGGGACGTCTCCGGGCTCCTGGTCGAGCGCAACGTGTTCCGTTATCGACCGGTGCCCGTCACCATCCGGCTGGCCGAGGGCGCCTCGCCGGCGCAGCTCGTGCGCGTGATCGCCGCGGCAACGCGGGCGGGAGCACCCGTCGCGATCAGTTCGGCTCTCCCCGTGGCGGCCGGGCTCATCCGTCTTTTCGGCAGTGAGCTCAGGCCGATCGCCGTTCGTGAGGTGATCGTGGAGACGGATGCCCGCTGGCACGCCCGCCTGCAGTCCGGCGAGGCGCACATCGGCCGGGGCATCTCGAGTCGGATCCGTTTGATCGGCGGCGATGCTCGCGCGCTTTCGCTCGTGCTCGAGGGGGACCCGGATGTCGCGATCTACGCCGGCCCCGTCACCACGGCGGGTCGGCTCGAGCTGCTGCCGTTCCTGCATGAGCAGGCGATCAGCATCACAGCCCACCGCTTCGGCAACCCCGACCCGTCCACCGCCGTCGTCCTCTAGAGCTGTTGACGAAGTGAGACGAGAGAGAAGTGAGACGAGAGAATGGTAATTGTTCCCTCACGTCACGTTTGTTCCTGATCGACCGGGCACAAACGTGACAAGGGGGAACAATCGTCCGCAATGTGGCAACCGAACGGCACGACAGGAGCATCCGTGACCCCCTCTCTTCCGCTCAACAACGGAACCTCTATCCCGCTCATCGGCCTCGGAACCTCGCCGCTCAGCGATGTGCAGGTCGCCCCGGCGATCGTGACCGCCGTCGAGGCCGGCTACCGGCATATCGACACCGCGGCGAGGTACGGCAATGAGAGGGGCGTCGGCAACGGCATCCGTGACAGCGGCATCGCCCGCGAGGAGATCTTCGTCACGACGAAGCTCGACGGCCAGTTCCAGGGCGACGATCGCGCGCTCGCCGGACTCGATGGCTCGCTCGAGCGGCTCGGCCTGGACTACGTCGACCTGCTGCTCATCCATTGGCCGCTGCCCGCCCGGGGCGAATACGTGTCGACCTGGCACACCTTCGAGAAACTGCTCGCTGCGGGCAAGGCGAAGGCGATCGGAGTCTCGAACTTCAAGCCTGCGCACATCGCGGCCCTCGTCGCCGAGGCCGAGGTGCTGCCGGCGGTCAACCAGGTTCAGCTGAGCCCGTACACACCGCGTCTGGCTGAGCGTCAGGCGAACGCGGAACACGGCATCGTGACCGAGTCCTGGAGCCCGATCGGCGCCGGCAACGACCTGCTCGCCGCGCCCGCGATCACGGCGATCGCCGAGCGCACCGGCAAGACCCCGGCCCAGGTCGTGCTGCGCTGGCATGTGCAGCAATCACTCGTCGCCATCCCGAAGTCCTCGAATCCACAGCGCATCCGCGGGAATCTCGACGTCTTCGACTTCGAGCTCACGGCGGCGGACTTCGACTCGATCGCCGAGCTCGACAGGGGGCCGGGCGCAGGCGTCGACTCGGACCACGAGGGTCACTGAGCCTCCCCGTTGCGCGACCGAGAGAGCCGTATGGATGCCACAGGCCGGTCCGGGGAACGGATCGGCGCTGCATCCGCCCTCCCGCTTCTCGTTGAGCGGGTCTCGGCGCTCCGCGGGGTAGGCGGCAGGGTGATCCTCGGAATCGTGGGCGCGCCGGGTGCGGGGAAATCCACCCTTGCGCGTGAGCTCGCTGCGGCCCTCGGCTCGGATGTCGCGGCGGTCGTCCCGATGGACGGCTTCCACATCGCATCCAGAGCGCTTCCGAGCCCCGAGTACCTCGAACGCAGGGGTGCAATGGACACCTTCGATGTCGGGGGGTATCTCGCGCTACTCGAACGGCTCAGGCGCAACACCGAGGATGTCATCTACGCACCGGCCTTCGAGCGGGACATCGAGGAGCCGATCGCGGGCGCGATTGCGATCGAGCGGGGTCTGCCGATCGTGATCACCGAGGGGAACTATCTCCTCTCGGACGAGCCACGCTGGAGCCATGTGCGCGGCTTTCTCGACGAGACCTGGTTTCTCGAGGCGGAGCCATCGCTACGGATCGAGCGGCTGATCGCGAGGCACGTGCTGTCAGGCAAATCCCTCGAGCACGCCGCGCGGATGGCCACGGGGTCCGACGAACACAATGCCCAGCTGGTTGCGCGCACCAAGCCCGCCGCCGACCTGCTGATCACGGCGGACTAACTGCGCAGTGCCGCCTCGACGAGCGCGATCCCGTCGTACTCCGCAAGGCCGAGTTGGCGGATCCGGTCCGCATACTCGCGAGCAGCGCGCTGCGCTTCGCGCTGAATCGCGTCCCCGTGGGCGCTCACGAAGGAACCGTTCCTGCCACGCGTCTCGATGACATGGTCGCGCTCGAGTTCCCGGTAACAGCGCGCGACCGTGTTCGGCGCAAGGCCGAGCTCCTCAGCCAGCCCGCGCACGGTCGGAAGCTTGGCTCCCGCGGCAAGCGCGCCGGAGCGCACCCGCTCGAGCAGTTGCACGCGGAGCTGTTCGTAGGGCGGAACCGTGGATTCGTGATCGATCGACAGCGACATGTCTTCTCCCCTCGCGACGCATTGGTCGTCCCCACGCCTCACGCCCGGCGACGTAGCGATTCAAAAGTACCGAGTTTCAGACGCCGTCGGGCAATCCACCGGCCAGCGCGCCATGCAGCAGCGCCTGCGCGGACCACATCATGAGTTCCACTGCCTGCTCGCGGGAGAGGCCGGCAACGTCGGTGAGCCACACGAGCGATTCGATGCCGACGGCACTCCGGACGGCCACGGCGAGCCGATGCACGTCTGCGTCAGTCAGCTGCGGCCGAAGCGGGGAAAGGGCATCTTCGAACCATCCGATGGCCCGTCCCTTACGCAACGGGAGTTCCCGCGGGAGGGAATCCGGTTCGAGCGAGAGGCGCAGCATTGTGCGCTGCTCTGATTCGGTGTCGACCACGAGCCGGGTGAACGCCGAGACCGCGGCCAAGAGCCTGGTCTCCGGGTCGTCACCCACATCGGGTGGAAGAAGTGACGTGGCCTCCGTCTCCGGATGCGCCGCGACGAGCAGGGCCTTCTGGTTGGGAAAGTACCGGTAGGCGGTCGTGCGCGAGATGGCAGCGGCAGCGGCGGCGGCTTCGACGGTGGGTGTGACGTCGCCCCGGGCCACCAGGGCACGCGCCGCAGCGATCAACTCGTTGCGGGTGCGCTGCTTTTGCCTGGTTCGGCCCGATTCTTCGTATGACGTTGACATGCTATACATGGTACCTTAGTCTCGTTATGGTACTCAAGTTCCATGAAGAATCGGAGGAGATCATCATGAACACCCAGACCGTCACGGTGCGCGAGAGTGGCGAGGGCGAGCAGCGCTGGTTCTGTGGCGGCGGGCTGCACACCTGGAAGGCCACAGCGGAAGATACGGGAGGCGCATTCCTGATGTGGGAGGCGCTCGAAGACGCGGGCAAGGCCACGCCGCTCCACTCCCATCAGGCCTCCGATGAGACGTTCTACCTGCTCGAGGGCGAGGTTGCGCTCTATATCGACGGGGAGCAGCGTTCGGTTCACGTGGGCGGCGTCGCTGTCATCCCGCGCGGCGTCCCGCATGCGTTCAAAGTGACCTCACCTCGGGCACGCATGCTGTGGCTGCACACCCCGGGAAACAGCGAAGCCTTCTATCGCCAGGCCAGCGACCCCGTGGTTCCTGGCGAGCCGCGGCCGCCGATCGACTTCGATCGGATTCGTGCCGTGGCGGAGGCAACCGGCGCGACCGAAATCCTCGGACCGCCCCCTTTCTGAGGCGCATGCCTGGTCGGCGTCGCCTCAATCGTGCGTGCGATGGATCAGCTTCGACAGCACGATAGCGCTCCGCGTGTGGTCCACGTTCGGAGCGACACGCACTCGTTCGAGGGCCAATTCGAGCGAGGGGATGTCACGTGAGCGCATATGCACGATGGCGTCCGCGCTGCCCGTGACCGTTCCAGCATCCACCACCTCAGGCACGCCGGAAAGAATGCGCCGCAGCTCCTCCGGTGCGACGGTGCCGCGGCAGAAGAGCTCGACGTAGGCTTCCGTCGCGAGCCCGTCGACGGCCGGGTCGACCTGGATCGTGAAACCGCGGATGACCTTGTCTGCGACGAGGCGGTCGACACGGCGTTTAACTGCGGAGGCCGAGAGGCCGATGACCTCGCCGATATCCCCGTAGCCGGCGCGGGCGTTCTGGCGGAGAAGATCGATGATGCCGTAATCGAGGCTGTCCATCGCACCACCCTACGGTGTTTTCTTGTGCAGTCCCGAGCAAGTATGAGGATATTGTGCGCTCTACGCTCCGAAAGATCGGATGCGTGCGTGTGAGACTGGAATGACCAACACAGACTTCCAGAAGGAGCCCCGTGTCGACCACACTCCCCTCGCCGGCGATCGTGACAGCACGCAAGCCGAGTAAGCGCACCATCCTCATGTGCCGCCCCGACTTTTTCACCGTCAGCTACCGCATCAACCCGTGGATGCATCCGGATTC
>JAODMW010000238.1 GCA_025464815.1 Microbacteriaceae bacterium | reverse complement strand
GCTCCACTCAAGGATCGTTCGCTCAGTACTACATTGGCGATTTCGACGGCACGAACTTTGCCTCGGCGGACGATAGGGTCCCACGTCGACTTGACTGGGGCCGCGACTACTACGCCGCCGTCAGTTTCGACAACGTTCCACACGGGCGCCGCATTCTGCTCGGCTGGATGAGCAATTGGAACTACGCCGCCACCGTACCCACCGCGCCCTGGCGGGGCACGATGAGCCTGCCCCGCGAAATCTCACTGCGGAACGTCGACGGCGAGATCGCTCTATTCCAACGTGCTGCGGCAGAGATCAATGCACTACGCGCCCGTGCCGAGAACCATTCCATTCGACCATTCACCGTTGAAGGATCACGCCCAATCGAGGGCAGTCCAATGTACCGTCTTGACGTGTCATTCGAACCAGTGGATGCACGAGCTATCGGTCTTGACCTTCTCGTCGGCGACGACCACGCGACCAGCGTCAGATACGACACCAAGACCGGACTGCTGAGCCTTGATCGGAGACGCTCCGGAAGTACTGATTTTGAAAGTTCATTCGCCTCGATTGAGACCGTTCCGATCCGACTCATTGACGGAGTGCTTCGACTGGAGGTCTATGTGGATCGAGGCTCGGTAGAAGTGTTCGCCCAGGACGGGGAAGTGAGCATCACCGATCAGGTATTCGCGCCCGACTGGTGTACGGGACTGTCGATCGTCTCGTCTGGTGGCGCGACGTGGGTCCAGCACCTCAACCTGGAAAAATTTCCCGACGCCCGCGCAGCCGCCAAAGACCCTGATGATATTGCTATGACGAGCGAGGTTGCATGACCGCCGGGCAGGCCGAATTCTGGTGAATCAAGCGGTCGCTGTGATGGAGTATGCGTTGCCGTCGGGGTCGCGGAAGGCGGACATTACCGGGATTCCGGATGGCCGATCGACACTTCCGTAGCAGTCGTCGCGCTTGTTACATCGCTTCCCCGATGTAGGAGTACTTCACGAACACCTCGGATGCGATTCCGGCCTCCTCCAAAACGCCCTGCACCGCGGTGAGCATGTACTTCGAGTCCCAGCCCATGTAGAGGAAGTGCGTTTCGTCGAGCGCATCCCAGTGCCCGTTCCAGGCTTGCGCCTCGAAGATGGGCCCGCCGCGTCGAGCGCTGAACGCGGCGACGTGGTCGCGCGCATCCGCCCAGAGTCTCTTGAACACACGGTTGAAGAGGTACTTGACGTCGGGCACCTCCCAATGCTCACCGCGGTATTCGACGTAGTCGAACTCCCGCTGCCAGCCGGGGGGCCAACCGCGCCTCCGCTGCGCGTCGAGGATCGGGGTGAGTCCGTCGTCGTCGATGTTGACCGTCGCCGGGCGCGCCCAGATCCGCAGGAAGTCGGCCGTGAGCCGCGCGGTGCGCTCCGCGATCGCGGAGGTGCCCCATGCGGGAGTGTCGATAAGCTCCCGGGTCGCGGGGATCGCGCTCTTCGGGTAGACGACCGCGCGCTTCTCCGGGAACGACATATCGACCGCGCGCTCGGCCAGCGGCTGCTCGAGAAGAGTGAGGTTGCCGAGCGACTGCGCCAGGGCTCGATGGCTGTTTTGCTCGTCCTCGCTGTAGTCGGCCCATTCCCGCACTCCGTCGCCACTCCAGGCATCGCCCGGTGCCAGCGGGAAGATGTGCTCCACTTCCAGGTCGATCACGCTGTCGACGCCCGCGAGGCGCCCGAGCACATAGGCGGCGTGGGGGAGGGCTCCGTACTTCAAGGCCACGCGCACCCGCTCATCCGAGGGGGTGATCCGGGCTATCGCGGCCACCAGGGTGTCCGGCCCCTCATCCCGCGCACGGCATAGGCGGGCCACCAGCCGATCGTTAACCAGGCCGACAGCAGTCCTGCGGACAAGCAGCGCCTGGACCTGCTCCAGGGTTTCGATCAGGGTGTCCCTATCCACGAACCCGTGCGAGTAGTCGCCGTAGGCCCGCATCACGAGCGGGTACATCCGCTGGCCGAAGGTGTTGACGTAACAGAGCTGGCGTGCGACCTCCGCGTCTGCCGCGCGCGTCGGTTCCATCAGGACGCGATAGGCCGCCGAGTATTCTCTCCACTCGCCCGCAAGCGTGCGCAGCGTCTCGATGTGCAGCCGCGGGAACTGGTGCCGGAACGCGTCGTACACCCCGCGTCCGCCTTGGATGTCGATCTCGCGACCGGTCGTCATGACCAGGTAGTGGCGCCAGAAGCTGGCGATGGACTCCCCGGTGTTCTGTTCGATCGGTGCCCAGAAGGAGTCCTCGATCTCGCTCTGCTCCGAATGCGACAGACCCATCAGAACGTAGTTGTGGATCAGCTCGTGGTCTCGGAGCGGCTCACCCGTTGAGTTGAGACTCTCGAAGATCTGCTGGGCGTTCGCGTCCTCGCGGAGGGCGATGGCGACATGCTCCAGCCGCTGCAGGCCCCTCCAGATCCGCGGAACCTCCTCCGCGGGCACCTGACTCCGGAAGAAGGCGTAGTTGTCGTCGAACCGGGAGTCGCGTAGCTCGGCGTCCACTGACCGGCGGTCGAGCACGACGCTCTCGAAGACCTGTGCCCAGGCCCGGTGCGGACGGAGCTTGGTGCGTGTCGGGTCGTCGGCACGCGCCAGCACCTTCTCCAGTTGGGCGGCGAGGACGGGGTCGTCCGACTTCACCGTGTGGTGCAGAGCGGCGACCAGCAGCATGAGGGTGGTGATGCGCTGCTGGCCATCGATGAGCACGAGCTCCGCCGTGTCGGCGCTCGTCGTAGAAAGGATCGAGCCGATGAAGTGTGTGTGCCTGTCGTCCGAGTCGGCGACGGCGCGGATGTCGGCCAGCAGTTGCTCGCATCCGCCGATATCCCAGCGGTACTGGCGTTGGTAGACGGGCACGATGATGGTCGTCTCCGCGACGGAGAGCCAGCGGATCGTGTTGACCGCGGTCGCATCGATATTCGTGGCAGTGACCATAGTCTCGCTTCGCCCTTCGGAACGCCGTCTCTTCTGTTGCGCGAGCATCCCGGCCACCGGACCGCACTCGGCCGAGGTCCCCGGAACGCCCCAGCCAGTGTATTCGGAGGCCGGCAGGCATCGGTCGCAGACACACTCGCGGCGAGGACGACCCGCTGGAGGCTGCTCGGACCGCACGCAGGGCCTGAATGTAGGCTTGCCTAAGTCGGGCCTGTAAAAACGTGCTGGCCCCCTACGAAAGGCATGATCTACATCATGGGTTACATCAAGTCCGCCGCTCTCGAAGAGACCGGCTACGTCGTTCTCGACCGCTACAACCAGGAGCTCGATCCCAAGGAGTGGCTCGACATCGAGTTCGTCGACTGGAAATCGTCGGGCGAAACCCAGTTCGCGCCGCTCGCCAGTGCGAAGGGCGAGATCGAGGTCAACGGCTTCTGGAACCACAAGCCGCCGCGCACCGATAAGGACGGGGTGTGGATTCCGTCGCAGGTCGAGA
>JAODMW010000195.1 GCA_025464815.1 Microbacteriaceae bacterium | reverse complement strand
CCGGCCAGGCAGACCTTTGTGTCGCAGCTCGTCGGCGGCGCCAACCTGTCGAACGCCGTCGCCCTCAACTCCGCGTCCTTCAGCGCGGCGCGCATGATCGGGCCAGCTGTCGCCGGGCTTCTCACCGCCGCCGTCGGTGCCGGCTGGGTCTTCCTGATCAACGCGGCATCCTTCGGGGCTGTATTGATCTCGCTGAAGTTCCTGCGGGTCGGCGAGTTGCAACGCACCGTCCGGGCCGGCCGCAAGCGCGGCAACCTGATGGAGGGATTCCGCTACGTTCGCTCGCGGCCGGACATCGTGGTCATCCTCGTCATGGTCTCCCTCATCGGCACCTTCGGCCTCAACTTTCCGATCTTCATCTCGACGATGTCCACCGTGGTGTTCCACCAGGGTGCGGCCGAATTCGGAATCCTCTCATCGGTGATGGCCGTTGGCTCTGTCGTCGGCGCGCTGCTCTCCGCGCGGCGGGAGAAGCCGCGGATGCGCTTCCTGTTCATCGCGACCGCCGTCTTCGGCGTCGCCTGTGCCGCCGCCGCCCTCATGCCGACGTTCTGGGGCTTCGGCGCTGCGCTCGCGATCGTAGGACTCGCCTCGCAGACGATGATGACCACGGCGAACGGCACCGTGCAGCTCTCGACGCCGGCGCCGGTCCGCGGCCGGGTCATGGCCATCTACATGGCGATCTTCATGGGCGGCACCCCGATCGGCGCACCCATCGTCGGTTGGGTGGCCAACGAATTCGGACCGCGCTGGGCACTCGGCGTCGGTGCCGCCGCCGGGTGCCTCGCTGCTCTCGTCGGCGTCTATTGGCTCGTGCGGTACCGAAGCCTTCGCCTGCACTATGCCGACCGACGGCTGTTCCTCACCCTCGACGGTCCGACGCGCGCGGCCGAAACGATCGTCACGGAAGAGGTCACCGCCCAGAAGGGTTGACCCGCGGCATCCGCACGCCATTCAGCAATTGTTCGAATGAGTGCCTGCGATTTCAGTTATTGGACTGAAACATCGCAGCCTCGTAAAGTACGAAACATGACCAATTCAGTTCCTCGCATCGCGCTCAATTCGGGAGTGAGCATCCCCCAGCTCGGTTTCGGTGTGTTTCTCGTCGACCCGGCGGACACCCAGCGGGTCGTCGAAGACGCCCTCGAGGTCGGCTACCGCCACATCGACACGGCGACCGGCTATGACAACGAGGCCGAAGTCGGGGCCGCGCTCAGGGCATCCGGTATCCCGCGTGAGGAGATCTTCCTGACCACGAAGCTCCGCAACGATCACCACAAGGCCCGTGACGTCGAGGGCGCCTTCGCCCGCAGCCTGGAGATGCTGGGGCTCGACTACCTCGACCTCTACCTGATCCACTGGCCGATGCCGGCCAACGACTTCTATGTCGACACGTGGCGCACGTTCGAGACCTTCCTCTCGGACGGCCGGGCGAAGGCCATCGGGGTCAGCAACTTCCTCATCCCGCACCTCGAGAAACTGCTCGCCGAGACGGACGTCGTGCCGGCGGTGAACCAGGTGGAGCTGCACCCGATCTTCCAGCAGCGCGAGCTGAAGGCGTTCCAGGCGGAGCATGGCATTCACACCGAGGCCTGGGGGCCGCTCGGCCAGGGCAAGTACGATCTGTTCGGGCTTCCGGCGATCCAGGATGCCGCCAAAGCTCATGACGTGCAGCCGGCCCAGGTGGTCCTCCGCTGGCACCTGCAGACCGGGAACATCGTGATCCCGAAGTCCAACTCGCGTGAGCGGATGGCACAGAACTTCGACATCTTCGGGTTCGAGCTCAGCGCCGACGAGATGGCCGCCATCGATGCGCTCGACGAGAACCGTCGCGTCGGAGGCGATCCGGCCCAGGTCAACTAGGGATGGGCGCTGCCTGACTGTTCCTTCTTGCTGACTGTTCCCGCTTGCCGATCCCTCTTGCTGACTGTTCCCTCTTGTCACGTTTGTTCTCGTTCGCCCGGGCACAAAGCTGACAAGAGGGAACAATCACCGTTAGGCCCCGGTCCTCACCGGCCGCCCACCAGCTTGCGGTTACGCTGCTGCGCCCCAGCGGCACCGTACGGATAGTCGTCTGGCCGGGGTGCGCTGACATCCGTCAGCCGCTGCAGCTCGTCGGCGGACAGGTCCAGTCGCACGGCTGCGAGGTTATCCTTCAGCTGTGCGACGGTCCTGGCGCCGAGGATCACCGACGTCACCGCGGGCTGGGCGCCCAGCCAGGCGAGCGCCACCTGCGAGGAACTCGCGCCGTGGGCATCCGCTGTCGCCTTCACCGCGTCGATGATCGTCCAGGTCTGCTCCCTGGCGTTGCGCTTCTCCCATGCCTCCATGCCTCGCTCCGGGTTCTCGCCCAAGCGGGTGGCGCCCGTCGGTGCCTGGTCACGCACGTACTTTCCGCTGAGCCAGCCGCCGCCCAGTGGGGACCATGGCAGAAGACCGATCTTCGCGTCGAGTGCTGCGGGAACCACCTCGTGTTCGATATCCCGCACCAGCAGGCTGTACTGCGGCTGCAGGGTGACGGGAGCCGCCCATCCGTGCGCCTTCGCGACGTGCACGGCCTTGGTCAGCTGCCAGCCGAGGTAGTTGGAGAAACCGTAGTAGCCGATCTTGCCGTGCACGACGGCGTCGTTGAGAAAGCCGAGGGTCTCCTCGATCGGAGTGAGCGCATCCCAGGCGTGCATTTGATAGAGGTCGATCTGCTCGACTCCGAGCCGACGGAGGGATGCGTCGAGGGCGCGGCCGAGGTGCCGGCGGGTCAGGCCCAGATCGTTGGGGCCTTCGCCCATGGGGAAGCGACCTTTTGTGGCGATGACGACCTGTTCGCGTTCTGTCGGATGTGCGGCCAACCAGGTGCCGATGATCTGCTCCGAGACGCCGGTGCTGTAGACATCCGCCGTGTCGATGAAGGTGCCGCCAGCCTCGATGAAGGTGTCGAGAAGGAGGTGAGACGTCGCTTGGTCGGCCTCCGCCCCAAAGGTCATCGTGCCGAGCGCCTGCTCCGAGACGACTGTTCCGCTATTTCCGAGTGTGCGATATTCCATACTTCGACCGTAACCCTCTTGGCGTCGGGTTTACAGCCGCTAACTCTCGCGGGTGATCTCGACTTTGACGAACAGCTGGGACTTGAACGGACCTGCGTAGACGCCACGCAGCGGCGGCACATCGTTGTAGTCGCGCCCGCGTCCGACGGTGACGTGCCGATCCCCGATGTCGATCTGGTTGGTCGGATCGAAGCCCCGCCACTCGTTGCCGCAGAACCACTCGACCCAGGCGTGCGACTCCCCCGCGACCGTCTCGCCGATCGCGGCACTGGGTTTCGGATGCAGGTATCCGGAGACATAGCGAGCGGGGATGCCGACCGAGCGCATCGCTCCGAGCGCGAGGTGCGCGATGTCCTGGCAGACGCCCTTGCGGTGCTCCCAGGCTTCGGCGGCGGTGGTGTGCACGCCCGTCACGCCCTGCATGTACTCGACGCTCCTGCCGATCTCTTCGCAGATGGCGAGGGCCGCTTCGCAGGGGTTCGCCGCGGCATCCGCGATTTCTCTCGCGATCGCGGCCACCTCCGCCGGCGGCTCGGTGCGCTTGGTCTGTTTGCGCTGTTCGACATACTCTGTCGCGCGCTCGGCAGATTCGGCCAGCTCATCCCAACTGACGACGTGTTCGGGATGATCGCGCGGACGTACCTCGACGAGGCTCGTCGCCGTGAGCGACAGCTCCTGGTGCGGGGTGAGGACCTCGAAGGACGACACGCGGCTACCCCAGTAGTCCACGTAACCGTGATGGGCGGAGATCGGCAGGATCTCGAGGTTGGAATACAGCACCAGTTGACCCTCGCCGCTGGTCGGCAGCATCCGCGCTTCGTTGTAGCTCGCGTTGACCTCTCCCCCGTAGCGGAACCCGGTCATATGCCTGATGCGAAGTCGATTCACGTATTCTCACCGACCCAGCTGGGTGCGGCGTTGGTCGGGAAGTAGCGCTGTCGGATCGCCTCAGAGGCGGCACTCGTCGCGAGCTGCACGTTGTCCATGTGCTGCGACAGGTCCTCGAGAATCTCCGCGATGGGACGGTACTCGAGCTCGCTCCGGATCTGGCCGAGCAGGCGCTGCGCCTGGTCGGAGACGCCGACCCGATCGTTGCGGGGCTCGATATCGCGCATGCACATCTCCGCGCGGCGGACGGAGAACAGGATGCTGCGTGGAAACAGCCGGTCGAGCAGCAGGAACTCGGCCGCGTTGCGCGCGCTCGGCACACCACGGTAGGTGCGGAGGTAGGCCTCGTAGGCTCCGCAGGAACGGAGGATCGTGGTCCAGGATGGCCCGCTCGCCTCGGTGAGGGACCTCGTCGCGAGCAGCCGGGCGGTCATGTCCGCCCGCTCGATGCTGCGCCCGAGGGTGAAGAACTGCCAGGCCTCGTCACGACTCGTCGCCGACTCGATGATGCCGACGGCGAGCGCCGAGCGTTCGCGGACCCAGGCGAAGAACTCGTGCACCTTGTCGCTGGAGACTCTTCGCGGCATCCGCGCCCTCGTCGTGTTGAGGCACTCCCAGAGTTCGGTCGACACGATCTCGCGTGCACGACGCGCGTTCTCGCGAGCGGCTCCGAGCGAGTAGGCGATGGATGCCGGTTCCGAACGGTCGACGGCGAGGATCTCGAGCACGCTCTGGCGCGTGAGCACGACGTCGTCGGGCGGTTCGCTGCCCATGACGCTCAAGAGCGAGCGGCAGGCGAGGTCTTCTTCGATCCACGGATCCTCGAGCAGCAGCTGGAGGTGCACGTCGAGGATGCGTGCCGTGCCGTCGGAACGCTCGATATAGCGTCCGATCCAGAACAGCGACTCGGCGATACGGCTCAGCATTGCTCGCCGCCCTCCGTGGGTTGAGTAGCGACCGACGAAGGAGGCCGCGTATCGAAACCTGTGTTGCTCGCAGGTGGGGTTTCGATGCGGCTCAGCATGACGACCCCTCGCCGACAACCTCAGTCGCGGGCTCCCTCGGAGCTGGGGTCGCGCAATCGCTGGCGCGATTGCTCCTAGCTCCACCGCTCTGTTGCTGCTGCTCCTGCTGGCTCTGGCCGAGCGTGCGATCACGCGGTGCCTGCTCGATGTGATGCACTTCGGTGCCGATCAGCGGCACCGCCTCCGTCGATGTCGCCTGGTCGGCCACGAGACCCTGGATGCTGTGCCGGGAGACCCGAAGCGGATCTTCGCCGACCACCCAGGTATCCTTCGATCCGCCACCCTGGCTGCTGTTGACGACGAGCTCGCCGGCCGGCAGGGCGACGCGGGTCAGTCCGCCCGGAAGCACCCAGACATCCTTGCCGTCATTGACCGCGAAGGGCCTGAGGTCGGCGTGCCTCGGACGCATCCCGTCTTCGACGAGGGTCGGGATGGTGGAGAGCTGCACGACCGGCTGCGCGATCCAGCCGCGTGGGTCGGCCAGCAGTCGTGTGCGCAGCGCCTCGAGTTCGTCTTTCGATGCCGCGGGGCCGACGACCAGTCCCTTGCCACCCGAACCGTCGACGGGTTTGACCACGAGTTCGTCGAGTCGGTCGAGCACCTCTTCGAGCGAGGCCGGGTGTTCAAGCCGCCAGGTGTCGACGTTCGGGATGATCGGCTCTTCGCTGAGGTAGTAGCGGATGAGGTCCGGCAGGTAGGTGTAGACGAGCTTGTCGTCCGCGACGCCGTTCCCGATCGCGTTCGCGATAGTCACGTTGCCGAGGCGGGCCGCGAGCAGAAGTCCGGGAGACCCGAGCATCGAGTCGGCGCGAAACTGCAGCGGGTCGAGGAATTCGTCGTCGACCCGGCGGTAGATCACGTCGACACGCGTCGGCCCTGCGGTCGTGCGCATCCAGACCCGGCCGCCGGAGCAGAACAGGTCGCGGCCCTCAACGAGCTCGACGCCCATGAGACGTGCGAGCAGGGTGTGCTCGAAGTACGCGGAGTTGTAGACGCCGG
>JAODMW010000173.1 GCA_025464815.1 Microbacteriaceae bacterium | reverse complement strand
AGAGCCCCGATAACCCCAAACATCATTGTTCTTGTGCGAGGTTGTTGCACTTTCTTCCCTTTCTTAGATTCGATCGGTTGATCGAAAGTCGTTGGTCAGTTTTCGGTGGTCTCACTCGGCGATGGCGCTTGCGCGACCGTCTTCTCCGAGCTCCGTCGGCTGCGGCGCCAGCGCAGCAGCGGTGCGCCGAGTGCGACGACGATGATCACGCCCTGCACTGCGGGCCGCCAGGTCGATTGCACACCGACGAAGTCGAGCAGGCTGAAGAGCACCTCGAGCGCGAAAGCCGCGGCGATCGCCGAGAGCACCCAGCCGCGACCTCCACCGAGCACAACGCCGCCAAGCACAACCGCGGTGATCGCGATGAACTCGTATCCCTGCCCGACAACCGGACTCACCCCCGCATAGCCGACGAGGATGACGGCCGCGATCGTGGAGGCGATCGATGACAGGATGAACGCTCGAGTTCGCAGCCACCAGACCGATGCGCCTGTCAGGGCGGTCGCGGCCTGGTTGTCGCCGACCGACAGCAGCAGGCGCCCGAAAGGACGGCGCATCAGCCAGATCGCCAGCCCCACGAGCACCACCAGAATGATCACCGAGTACGGTACGAAGCCGAGCAGAGGCACATTGTCGATGCCGGCACGGCCGATCGCCCGGAAGGAATCGACCGGGTTGCCGCTGGGAGCACCACCGGTCGTATAGAACGTGACGCCGGACACGATAAGCGTGGTGCCGAGGGTGGCGATAAAGCTGGGCACCCTGAAGAGGGTGGTGAGGATGCCGTTGAGCAGTCCAATCACCATTCCGACCACGAGCATGAGCGCCATCACGGGCAGGACCCGCTCGGCATGCTGCCCGATGAGGTTGCCGGCCAACACCACCTGCGCGGAGATGACCGCCCCCATCGACAGATCGAGTTCCCCCGACACGATGACGAAGTACTGCCCGAGCGCGACAACGGCGATCGGGGCAGCGCGACCGATGAATCGCATGAACTGGCCCGATTCGCCGAGCGACGGGTTGTAGAGGAAGAGAAGCACGAGCAGCACGGCGAGAAGGAGATAGATGGCTCCACCGGGGGTTGCGAGCGCCCGAACCGTCCTGCGTGCGATCGGGAGACGAGCGGCGTCATATCGAGATGTGGCGACGGTCATCGCGACTCCCCCTCCTTCACGAGCTGGTCGGGTCCGACGCTTGGGTGTGCCGCGGGAAACCGGGAGACACGCACGGGCAGTGAGCGTCTCGCATAGATCGCAACGGCGACGATGATCACGAGGCCGCGCACGACATCCTTCAGATAGGGGTTGAGCTGCATGATTCCCATCACACTGTCGATGCAGGCGAAGATCAGGATGCCGCCGAGCGAGCCCCAGAGGGAGCCTCGGCCGCCGGCGAGCACGGCACCGCCCAGCACGACCGCAGCGATAGACAACAGGTCATAGCCGCCCTGGGTGCCGACGCCTGGGCTGCCGACGCCAAGGCGGGCCACGATGACCAGACCGGCCAGTCCGGCGAACAGTCCGGAGAGCGAGTGCGCGACGATGATCGGCACCGCATTGTGCACGCCCGACATCCTTGCCACAGCAGGGTCGCCGCCGACGGCATAGATATGCATGCCCGTGCGCGTCTTGGCCAGGAAGAACACAACGGCGAAAAAGAACAGGGCCATGACGACGGTCATGACAGGCACGAAGCCGATCGTGAGGTCGCCGAGACTCGCGAGCTGGGGGCTCGCTTTGCCCGTGCTGCCCTGGTAGTTCGTGAACAGATAGCCGGACACGATGAGGCCGACTCCCAGCGTCGCGATGAATCCGTTGATCTTGACGAGCCCGACCAGCAGTCCGTTGGCCAGGCCGATGACGGTCGTCGCCATGAGCGCCGTGATGATCCCTGGTACGAGATTGCCGGGCTGGCCCGCCATGACCCCCGCGGCGAGAACGCTGGAGATGCTGACAGTGAACGGAACGGAAAGGTCGAGGCTGCCGAGAAGGATCACGAGCGTCTGGCCGATGGTCACGAAGCCGAGCACCGTGGTGCTCGTGAGCAGCACCGTCAGGTTGCCCTGACTGAAGAAGTCACGGCCGAGTGTGGCCGCGACGATCACGCTCACGATGATCACGACGACAAGAACGAAATAGACCATCGCGGTCGTGGAGGAGAGCCTCGTGCGAAGCGACGACGGGATGACGGAGCTCATGCGACGTTCTCGCTTTCGGTGATTCCGGATGCTGAGCGCAGTATCCGCTCCTCGCTGCTTCCGGCCGGCAGCTCGTCGACCAGTCGGCCGTCGCGCATCACCAGAATGCGGTCGCTCATCCCGATCAGCTCAGGCAGTTCGCTCGAGACCATGAGGATCGCGAGGCCCGAGGCGGCGAGCTCGCGGATAATCGTGTACAGCGCGTGTTTCGCACCGACATCGATGCCTCGCGTCGGCTCGTCGAGCAGAATCACCCTGGGCTCGGTGAGGAGCCACTTGGCGAGCACCACCTTCTGCTGATTTCCCCCGGAGAGGAAGCGGACCTCCTGGTCTAGTCCACGGGCGGAGAGTTCGAGGTCGGCGAAGAGGGCGCCCGCTCGACGGCGCACAGAGGAGACCTGTCGTGGTCGGGTCGCACGCACGACCGTGAGCGCGTTGTCCAGCACGCTCTGGCTGAGTGCGAGGCCCGTCGCCTTGCGGTCCTCCGTGATGTGCGCGATACGCAGCCGGATCGCCCGCCGCGGCCTGTTGATCGAGACCGTCGTACCGTCGATTCGCAGTTGGCCGCGCGTGAACGGCACCGCGCCCGAGATTCCTTCGAGCAACTCGGTGCGGCCGGCGCCCTGGAGTCCTGCCACGCCCACGATCTCGCCGCAGTGCAGCTGCATGCTGATTCCATCGACGGCGGTGTTGCCGACGCCCGCCAGCTCGAGGGCAATGTCACCGACCACGGTGCCGTCGAGTCGACCGGGAAAGAAACTGGAAAGCGGGCGTCCGACCATGAGTCGCACGAGTTCGTCCTCGTTGAGGTCGGATGCCGCCGTCGTCGTCACCAGCTCACCGTCTTTGAGCACGGTGATACGGTCGCAGAGGTCGAAGATCTCCCGCAGCCGATGAGACACATAGAGGATCGCCACTCCGCGTTGGGCGAGTCTGCGGATGATGGCATAGAGCAGTTCGACCTCATGGTCGGCAAGCGCCGCCGTCGGCTCGTCCATGGAGATCACCCGTGCGTCGTAACTGAGCGCCTTCGCGATCTCGACGATCTGCTGCTGCGCGACCGAGAGGTCACGCACCATGGCCGTGGGTGCGATCGAGGTGACGCCGAGCGACTCGAGCAGTTCGCGTGTACTGCTGTTCATCCGCTTGAGCGACACGAGGCCGCGCACCCGCAGCTCGCGACCGAGGTAGACGTTTTCGGCCACAGTCCGTTCGGCGAGAAGGTTGAATTCCTGGAACACCGTCGAGATACCCGCCGCATGAGCCTGCACGGGATGCCCGAACTCGACGGGCTTCCCATCGAGCAGCACCTCGCCCGAATCGCGCGAGTACACGCCGGCGAGGATTTTCATGAGGGTGGACTTGCCAGCGCCGTTCTCTCCGACGAGGCCGTGCACTTCCCCGGCGATCAGCTCGAGGCCGACATCGGTCAGGACCGGGTAGCCGAAGAAGGACTTGCTGACTCCGCGAATCTGCAGGACTGCCACTATGCGTTCTCACTTCTTCGTGAAAGGAGGTTCGGGTGAGCGATCCGGGTTCGGCTTCACTCGTAGCCGAAAGAGTATGGGATTCTGCAGTGTGCGTCAAGCATTATCGATAATGCGTAAAGCCACCATCCTTTCGGGCCATCGCGGTAGTGTTGCGAACGTGTCCACCCGTCTCCCCCGCGTCACACTCGCCGACCAGGTCCGTGACTTCATCGTCCTCGAGATCGCGCAGGGACGAATGGCACCGGGTACTCCCCTCCGCGAACTCGAGATCGCCGAGCAACTCGGTACCAGCCAGACTCCCGTTCGCGAAGCGTTCCGCGAGCTGTCGGCGCTCGGGCTCATCGAGTCCCGCATCCACGTCGGTACCCGCGTGCGCGACCTCGCCGAACAGGACCTCGTCGATGCCGTTCCCGTGCGCGCAGCGCTGGAAGGGGTCGCAGGTCGCCTCGCCGCACCACGCCTCATCGG
>JAODMW010000150.1 GCA_025464815.1 Microbacteriaceae bacterium | reverse complement strand
ACTTGGACCGACCCGTCCCTCGTGGCGCTCGCCTCCGATCGGCTCGGCGACTCCGACACCACGGCGGTCGACTGGAAGTCGTCCGCGGTGAGCGACTCCGACCTCTGGAACGTGCGCAACGGCATGCGTGCCCAGCTGGTAGAGGATGCCAGAAAACGGGTGTCAGCGGCCTGGGCGGAGCAGAGCCCGGGAGTCGGCGATCCGGTCTGGGTTTCCCAGATGCTCGATCCGAACGTACTCACCATAGGATTCGCGCGACGAGTGCCGACCTACAAGCGGCTCACCCTCATGCTGCACGACCCAGAACGCCTGCGTGCCATCCTGCTCTCCGAGGAGCATCCGGTGCAGATCGTCGTCGCAGGCAAGTCGCACCCGGCCGACGAAGAGGGCAAGCGCCTCATCCAGAAGCTCGTCGAGTTCTCGCGGGAGCCGGACATCCGCAAGCGCATGGTCTTCCTGCCGAACTACGACATCGGCATGGCTCAGCTGCTCTACCCCGGCACGGATGTCTGGCTCAACAACCCGCTCCGCCCGCTCGAGGCCTGCGGCACCTCCGGCATGAAGGCCGCGCTCAACGGCTCGCTCAACCTGTCGATCCTCGACGGATGGTGGGCCGAGTTCTATGACGAGGAGAACGGCTGGGCGATTCCCTCCGCCGATTCTGCCGGCGACTCCGCCGAGCGCGACAAGCTCGAGGCCGACTCGATGTACGACCTCATCGAGCACCAGATAGCGCCGCGCTTCTACGATCGGAATATCGACGGAGTGCCGACCCGCTGGGTCGAGTCGATCCGTCACACCCTCTCGACGCTGTCACCGGCGCTTTCGGCCGATCGAATGGTGCGCGAGTACGTCGAGCGGCTGTACCTTCCGGCTGCTACGGCGGCGCGTGCGATCGCCGCGGACTCCTACGCCCCTGCGCGAGCCCTCGCTGAGTGGAAGACGAAGGTCACCGCCGCCTGGCCGCATGTCTCGGTTGCCCACGTCGAGTCGGGCGGCGTCGACGCCGTGCCGCAGGTCGGCGAGGAACTGCACGTTCGCGCGCGTATCAACCTTGCGGGCCTGAGCCCGGATGACGTCTCGGTGGAGGTCGTGTTCGGCCGCGCCCGCGAGGGCGATCGGCTCGAGAACGTCGAGCGGGTCGAGCTGGCCGCCACCTCCGGTTCGACGGATCCCGTGCAGTTCACGGGCACCGTACCCCTGTCGCGGGCGGGGAGCTTCGGGTACAACGTGCGGGTCGTGCCGCGCCATCCGCTTCTCGCCTCGCAGGCGGAGCTGGGGCTCGTCGCCGTCGCCGGCTGATCTCGCGCGTTTTCAGGGGTCTGCCGCGCACCACGCGAACGCGGCAGGCCCCTTTTCTGCACCCCCTTTGGGGGTCGGCGGGCGCGAGAGCTTTGTACCCCGTTTGGGGATCCATCACGCTCCTTAATGTGCGGATTTGTTGGAATTCAAGCAAATCTGCCACTGATTCCTGATCAAAAGGGACCTCATTCGCGTGATTTGCGCCTTTTAAGGCGATATATCGGCGTGCCCTACTCTGGGGGTTCATGGAGGATAGACAAATTCGTCTGTCCTACATAAAGTTCGTAGTGGGGAGGGTGCTCACCACCAGCTCATCGCCGGGAGGCGCGGTCCACGTGAGCACGATTGCCAGTCCGGAAATCCCGCGGGGCAATCGCACAAAACTCGGAACTCCGCGCCTATCGCGATTCCTTGTCGCACGCGCGGTAACTCAACACAACCCGACATTGAGTGTCGCGAAAGGAACATCATGAACAAGCTCATCAAAGGAGCAATCGCCGGCGCAGCCGGCGTTGTCCTTCTTCTCGGCGGCGCCGGCACCTTCGCACTGTGGAACTCCTCGGCGACTGTCGCCGGCGGAACCATCGTGGCGGGCGACCTGCTCGTAGCCGACAGCGGCACCGCGGGCGTCTGGACGGTCAACGGCGGCGTCACCCCGATCACGCTCAGCAGCTACAAGATCGTGCCCGGTGACGTGCTCACGTACACCAAGACGGTCAACGTCACCGCGAGCGGCGCCAGCCTGGTAGCGACCCTCGGACTCGGCACCGCGTCGATCACGCCGACCGCTGCGGGCAACGCGGCGGATGTCGCGCTCGCCGCGTACCTCAGTGCCAACACGGTGCTCGCGGCATCCGGTGCGTCCATCACGGGCAGCGGCCCGTACACGGTGACCGCCGGCGCAGCAGGCATCGTCGCCCAACCAGTCGTCGTCACGGCCACGATCAGCTTCCCGAAGAGCGCGACGGCCGGCGCCGAGAACGGCGCCAAGACCGGCTCTGTCAGCCTCGCCAACCTGACGGTGACGCTCACCCAGAACTAGTCACTGTCGCACGAACGTCCGCCGCCCGAAGGCGGGCGTTCGTGTCTCAGGCCAGCATCACCAGCTCGCTGCAGAACCCGAATGCGAAAGGCGGTAACTCGAATGTCGGCAATCACCAGCACCATCGCCCCCGGTCGCGGTAGGCACTCCGTTCGCCGTCGGCACTCCGGTCGCGTCGGGTTTCGTTCGTACTTCTCTCTTCGCTCGACGATCATAGTGATCATCACCCTCGTCGCCGCCGTCGGCATCGCCGTGATCGCCACGGGCGGATCTTACGCACTGTGGAACAAGTCGGTGCCGACCGGCTCGGCAGCCAGCATCTCGTCCGGAACCGTCAATCTCACGGTTTCCACGCTCACCCTGCCCACGACTCTCCTGTCGCCCGGCCTCACCGTCTACGGATATGCCGCGGTCGCGAACACGGGCGATGTCGCCCTCTCCCTCGCCGGCACGCTCTCGGCACCGACCGCCTCCACCAACTTCTCCCAGGCACTCACCGTCGGCTTCAGCACCGCAGCAACCGCGGCGGCCTGCACAGGTGCCACGCCGACATCCACGGCGACATTCGCCTCGCCATCTGCGCTGACATTCGGAACATTGCCGACCACCGCCACGAGCGTCTCGCCGATCTACGTGTGCGTCTCGGTCACGCTCGCCGCGACGGCACCGGCCGTCGCGCAGGGGCAATCGGCGTCCACGTTCGGTATCGCGCTGTCCGGGGTGCAGTCATGAGCCGCTCAGTTCGCCGCCTGCCGCGTACGGCACTCACGATCGGACTCGCCGCGTTCCTCGCCCTCGCGGGTACGGGCGTCGCATCCGCCCTCTGGAGCGCGACCGCCACGCCCGTCACGGGATCGGTGACCGCCGGTTCGCTGACATTCACCCAGACCGGCAGCGCCGCCCTCGCGAAGACCTACCTGGTGTCGGACCTGGTGGCTTTCGCACCCCTCACCGTGAAGAACACCGGCACCGTGCCGAATACTTTCACCCTTCGCGTCGCGGGCGCGACGACCAACAACCTCACCAACGCGATCACCCTCTCCGGATGGTCGGTCGTGTCGACCGCGGCGTGCACCCAGACCCCGCCCAACGGCGCCACCGTTCTGGCCGGACCGAGTCTCACCACTGGGATCACTTTTGCCGGAGCGCAGCTTGCGACCGGGGCTTCCGCGTTCTATTGCATCGAGACCTCGGTCCTGAGCAGCCAGACCAACACGGTCGGCGCTGCGGCCACGGTCATGGTCGTCCTCTCCTCCGCGATCGGAAACTGGACGTCGAACTCGACGACGAACGCATCGCAGCAGGTGCAGCCGGATACCACCGCGCCCACCGCCCCGAGCAGCCTCGCGGCATCCGGAACAACGGGTTCGCAGACCACGCTCACCTGGACCGCCTCCACGGACAACGGCGCGGTGACCGGATATGACGTCTATCGCAGTGGCATCGCCGTCTCGACAGTCACCGGGACGACCTTCACCGACATCGGCCTGACCCGCGACACGGCGTACAGCTACACCGTCAAGGCGCACGATGCCGCCGGGAACGTCTCGGCTGCATCCAATATCGCGAACGTCACGACTCTCACGGTGGCCGCCGGTTCCACGTACCAGATCAGCAACCCGAACAGCGGCCTGTGCATCGACGCCGGAGCGTCGGGTGCCGCCGACGGGACACCGCTCGTCATCTACGGATGCTCCACCGCCAGGGTTCAGACCTGGCAGTTCCTCGCCACCACCGGGGGTTACTACGAGATCCTGGCGAGTCCGTCGACGACCCTCGCCTGGGACTTCGACATCAAAGCCGGACCCGGTCAGAACAACGGCAGGAAAGCCCAGCTCTCGACGTACGGTGGGGGAGCCAGCCAGCAGTGGCAGGCGGTCTCAGAGGGTGCCGGAACCGGCAAGGTGCATTTCGTCAACCTGAACAGCGGCAAGTGCCTCAATGTCCCGAATGCCACCACGGTCTCCGGCACGCAGCTGCAGCAGTTCGACTGCAACGGAACCGTCGCCCAGACCTTTGTGATGACACAGGTGCCATAACCATGCGAGGCAGGTCGGGAGTGCTGGTCGGTGGCCTCCTCGCGGTCGCCGCGGCGGTGCTCGGCATCGGCTCTCCCGCGGTCGCGGCGACGGATGTCGTTCTGCTGAGCCGTGACGGAGTTCACTATTCATCGTCTCTCGCCGGCGGGCTCCTCGATGGTGCCGCCGCGCTCGTTCCGGGCGGATCGGTGAGTGTGGACCTGTGGGTCAAGAACCCCGCCGTTACACCGGCGTCGGTGAGGGTCAGCGTGCGCGGCCTCGACGCATCGTCCTCGGCCTTCGCGAACGGGGTCACCCTGAGCGTCGTGAGCTCCGCGGCCCTCGTCCTGGCCCCGGCCGAAACTCTGGCTAATGTGCACCGGTGCGCCGTGCTCGCGTCCGCCCCGGCGATCGCGGCCGGCAACGCCATCCGTCTCACGTTGACGTTCACGATGGATGACCTGGCCGACAGGATCGCCCAGACCGATCGTGCAGCGCTCGATCTGCTTGTGTCGATCAGGGACGCGGCGGCCGGTCCGTTCGCCCCATCCGCGTGCGATGATGACGGAGTGCTCATCGCCTCCGGCAGCGGTCACTACACGGCCGTCGCCTACACCGGAACCGATCTGCCCGCGCCGCTCATCATCGGTGCCGGACTGATGGTCGGCCTGGGCGTCCTTCTCGTCGGCCGTCGTCGGCGCCGGCCGGACCGTGACTAAGCACTCAGCCGCCGCCCAAGGCGCGAACAGGGGTCTGCCGCACTACATCGGCGTTGCGCTGAGTGCTGCACTGCTGCTTCTCGTGATCGCCCTGGCACTGCTGGTCATCGTGATTCCCAAGGCTGTCGGCGGCATCCCTCTCACCGTGCTGACCAGCTCGATGATTCCGCACTATCCGCCCGGGACGCTCATCATCGATCGCCCCGTCGATCCGAAGGATCTCCGGATCGGCGACGTCGTGACCTACCAGATCGAGTCGGGCAAGCCCGGGGTCATCACCCACCGGATCATCGCGATCCACTCCTCATCCGACGGCTCGCGCACCTTCCAATTCAAGGGGGACAACAACAGCCAGCCGGATGTCGACGACGTCATCGAGAAACAGATCCAGGGCAGGGTCTGGTATTCGCTGCCATGGATCGGTTATGTCAACAACGCCGTCAACGGCCAGGGTGGAAACTGGATCGTGCCGGCGCTCGCCGGGCTGCTCTTCGCCTACGCGGGGTACACGGTCGCGAGCGCGATCGTCGGGCGGCGCATGAAACGGAAGCGCGCGGTGCTCGCCCAAGCCAGCGCCGAGCGGGTCATCGCGCTCGCCGAACCGCCTGTGGAACGCGGCCCACAGCCCCTTCCCGACCTCAAACGCGACCGATCCCGGCGAGCACGGCTCCGGTAGCGGCCACGAGATCGGCCGGCGTCAGCTCGATGTCGAAACCGCGCCTCCCGCCCGAGACGAAGATGGTGTCGAAGAGTTCCGCCGTCTCGTCGAGTACGGTCGTGAAACGGGTCTTCTGACCGATCGGGCTGATGCCACCGATCACGTAACCGGTCTTGCGCTCGGCGATCGCGGCATCCGCCATCACTGCCTTCTTCGCGCCGACCGCGGAACTCAAGGCCTTGAGATCGAGCTTGCCGGTGACCGGCACGATGCCGACAACGAGGATGCCGTCGGCATCTGCGAGCAGGGTCTTGAACACGCGGTCAGCTTCGACGCCGAGCGCTACGGCCGCTTCGAGCCCGAAGGCGGTGACCGAGGCGTCGTGCGTGTACTCGTGTGCGGTGAAGTGGATGCCGAGTGCGGTCAGCGCGACCGTTGCAGGGGTGCCGGCCACGTCAGTGCGCCCGGAACAGCTGCATCGAGGCAGGAGCGAGCTTCAGCTCGGTGGTCGGGGCGTGGATCTCCTTCGGCGCGTGATCGTCGGCGCTGTTCCAGAGCAGCTCGTAGGAGGTGACACCCTCGTGCTCTGGCAGCGTCACAGTCTCCTCGACCTCGAGGCCGTGCACGATGAGCAGGATGCGGTTGAACTCCTCGAACTCGGGAGTCGAGGCCGCGAGGTACTGCAGCGTGCGCTCGGCGGGGGAGTCCCAGTCCGTGATGGACATCGAGAGCCCCTCCTTGTTGAACCAGTCCATCTGGGTTGCGGAAGGCACGGTCTCGCCGAAGATCCCGAAGCGTACCGGCCGCAGCGCGGGGTTCTCGTTGCGCAGCCGCAGGAGCTTCTGCGAGATCAGCAGCAGGTCGTCCTGCCAGTCCTCGTGTTCCCATGGCAGCCAGGTCAGCTCGCTGTCGTGGCAGTAGGCGTTGTTGTTGCCGCGCTGGCTGCGGCCGAACTCGTCGCCCGCGGTGATCATCGGCAGGCCGGCCGAGAGCAGCAGCGTTCCGAGCAGGTTGCGGATTGCTTTCTCCCTGGCGCTCAGGATGGTCGCATCGTGGGTCGGCCCTTCGACGCCGTAGTTGAAGGAGTGGTTGCTGTCCGTGCCGTCGCGGTTGTTCTCGCCATTGCCGAGGTTGTGCTTCTGGTTGTATGCGGTGAGATCGGCAAGCGTGAAACCGTCGTGCGCCGTGACGAAATTGACGGATGCCAGCGGCCCGCGTTCCTGCGAGAACACCCCGGCGGAACCCGAAAGCTTCGACGCAAGCTGTCCGATGCCGATGGGAGCCACCCCAGTGGCGCGGGTCGCCGCGATGTCGGTGAGCCAGAAGTTGCGCACGCGGTCGCGGTAGTCGTCATTCCATTCCGACCACCTGTCGGGGAAGTTGCCGACCTGCCATCCGCCCATGCCGACGTCCCACGGCTCGGCGATCATCTTGACGTTCTCGAGCTGCGGGTCGTTCACGATCGCCTCGAGCAGTGGATGGTTCGGGTCGAAATCCAGCTTCTCGTCGCGCCCCAGCGTGGCGGCGAGATCGAAGCGGAACCCGTCGATCTGCACCTCGTTCGCCCAGTAGCGCAGCGAATCGAGCACCAGCCGCTGCGCCGCCGGCAGCGCGAAGTTCACGGTGTTGCCGCATCCGGTCACGTCGATGTAATTGCCCTTGGCGTCCTGCCGGTAGTAGGAGGCGTTGTCGAGTCCGCGCAGCGAGGTGGTCGGCCCGCCGATGCCCTCTTCGGCGGTGTGGTTGAACACGACGTCGAGGATCACCTCGAGGCCGGCCTCGTGCAACAGCTTGACCATTCCCTTGAACTCGCGCAGCACCGCCCCCGTGCCGCCGAACTGGGCCTCGCGGGAGGCGTAGGCGGCATGCGGGGTGAAGAAGTTGAGGGTGTTGTACCCCCAATAGTTCATGAGCCCCTGTTTGATGAGCCGCTGTTCGCTCACGAACTGGTGCACGGGCAGGAGCTGGATCGCCGTGACGCCGAGATCCTTGAGGTAGGTGATCGCAGTGTCGTTCGCGAGACCGGCATAGGTGCCGCGCAACTCCTCGGGAACGGCGGGGTTGAGCTTCGAGATTCCCTTGGCGTGGGCCTCATAGAGCACCGTGTGGTCGAGGGGGGTGTTCGGCTTCTTCGTGCCGTTCCAGTCGAAGGCGTCATCCTGGACGTAGGAGCGCCAATCGCCCGCGGCCGTGCGGGCGAGGCCGCGCGAATAGGGGTCGATGAGGTGCAGGCTCGAATCGAATTTGTGGGTCGGGCCCGTGGGTCCTGTCGCGCGCAGGGAGTAGCGGGCGCCGGCCACGAGGCTCGGCGAGGCTCCCGACCAGACGTCGGCGGCATCCTTCGTCAGCTGGACACTTGCGGCCACCCAGGTCGGGTCTTTCTCATCGAAGATGCAGAGCTCGATCGCGGTCGCGTGGGCGGACCAGACCCGAAGCTGGCCCCCGTTCGGCGTCACGCGAACGCCGAGGTCTGTCAATGGGTCGATCGTGGGCACGGGTTCTAGAGTAATGAGTGCGTGAGTCGCATTTGTTACACGTCCGTCAGGAGCCGTCGTGCCCATCTACCTCGATCATGCGGCGACAACGCCCATGCTGCCCGAGGCGATCGAGGCCTACACCTCGGCACTCGGAATCGTGGGCAATCCTTCGTCGATCCACAGCCAGGGACAGAACGCCAAGCGGATGCTGGAGGAAGCCCGCGAGCAGGTCGCTCTCTCACTGGGCTGCGATCCCATCGAGGTGGTCTTCACCTCGGGCGGTACCGAGTCGGTGAACCTCGCGGTGAAGGGGCTGTACTGGGCCAGGAACGCGGATGCTCCACGGCCGCGCATTCTCGTGCCGCGCGGCGAACACCATGCCACCATCGACACCGTCGAATGGCTCGAACGCTATGAGGGCGCGATTCTCGAGTGGCTGCCGCTGGATTCGCTCGGCCGGGTTTCCCTCGACGCTGTCGGCGCTGCATTGGCGACCCATGACGACGTGGCGCTCGTGACGCTCCTCTGGGCGAACAACGAGGTCGGCACGATCCAGCCGGTGGCTTCCGTCGTCGAGCTTGCCGCGTCTCACGGTGTTCCGGTGCACGCCGACGCCGTTTCGGCGTACAGACATCTGCCTATCGACTTCGCTTCGTCCGGCCTTGCCGCGCTCTCCGTCTCGGCGCACAAGATCGGCGGCCCGCTCGGCATCGGTGCGCTCGCGCTATCCCGTGCCGCGACCGTTGTTCCGCTGATCCACGGGGGAGGACAGCAGCGTGACGTGCGATCGGGCACCCAGGATGCGCCCGCCGCCATCTCCTTCGGAGTCGCGGCGCAGCATCCGGCTCCCCGTCTTTCGGCTCTACGCGACCGCGTGATCGCCGGCGTTCAGGCCGCGGTGCCTTCTGCGGTCCTGCGCGGTGATCCCGTCGACCGTCTCGACAACAATGCGCACTTCACCTTCCCGGGGTGCGAGGGCGACTCGCTGCTTTTCCTCCTCGATGCCGCCGGCGTCTCCGTCTCGACCGGATCCGCCTGCCAGGCGGGTATCCCCGAGGCCTCGCACGTGCTCCTCGCGATGGGTCTCGGTGATACGGAGGCCCGCGGTGCGCTGCGGATAACCGTCGGGCACACCACGACGGAAGCCGAGGTCGACGCCTTCCTGGCCGTGCTGCCGGATGCCGTCGCGCGGGCCAGCCGCGCCGGGTTCTCCGACCGTGCGGTGTCCATCGGGCGCTGACCCCTCCTTCGACCCCTTCCTTCTTTCGGCTTCCCTCCTTCGAAAATTCAGGACTTTGGTCGCATTCACCGCGGTCATGCTCGGTTTCGACAGGTTCTGTCGCCGAAATCCTGAATTTCCGATGGGTCAGCGAGTGTGCGAGCCGCACGATCCTCCAGCGCTAGCGTCCCGCCTCGGAGCTCTCGAAAGACTTTCGCCGACATCCCGTCCCCAAATGCCGCCTTTAGACTTGTGTTCATGAAGGTTCTGGCGGCGATGAGCGGTGGCGTGGACTCCGCGGTCGCCGCGGCGCGCGCGGTCGAAGCCGGTCACGACGTCGTCGGCGTGCATCTCGCGCTGAGCCGGATGCCGGGGACGCTCCGCACCGGAAGCCGTGGATGCTGCACCATCGAAGACTCGATGGACGCTCAGCGCGCTGCCAACATCATCGGCATCCCCTACTACGTATGGGACTTCTCGGAGCGCTTCAAGCTCGACGTGGTCGACGACTTCATCGCGGAGTACTCCGCCGGTCGCACACCCAACCCGTGCATGCGCTGCAACGAGCGCATCAAGTTCGCCGCCCTGCTCGAGAAAGCCATCGACCTCGGCTTCGACGCCGTTGCGACCGGCCACTACGCCTCGATCCTCACCGACGCCGACGGCAACCGGGAGTTGCACCGCGCCGCCGCGTGGGCGAAGGACCAGTCCTACGTGCTCGGCGTGCTCACGGCGGAGCAGCTGGCCCACTCGATGTTCCCGCTCGGTGCGACGCCGTCGAAGGCGGAGGTGCGCGCCGAGGCCGCGGCCCGCGGCTTCAGCGTCGCGAACAAGCCAGACTCCCACGACATCTGCTTCATTCCGGATGGCGACACCCGCGGCTGGCTTGCCGAACGTGTCGGCGCGGAGCAGGGGCAGATCCTCGAGCGCGACGGTTCGGTCGTCGGCAGCCACGAGGGAGCTCATGCCTTCACCGTCGGCCAGCGCAAGGGGCTGAACCTCGGCGTTCCCTCCGCGGACGGACGCCCGCGTTTCGTGCTCGAGGTCAAGCCGGCCACGAACGAGGTCGTGGTCGGCCCGAAGGAGGCGCTCGACATCGCCGAGATAGCGGGATCGACGTTCAGCTGGGCAGGCCTGCCTCCCGTCGACCCGTTCGTCCCTTTCGACTGCCACGTGCAGATCCGTGCGCACTCAGATCCGATGCCCGCGGTCGCGGTGCTCCGCGGCGGCGAACTCGTCATCACCCCGGACATGCCGCTCAATGGCGTCTCTCCCGGCCAGACCGCGGTCGTGTACGTCGGCACACGGGTGCTCGGCCAATGCACGATCGACCGCACAGTCAGCGCCGACTCGACGGCACCTGCGGTTCCGGTCTCGGCATCCTGAAGACCGCGTCGCCGCAATGGAGTTGCGCCCTCCTCCATGACCTGCCGGAAGATCGGGGGTCCAACCTATGCTTGAGGCGTGGCGAACGACGACGAACCGACCGGCAACGAACAGGTCACTGAGCGACTGACGCTCGAGCAGGCCGGCGACGATGCATCCGCGTTGACCACGCGCATTCTCGAGCTGCGTGACGCGTACTACGAGCGCGACGAAGTGCTCGTGAGCGACGCGGAATACGACCTCATGATCCGCCGGCTCGAGGAGCTCGAGCGACTGTTTCCGGAGCTTCAGAGCCAGGATTCGCCGACCCAGACGGTGGGCGGACGAGCGGATTCGACCCTCTTCAGCCCGGTACGCCATGCCGAGCGGATGCTGAGCCTCGACAACGTGTTCTCGATCGAGGAATTCAAGGAGTGGGCGGCCAAGGTCGAACGGAATTCCGCACGCAGCGTCGACTACCTCTGCGAGCTCAAGATCGACGGGCTCGCCGTCAACCTGCGTTACGAGAACGGGGTGCTCACAACCGCAGCGACTCGCGGGGATGGCGTCGTAGGGGAGGACGTGACGGAGAACATCGCATACGTTCCGAGCATCCCGACGAAACTGGCCGGCAGCGGTCATCCCGCGATCGTCGAAGTACGCGGCGAGGTGTTCTTCGAGTCCGCGATCTTCGAGCAGCTCAACGCCGACCAGGTCGCCGCGGGCGAGCGGGTCTTCGCGAACGCGCGGAACGCGGCATCCGGAAGCCTCCGACAGGTGAAGGAGAACAAGAACGAGGCGGCACTCGCGCGCATGTACAAGCGCCTCGGCCGGCTGAGCATGCTCGTGCACGGTATCGGGGCCTGGGCCGACCCGCCCGTCGAGTCGCAGTCGCAGATCTACGAGCTGCTGGCGTCGTGGGGGCTGCCGACGAGCACGCACTACGAGGTGAAGAAGACTGCGGAGGATGCAGCGAAATTCATCGAGTATTTCGGCGAACATCGCGACAGTGTCGAGCACGAGATCGACGGAATCGTCGTCAAGGTCGACGAACTCGCCCTGCACGAGGAGCTCGGAGCCACGAGTCGCGCGCCGCGCTGGGCGATCGCCTACAAATATCCGCCAGAACAGGTCAACACGAAACTGCTCGACATCGTGGTCAGCGTCGGGCGCACCGGTCGGGTCACACCGTTCGCGGTGATGGAGAAGGTGCGCGTCGCCGGCAGCGAGGTGCGCCAGGCCACCCTGCACAACCAGGACGTGGTCAAGGCCAAAGGCGTGCTGATCGGCGACACGGTCGTGCTGCGCAAGGCGGGCGACGTGATACCCGAGGTGCTCGGCCCGGTGGTGGAGCTGCGCGATGGCACGGAACGCGAGTTCGTCATGCCGACCCACTGCCCCGAGTGCGGCACGCTGCTCGCGCCGGCGAAGGAGGGCGATGTCGACCTGCGCTGTCCCAACGCCAGGAGCTGCCCCGCCCAGGTGCGCGGACGGGTCGAACATGTCGGCTCCCGCGGCGCCCTCGACATCGAGGGGCTCGGTGAGGTCGGTGCGGCCGCACTCACCCAACCGGACTTTCCCGAGACACCGCCGCTCGTGACCGAGGCCGGTCTCTTCTCGTTGACGATGGAGGACATCTTCCCGATCCGGGTCACCGTGCGCGACTCCGAGACGGGACTCGTCAAGCTCAACGACGACGGCACCGAGCGCAAGGAGACGCCGTTCCGGCGCAAGCGCCAGCCGAAGAAGGACGGTGTCTTCGACGGCAACGGTCCCGGTGACGAGTCCTCTGTGCCGTCGACCGCCGCCGTGAAACTGCTCGACGAGATCGAGAAAGCCAAAACGAAAGACCTGTGGCGCATTCTGGTCGCGCTCAGCATCCGCCATGTCGGACCGGTCGCTGCGCGTGCCCTCGCCGCCTATTTCGGATCGCTGCCTGCCATCCGTGCTGCCTCCAGAGACGAGCTCGCCGCTGTCGACGGAGTAGGCGGCATCATCGCCGATGCACTCATCGACTGGTTCGCGGTCGACTGGCACGTCGAGATCATCGAACGGTGGACGGATGCGGGGGTGCAGTTCGCAACGCCGGGCCACCCCGGTCCGGGCGCCGCGGCTGCCGCCGGAGGGCCCCTCGAGGGGATCACGGTCGTCGCCACCGGCAGTCTCGATGGCTTTACCCGGGAGGGTGCGCTCGAGGCGATCATCGCCGCCGGCGGCAAGGCGGCGTCGAGTGTTTCGAAGAAAACGGACTTCGTCGCGGCAGGCCCGGGAGCGGGGTCCAAGCTGACCAAAGCCGAGGAACTCGGCCTTCGAATCATCGATGCGGCTCAATTCGCCCGAATCCTGGAGTTCGGGCCGGCCGGACTGGATTCCGACGCGCCGAGTTGACCAACCTTCAACCCTAGGTTAAGAGCTTGCGCACCCCTACTATGGGGGTACATGGTTATTTCGTTGCAAACGGTGTTCCCCCCGACACCCTTGCAAACGATTGGATTTCTCCCCTTTGCTGTTTGACGTCGCAGCGTTCCTTTCGACCTCTGGTGCCCTTGGTGGCGTGGCAGAGGCCTTTGGCGTTCACGAAATCAACCAGCAGATTTCGTCGAATGTGATGGTTGCTTCCATCCATGACCCTTGGATATTCCTCGACCCGGTCCTGACCCCGGATCGCAGGGCAGGCGCAGCGCGCATCCTCTCGTCACCGGTGGATCCCTCGCTACTCCCGACACTCAGTGGCAGCGCGCTGCTCGACCAACTGGCGCTGCAACCCGAAGCGAATATCGCCGAGCTCGTGAGGGACCATCCCTCCGCAGTAAGCGCGATGATGGTCAGTCCGCCGAAAGCGACCATCGTGACGTCCTGGTGGTCGGAGCTCTCCGCCGCGCGCCAGAAGACGCTCGTCGCTACGGCACCCGAATACGTGGGAAACCTCGATGGGGTGCCGTTCGCCGTTCGTGACCGGGCGAACCGCCTGTTCCTGAAGCAGTCCATCGCCAAGCTGCAATCGTCGATCGATTCGGGGGTCGGCCGCGCCCAGCTGGTCGAAACGAAGCATCGCCTCGACATCCTCAAGCAGATCGATCGCACCCTCGCGACGACGGCGACGGAGCCGAAGCGGCAGCTGGTGACCTTCGACCCGACGGGCGAGGGCCGTGCTGCCGTCGCCGTCGGCGACCTTGCGACCGCGGACTACGTGAGTTATCTCGTGCCCGGCATGTTCTTCACGGTGCAGGGCCAGATGTACGACTGGACGGTCATCGCGCAGGACCTACAGAAGGAGCAGTCCGGCTGGATCGACCGGTTGTCGAAGACCGATCCCGCGATGGAGGGAAAGACGGCCGCCACGGTGTCCTGGATCGGGTATGCCACCCCGGACGCGCTCGACATCGCCTCGCTCACCAAGGCCGACACGGGTGCTACCTACCTGGGCAATGCCATCAAGGGCATCCAGGCCAGCCGTACCGGGGCCGAACCGTACGTGACGCTCGTGACCCACTCCTACGGCTCGACCGCGGCGATGATCGAACTCTCCAAGGACTCGATATCGGTGGACGCGCTGGCCATCGTCGGCTCCCCGGGCAGTGCGACCCAGTCGGCGTCGAAACTCTCGGTGCGCAACGACAACGTCTTCGTCGGCGAGGCGGCATGGGATCCGGTGGTCAACACCGCGTTCTATGGCAGCGATCCCGGCGCGGCTTCGTTCGGCGCAAGGAAGATGGATGTCGCGGGCGGCACCGATGCGATCACGCACAAGAAACTCGCGGCCGCCGTCGGGCACCTCGGTTACTTCGATGCGGGTACGGAGGCGATGCGGAATCTCGCGCTCATCGGCATCGACCAGGGCTCACTGGTGACCGACGGGACCCTCGCCGACGCCACACGCACCATTGCGAGCGCGAAATAGCGTTGCGAACGGCTGTGCGAACGGCTGTGCGAACGACCGTTGTGAACGACCGTGCGACGACCGCAGGGGTGGCCGTCCGATAATCTCTCGCGTGACCTCGTCGCACTCGGCTTCAGTGCGGGCGAATAGAATTGGGCCGTCCCCCACAGCGAATCAAACGCACGGAGCCGCATGTCTGAATCCACCGAGCCTGTCGTATCGACGGGCGCCGATCACTCGATCACGACCGATCAGGTATCGCACCTCGCCAATCTGGCGCGCATCGCCCTGACCCCCGAGGAGATCGAGAAGCTGACGGGCGAACTCGGTGTCATCCTCGATTCGATCGCCAAGGTATCCGAGGTCGCGACCGCGGACGTGCCAGCCACGAGCCATCCGATTCCGTTGAGCAACGTATTCCGCGCGGATGTCATCGGTGCGACCCTGTCGGCCAAGGAGGCGCTCAGCGGCGCTCCCGAGCACGACGGCAGCCGCTTCAAGGTTTCTGCAATCCTGGGGGAGGAGCAGTAATGGCGCGCCATTCAGCCGCAACCGCCAGCAGCGGTGCCGTCGATCTCACCCGCCTCTCCGCTGCGTCGCTCGGGGAGCTACTCACCGCTCGCGAGATCTCGAGCGTGGAGGTCACCAAGGCTCATCTCGACCGCATCGCCGCCGTCGACGGTGACGTGCACGCCTTCCTGCACATCTCTAAGGACGCCATCGACACCGCCGAGGGCATCGATGTGCTCCGCAGGAGCGGTGACCAGCTCGGCCCGCTCGCAGGCGTCCCCATCGCCATCAAGGACGTGCTCTGCACTCTCGACATGCCATCGACAGCGGGGTCGAAGATCCTCGAAGGCTGGATTCCGCCCTACGACGCGACCGTCGTGCGCAGGCTGCGCGAAGCCAACCTCGTGCCCCTCGGCAAGACGAACATGGATGAGTTCGCGATGGGATCGTCGACGGAGCATTCCGCCTATGGTCCGACGCATAACCCATGGGATCTCGATCGTATTCCCGGTGGTTCGGGTGGCGGTTCCGCCGCCGCGGTGGCAGCGTTCGAAGCGCCGCTCGCGCTCGGCTCCGACACCGGCGGCTCGATCCGCCAGCCCGCCGCCGTCACCGGCAGCGTCGGCGTGAAACCGACCTATGGCGGTGTCAGTCGCTACGGCGCGATCGCCCTCGCGAGCTCGCTCGACCAGGTGGGTCCCGTGACCCGCACGGTGCTCGACGCCGCGCTGCTGCACGACGTGATCGGTGGGCATGATCCACGCGATTCCACCTCCCTCACAGACGAATGGCCGAGCTTTGCCGCTGCCGCACGCAAGGGGCAGCAGACCCGCAACCTCAACGGCGTGCGCATCGGCGTGGTCAAGGAACTCGATGCCCCTGGTTTCCAGGCCGGCGTGAGCCAGCGCTTTCACGAGACCCTCCAGCTGCTCGCCTCCAACGGAGCAGAGATCGTCGAGGTCAGCGCCCCGAACTTCGAGTATGCCGTGGCTGCCTATTACCTGATTCTCCCGGCCGAGGCCTCCAGCAACCTGGCCAAGTTCGATTCGGTGCGATTCGGACTGCGAGTGAACCCTGTGGGGGGAGGGACGGTCGAGGATGTCATGGCGGCGACTCGCGAAGCAGGCTTCGGTCCCGAGGTCAAGCGCCGCGTCATCCTTGGCACCTACGCCCTGAGCGCCGGCTATTACGACGCGTACTACGGCAGCGCGCAGAAGGTTCGCACGCTCATCCAGCGCGACTTCGCCAGCGCCTTCGACCAGGCTGACATCCTCATCAGCCCGGCGGCACCGACTACGGCATTCAGGATCGGCGAGAAGATCGACGACCCGCTGGCGATGTATCTGAACGACGTGACGACGATTCCCGCGAACCTCGCAGGCATCCCGGGCATGAGCCTGCCGATGGGACTCGCCCCCGAGGACGGCCTGCCGACCGGGCTCCAGTTGATGGCGCCGGCGCGGGCGGATGCCCGGCTCTACGAGCACGGAGCTGTCATCGAGGCGCTGCTCGAAGACTCGTGGGGGCAAACGCTGATAAGTCAGGCACCGGAGTTGACCGTCTAGGAGACCTCCGCCGCCCGCTCCCGGAACGCGATCATGTTCATGCGATTGCCACATCGCACGCTGCAGAAGCGTTTCGACCCGTTGCGCGAGAGGTCGACGAGCAGGCCGGCACAGTCGTCGGCTTCGCACAGTCGCAGTCGGTTCGTTTCGCCGGAGCGGATGACGTCGACGAGTGCCAGCGCGACCTCGACCCGTATCCGCTCCGCGAGCGGCACGTCGGGCTCCGTCGCGTGCAGGTGCCAGGGCGACCCGTCGTGCCGGGCAAGCTGGGGGAGCGCTCTCGCCTCGCGGAGCATCCGGTTGATCGCACCGACGGCGTCGTCGGTGCCGAGGCTCCAAATGTCACGAAAGAGGTCCCGGGTTTGCAGCACATCACGCAGCTCGCGACCATCGTGGTCGATGCGTCCCGAATAACCCCAGCGAGCGAGAAAGCCCGCCAGCTGCTCCACGGTTGCGATCTCATCCAGGCCGCTTCGTGACGCTTCGGAACAGGTGTTGGCGAGCGCGGCGGTGAACTCGAGGGTCTCTTCCGTGTCAGGGACAAAATGCAAATTGACTCCTTACTCACCCTCATTCTAATGTCAGGGGTATCAAGCATGTTGACCATGACATTGGATGGATTCGTGAAACGCTCATCGACCTCCCTCGGCCTTGTCGTCGCAGTGATAGCGGCCGCCACGTTCGGTATGTCTGGCGCGTTCATCAAGCCGCTCCTCGAAGCCGGCTGGAGTCCGGCGGCCGCAGTCACCGTCCGCGCTCTCCTCGGCGGAATCGTTCTCGCGCCCGTCGCGGCTCTCTCGCTTCGTGGTCGTTGGTCGGCGCTCTGGCGCGCACGCTGGCGTGTTCTCGCAATGGGATTCATCGGCGTCGCGGCCACCCAGCTCGTCTACTTCGCAGCACTCCAGCGCATCCCGGTCGGCACGGCGATCCTCATCGAATACATGGCACCGCTGCTGCTCGTCGGGTGGGTCTGGGCAGCGAGCAGGCGGATGCCGAAGGCCGTGGTGCTCATCGGGTCCGTCGTCGCCGTGGTCGGGCTTGTGCTCGTCGTATCGCCCGGCGGCGGCAGCTTCGACCTGCTCGGCCTGGCATTCGCAGCTCTCTCGACGATCGGATGCGCGATCTACTACGTGGTGGCTGCACGCCCGAGCGACGGGCTTCCGCCGGTCGCGCTCGCCGCTTCCGGGCTGCTGATCGGCGGGATCGTGCTCGGGATCGTCGGTGCCTTCGGTCTCGTACCCGTCACCGCGACGTTCGGCGGGGCGCACCTCCTCGGCGTGATCGTGCCGTGGTGGCTGCCGCTGGTCATCGTCGGGGTGTTCGCCACCGCCCTGGCCTATGCGGCGAGCATCACCGCGAGTGAGATCCTGGGTTCGCGGCTCGCCTCATTTGCCGGATTGCTGGAGGTGGTGGCAGCGGCGTTGTATGCGTGGATCCTGTTGGGGGAGCGCCTGAGCATTCCGCAGCTGGTCGGCGGCGTGCTGATTCTCGCGGGAATCGGGTTCGTGCGATCGGAGAAGACGTCGGCGACGGTCGAGCCGATGCCAGTCGCTGTCGCCACGCAAAACACGCTCGATGTGCGCCCGTAGGATTGTCACATGGCACAACCGGCAGAACTGATGGACTACGACAAGGCGCTCGAACTGTTCGAGCCAGTGCTCGGCTTCGAGGTGCACGTCGAACTCAACACCACGACGAAGATGTTCTCGGACGCCCCCAACTTCTTCGGTGGCGAGCCCAATACGAACGTGACGCCGGTCGACCTTGGCCTGCCGGGTTCGCTTCCAGTGGTGAACGAGCAGGCGGTGAAGCACAGCATCTCCCTCGGCCTCGCCCTCGGATGCAGCATCCGTCCCAGCAGCAGGTTCGCACGCAAGAACTACTTCTACCCCGACCTCGCGAAGAACTACCAGATCTCGCAGTATGACGAACCCATCGCCTTCGACGGCAACGTCGAGGTCGAGCTCGCTGATGGCAGGCTGTTCCAGATTCCGATCGAACGTGCTCATATGGAAGAGGATGCCGGCAAGCTCACGCATGTCGGCGGTTCGACCGGACGTATTCAGGGAGCGGAATATTCGCTGGTCGACTACAACCGTGCGGGTGTTCCGCTCGTCGAGATCGTGACGAACATCATCTACGGTGCCGAAAGGGATGCTCCCGAGCTGGCCAAGGCCTACGTCTCGACGATCCGCGACATCGTACGCTCGCTCGGCATCAGCGATGCGAAGATGGAGCGCGGCAACCTGCGCTGCGACGCGAACATCTCCCTGAGCCCCCGCGGTTCCGGCACGCTCGGCACCCGCACGGAGACCAAGAACGTCAACTCGCTGCGCAGTGTCGAGCGCGCCATCCGCTATGAGATCCAGCGTCAGGCCGCCATCCTCGCCGCGGGTGGCACCATCACCCAGGAGACCCGCCACTGGCACGAGGACACGGGCGTGACCTCTGCCGGCCGTCCGAAGAGCGACGCCGACGACTATCGCTACTTCCCGGAGCCCGACCTGCTGCCCGTCGAGCCGAGTATCGAGCTCATCGAGGAGCTTCGCGCGGCCCTGCCGGAGGCGCCCGCGATTCGCCGGCGTCGCCTCAAGGATGCCTGGGGCTTCACCGACCTGGAGTTCCAGGACGTCGTGAACTCCGGTCTGCTCGTCGAGATCGAGGAAACTGTCGCAGCCGGCGCATCCGCGGAGCAGGCACGCAAGTGGTGGACGGGTGAGCTCGCGCGCATCGCGAACGCGGCCGGCGTGGAGATTTCCTCTCTCGACATCACACCGCGGGACGTCGCCGATATCGCGGTCATGGTCGTATCGCGAACCATCACCGATCGGATGGCCCGTGAGGTGATCGAGGGAGTGCTGGCGGGCGAAGGAGCGCCTCTCGACGTCGTGAACAAGCGCGGACTCAAAGTGGTCTCGGATGACGGCGCCCTCGTCGCCGCGATCGACGAGGCGCTGGCGGCTCAGCCCGACGTGCTCGAGAAGATCCGCGACGGCAAGGTGCAGGCTGCGGGTGCGGTGATCGGGGCGGTCATGAAGGCGATGAAGGGCCAGGCCGACGCCGCGCGCGTCCGTGAACTCGTGCTGGAGCGCGCGCAGCAGTAGAACTTCAGCGGTACGGCTACGCCACCCTGAGCAGGATCCCGTGCGAAGCCATGGCCGGAACGGGGTCGACGGGGAGCCCGCCGATGCGGTATTCGAAGTAGAGGTGGCAGCCGGTGCTGTCGCCGGAGGAGCCGACGAGTCCGATGTTCTGGCCCGCGGAGACGACCTGTCCGACCGAGACGAGGATCCCGTTGTCGAACATGTGCGAGTAGGCGGTCGAGACGTTGCCCGCGTGCGAGATGACGATCTCGTCCCCGGCGAGACCGCCTCGCGTGATGGCGGTGACCGTTCCTGCCGACACGGAATAGATGGGCGTGCCGCAGCTTGCGGCGAAGTCGTCGCCGCGGTGGAATCCGCTGTCACACCCGACCCCGTTCGTGCAGATGACGGTCCTCGGACCCCATGGCGAGTTGATGGGACGATTGATCGGGGCGGCCCAGCCTCCCGCGCTCGTGGCTCCCGGACCTGCCTGGCGGTAGACACGCACGACCTGGGAGCTATCCCTCACAACCGGAGGTTCTGCGACGCCGGCGCTCACGGCCAGACGCTGCAAGTGTTCCGTTCGGGGCGCTGGGAGTCCGCTCCCTGAGACAGAGTTCCCCGACACGGAGTTCCCCGATGCCGAGGTAGCCGGGATGGCCACCGTGCTGGCAAGGGCCAGTGCCACCAGCATCGCTCCAGCCGAGGCGAGCAGCTTTCGAATGGATTGCACGGCTCGTTGGGATCTCGGAAGAGCCCGCCTGTTGTGCCGTCCGGTCATAAATCAAAGATCCCAACGAGGTAACGGAGTGATGACAACCAAATCACCCTAGGGCATCGACGATGTGTGATCGCCGACAAATGTCGTGCTCCTGCCGCAATCGTGGTAGTCGCGGTCTATGCAGTGACGGCGGCGGCCAGGTCGCGCACCGTCCACACCCATTCGGCAGTTCACGATGGCGTGGTGGGCACTGTGCTGGTCGACGTGAGCCAAACCCTGGATTTGGTAGTAGTTTCGCAGTGTTACCGCATAGACGAGGAGCGACCATGCCAGATGCCACAGCAACGGTGCAGTCCGCCGACGGCACGACGATCGCTTACGAGGAGGCGGGTGAGGGCCGACCGCTGATCGTGATCGGTGGCGCTTTCAACCATCGCCATTCTGCGGACGTCCTCAAGGAGCAGCTGGCGCCGCACTTCACGGTCTATGTGCACGATCGGCGGGGTCGCGGCGAGAGCGGCGACACCGCACCCTATTCCATCGAGCGCGAGGTCGAGGACGTCGATGCCCTGATCGCGGCGGCGGGCGGTTCGGTCTACGTGTACGGACATTCCTCCGGCGCGATGCTTGCCATGGAGGCGGCCTCGCGTGGCTCGGCGATCACGAAGCTGGCTGTCTATGAACCGCCGTACACCGCCGATCCCGACGACCCGACCCCGCTGAGCGACGGCGGCGTACAGGCGGCGATCGACGCGGGTGATCGTGAACTGGCCGCGGAGAACTTCATGCGGCTGACCGGCATGGATGAGAACAGCATCCAGTGGGTGAAGCAGGCACCGTTCTGGCCGGGCATGGTCGCGATGGCCCACACGCTTCCCTACGACCTTGCGCTCACCGGCGACGGCAGGGTTCCGACGGATCGTCTCGCAGCCATCACTGCGTCGACCCTGGTGATGGATGGCGGCACGAGTCCTGGGTGGGCGGGTCGCGCCGCGGCATCCGTGGCCGCTGCCATCCCCGGAGCTCGACGACTGACCGTAGAGGGTCAGGACCACGGGGTCGACCAGACCGTGCTCGCCCCTCTGCTGGCGGAGTTTTTCGGATAGCTCCGAGTCGCCATGCCACCTCGGCCGGCTGTGGCGGCTAACCTGAGCCGGTGGCTCGCCGAAATCCCCTCGACAAACTTCTCGACGCTCCACTGGACCGTGAAATTCTGCGGTTGGCGGGACCGACCCTCGCCGCGCTCGTCGCCGAACCGCTGTTCCTGCTCGTCGACACCGCTCTGGTCGGACACCTCGGTGCGGCGCCCCTGGCCGGACTCGGCATCGCCAGTGTCGTGTTGCAGACGGCTGTCGGCATACTCGTGTTCCTCGCCTATGCGACGACCCCGGCGGTCGCACGCAGGCTCGGTGCCGGCGATCGGCGGGGTGCGGTGCGTGCCGGTATCGATGGAATGTGGCTGGCGCTCGCCGTCGGTGCCCTGCTGCTCATGGCCGGGCTGCTCGCCGGGCCGGGCGCCGTCGGGCTGTTCGGTGCCGGTGCGGATGTCGCGACATCCGCGGTCACCTACCTCACGATCTCGGTCTGGGGCCTGCCGCCGATGCTGCTCGTGCTCGCCGCGACGGGACTCATGCGCGGACTGCAGGACACCCGCACTCCTCTGCTGATCGTCGGTATCGGCTTCGCTGCGAATGCCGTGCTCAATGCGGTCTTCATCTACGGCTTCGGTTGGGGGATCGCCGGCTCGGCGATCGGAACTGTGATCGCGCAGTGGGGAATGGCCGCGCTGTTCGTGGTGCAGGTGCTTCGGGCCGCTCGAGCGGCGGGCGCGGCAGTGTGGCCGGGGCTCGCCGGGGTGACGGTGGCTGCGGCATCCGGTGGCTGGTTGCTGTTGCGCACGGTGTCTTTGCGGTTGGCCATGGTCGCGACAGTCTTCGTCGGGAGCCTGCTCGGGGTCGCCGAACTCGCAACGCTGCAGGTGGCGCTCGCCGTGTTCTCTCTGCTCGCGTTCGTGCTCGATGCGCTGGCGATCGCGGGGCAGGCGATGGTGGGCCACGGCCTGGGCGCCGCCCAGCCGGATCGCGTGCGGGCTATCGCGCGTCGGTTGATCCTGTTCGGCACGCTCGCCGGGGTCGGGTTGGGTGCGGTGGTCGCGGCATTGTCGCCATTGCTCGGTTTCGTGTTCACGGATGACGCGGATGTTCGCCTCGCGCTGGTGCCGGTCGCGCTCCTCATGGCGCTCGGCATTCCACTCGCCGGCTTCGTGTTCGTGCTCGACGGAGTGCTGATCGGCGCGGGCGACGGCCGCTATCTGGCACTCAGCGGGATCATCAACGTCGCGATCTACCTGCCGCTGCTGTGGCTGGCTTCGGTGTCGGGCAGCCTGGTTGAGCTGTGGGCCGCTTTCGGGTTCGGCTACATCGGCGCTCGCGCCCTGACGCTCGGCCTGCGCGTAGGTGGTTCGCGATGGTTGACGGCTGGGACGGCGGTGATTAGCTGACGCGCCCCGACGTACTTCGCGGGTGCTGTGCCGGTGGGGTTCACGGGCCAGCTTTGCGGACCTGGGCGACGGCTGCCCCGCGCTGTCTCCGGAGGTGTGCTGCGGCCATTCCCACCCACGTATCGCTCTCAACTCGCTACCCCCGCCCGCAGGTCTTGAAGCGCCGCGCTCTTCGATGGCATCGGTCGCGGAGCCTGGCGCGGGTCCACGTCGGCCGGCGGGATCAACCAGTATTCGGCACCCCGTCGCACTATCTCCCAGTGGTTGTTGTGCAACAGCATGTGGTGATGTCGGCAGAGGAGTACTCCATCGGCCAGATTTGTCTTGCCACGGTCGCGATGCCAGTGCTCGATATGATGCGCCTCGCACCACGAGGGTGGCCGACCGCAGTCGGGGAACAGGCATCCGCCGTCCCTCGCCGCGAGCGCGATCCGTTGACGGCCGCTGTAGAGGCGCTGTTCCCGTCCGAGGTTGATCACCTGGCCGTTCTCGTCGAAGGCGATGGCGACAGTGCCCGAGGTACACGCGAGGCGTTCGACCGTTTCGATCGAGATCGGAATGTCGGACCCTTCGATGCGTCCGTGACCGGTGCGTGTCGCGAGCATGTCCGCGCTGACCAGTACACGCACGGCTGGTGTGCGTGACCCGATGATGCGATGGCTTTCTGTCGACTCGGATTCCAGGGCGATGCGCAGGAGTTGGGTGATCGAGTCGTGCAGGTACTGATCCGTGGTACGAGTATCGGCGGCGATCGCCTCGGCCCAGCTCTTGTCATCCTCATCGACGAACCGCGCGCCACCACGTCGTGGCGAGGTCAGCTTGTCGTACACGTCGTCCCAGAAGGCGGCGGACTCCAGATCGGGATCGAGGATGTACCGACTGAGCCCGTTCGGTCGGCGCACGCGCCGCAGGGAACGCTGCCTGTGCAGCGCGCGCTCACGGTCGGCGATGCCTGCGGCATCCAGCCCGTCCCGCAACTCACGCGCACGCCTGTATAGCCGATCGGCGTCGAGCTCGGATGCCTCCTTCAGAAGCGAATTGGCCGCGTGGGTGAGATCGTCGGCCGAGATGCCGGGACCGTCGTCGGCCCGGCCACCGAGTCCGGACCTGATCGCCCTGGCCGCTTCGATCGAGATCGTTCCGTCGCTGACCGCAATGCCGACATCGGTGAGCCATGGCTCGCCTGAAGTGGCATCCGCCAGCGCCTCGTGGACGATCGAACCGACTTGGGCGAGTGTCGAGGCGTCTCGAGCCGTGGACCCGGTTTCGTGTTGGATGAGCGCTTCGGGCGTGCGGAACCCCGCGCGTTGTGCGAGCCCTCCGTAGCCGAGTTCGCGGCGCGAGCGATGGGCGATCTCGCCGGCGATCAGAGAAGCACGGGCATCCAAAACCCGCCGAATTTCTGCAACAGTGCGGAGCGAACCCAGCAATTCATCGTGTTCGAGCGCGCTGATCATCGCGATATCGGAGGGTATCGCCTCGGCCGCAGACAGCGAGGCGCCGAGAGAATCGGCGAACGTGTCTACGAGAATTTGCATGCATATAGCTTCTCAGATTCGAAACTATATCTGAATAGTCCTCGGGAATCTGTGGATAGGTAATTTGGCGGAAGGTTGTGGAGGGAAGGGGACGGGGGATGGGAGAAAGAGTGAACTGCGCTCCACAAGTTGGACACCTGACGCTGCAGGAAGTCCAGCATGACAACATACGCGGTGCCCGATAGTCGCAAGATCGAATTTGTCCGTCTCATCCAAGCAGGCGTTCTGCCGCAGACCGCTGGATGCAACGGCGCGGCCGCTTTCGAATTCGATGGGACGGCGGCGCCGAAGGTGCGCCCACGACCGCGCGCATCCTGCGCGACAACGAAGCGCTGTCTGAGATCATCGCTCGACTCGCTCCAGCACTGCCGACATCGACGAAGGTGCAGCTCGTCGACTCGCTCGCGGGAAAGTTCCCGGTGCGCCCGTTGCTGCGCGACGCATTCGCGACTGCCTAAGGCGCTTATGGTTACCGCGGCCGCTGGTGCAGCTGCGGAACCAGCACGGAGTCACGATTAGGGGCAAGACCGTTCGCCGCCTGATGCAAGTTGCCTGATTCGTGAAGATGAACTGAATGATGCCTGGGCGATCCGCCGCCGTTTGGCGACTGCGACAGTTATCGATGGCGTGCGAGTTGCCTGTAATACAAGCCGCTGATGAACGGAATGGGTACCGCCAGGAAGACGATGAGTCCAACGATCGGAAAGGCTGCACCGATCGCCGCTCCGACGGCGTAAAACGCTGCGAGCAGAAAAGTGGCTGCTCGGCTAAAACGCAAATACCTATGACTGATCCCAACTTGAATGAGTTCTGGGCGACGGCTGGCATAGACCCAACAGAGAGCGTGGGCAAGCGAGGCGGCCGTGAGGTGTGCTCCGTATTCGAGGA
>JAODMW010000145.1 GCA_025464815.1 Microbacteriaceae bacterium | reverse complement strand
GACACCCTCGGCGCGACCGGCGCCGCGGCGGACGCGGTGAACGCCGCCGCGGACAAGGCCGCCGAGATCCCGGCATCGGAGAAGGCCGTCGCCGCCCAGTGGCAGACGTGGTCGGAGAAGCAGCGCTTCACCGGAACCGCCAAGCAGGACGCGGTGCCCGACGTCGACAACCCGGAGCTGATGAACCGCTGGACGTGGTACCAGACCCATCACTGGACGTCCCCGTACCCGGGGGACGCGAAGATCTACGGGCCTGACAACGTCCCCGGCATCCCGGCGGGCTCGACCAACCACAACGACGGCTGATCACCCCGATCGGCTGCACGCCGATCGCTGATCGCCTGCGAGCGTCGGGCCCGACGGAACACCCGCCGGGCCCGGCGCTCGCGTCGACGCGCACTAGGCGAAGGCCCCCACATAGCTGCGGACTGTCGCGAGGTCGGCGTCCCTACTTGGCACGATTAGATTGCGCCGCACAGTGAAGTCCGACATAGGGATGAACACCAGTGCGAGGCGGTGCTGCGGAATCAACTCCACTCGGCGATCGTCGTATAGCTTCCGCTGCAATCCTCGGTTCACTCCCGAGAGCGTCTGGCGCCTGTCGAACAGACCGACGGCCTCGGAGTGCTGCTTCTCGTAGAACTCAACGACGAGCTTCAACGATTGCCAGTAGGCGTCAACCGGCAGCGCGCGCTGCCGTCCGGTGGTGGGCGACACATCGCCTAAGAGCCACAGGAACGTGTGGTGCTTCGCGCTCTCGACTCCCAGGACCTCATCGCAGAGGCCGATGACGTACTTCTCATTTTGCAGAGGCATGACGCCGAGGCTACTGGGACCCGCCACTCGGCGAGGGGTTCCGGAGGGGATTTATCTGAGCGATATGCACACGATGGGGCTTGGATCCCAACGTTTACCTGAGCCGCCTATCAGAATCGAACTGATGACCTTCTCATTACGAGTGAGATGCTCTACCGACTGAGCTAAGGCGGCGTGCACCGGGAAAACCCGGGTGGCACAGCAAGAAAGCTTAGCGGACGCGCGAGGCGAACATGACGCTAGGCGGCATCCGCAGGAGCGAGGATGTTGTCCAGCTGCATGAAGGAATCCCGCAGCCGTTCGCCGAGGCTGAGCACACCGTCCGTGTCCGCCCAGCAGATCCACGCGTGGCGCATGGCCCCGAAGGCGACCAGGGTGACGAGCCTCGCCCGGCTGAGCAGGGCATCCTGATCCTTGGCCAGCTCCGGGTGGTCGATGCCGAGGCGGCGGGCGACCACCTCGCCCAGCCTGTCCTCGAAGTTGCGCATCGCGGTCATCCGCATGGCGAACAACTGCGGATACTTCTTCAGCAGTTCGCGCCGCCGCTGCAGTAGTTCGGTGTCTTCGGTCTCGCCATTCGACGATGGGATGAGAAGCTCACCGAGCCCTTCGAAGATGCTCGCCCCACGACCGGCGTTGACAAAGCCGAGCAACTGTTCCTCCGGCGGAAGCTCCGGCGCATCTCCGACGAGAGCGATCTCCTTGGAGGCGAAGTAGTTGAAGAAGGTACGTGGCGAGACATCCGCGACCCGGCTGATCTCGTCGACGGTGACCTTGTCCAGCCCCTTCTCGGAGACCAGGTCGAGAGCGGCCATCTGGATGGCACGTCGCGTTGCAAGGCGCTTGCGCTCGCGCAGGCCAAACGTCTCGGGTTCCAGGGTCACGCGTACATTATTGCGCACTCTGCAATTTTGCACAAACGATGGTGGCGAAGAGTCCGCGCCACTCTGCGTGCCAAATGAAGGAGATCTTGCCCGCTGTAGAGATCCTTACCCGCAGATTCGGGAGGTTCGCGGCGAGAGTTCCTTCATTTGGCACAAAACGCGCACAGCCATCGGCGCGGACTCCAGCTCAGCAGCTGGGATCTTTGCTCGGCACGGTGCCGTCGACGAAGTAACTGTCGACCGCGGTGTTCACGCAGGAGTTCGACTTGTTGTAGGCGGTGTGGCCCTCACCGTGATAGGTCACGAGGTGACCGTTCTGGAGTTCCTTCGAGAGGCTCTGGGCCCAGACGTAGGGCGTCGCCGGGTCGTTCGTCGTCCCGACGACGATGATCGGTCCTGAACCCTTGGCCGTGATCGCGACGCGATCGCGGGTGGACGGGAACGGCCACTTGATGCACGAGGTGTCGTAGGAGAGCTGCGGACCGAGCACCGGCGCAAGCTGCTTGAGCTTCGCGGCATCCGCCTGCAGGCTCGCATCCGTCGTGGCTGTGACCTTGTAGTCGAGGCAGTTGATGGCGATGAAAGCCTCGGTGGAATTGTCGTTGTAGGTGCCGTTGGCGTTGCGTTCGTAGTAGCTGTCGGCGAGCTGGAAGGCGTAGTCCGCCTTGCCCTGCATCACACTCGTGAACAGGTCGGAGAGGTAGGGCCAGTTCGTCTTGTTGTAGAGCGGAAGGATGATCGCGTTCGTCATCGTCGAACTGCCGAGCTCGCGTCCGTCCGTTGCGCGAATCGGACTCGCGTTGAGGCTGTCGAGCAACGAGCGGATCGTGTTCATCGCGGCGTCCACCGTTCCCGTGAACGGACACTTCTTGCCGGACTTGCAATCGGCGAGGTAGGCGCGCAGCGCGCTCTCGAAGCCCTTGGCCTGAGTTGCGCTGACATCGAAACTCGTCGTGGCGGGATCGATGGCCCCGTCGAGCACGAGCCTGCCGGTCTTCTTCGGGTACAGGTCGGCGTAGGTCGCACCGAGGAGCGTGCCGTAAGAGTAGCCGAGATAGTTGAGCTTCTTGTCGCCGAGCACCGCACGGAGCAGGTCGAGGTCGCGCGCAGCGCTCACGGTGTCGACGAAGCCCAGGAGATCACCGGTGTACCTGAGACAGTCCTGCCCGAACTTCTGGTTCGCGGCCTCCTGATCTGCGATCCAGGCGTCGGAGCCGAAGGGGTTCGGCGAGATGTCGAAGAGGTAGGCGTCCATGCTGGCCGGGTCGCTATAGCACTTGACCGCGGACGACTTATTAACACCCCGCGGGTCGAAGCCGACGATGTCGTAGTTCTTCTGCAGCGTGGCGTCGACGGCGTAGGAGAGGCTGTCCCTGATGAAGTCGTATCCCGACCCTCCGGGACCGCCAGGATTGACGAGCAACGACCCCAGCCTGGTCCCGGATGCTGTCTTGCGAATGAGCGCGAGCTTGATCGACTTCGTGGCGGGGTTCTTCCAGTCCATCGGAGCGGTCGCGGTCGCGCACTGGAAGTTGCCGCTCTCACAACTCTTCCAGGTCAGCACCTGGCTGTAGAACGGTTTGAGATCGGCGGCGACCTTCTCATTCGTCGGTGTCGAGGTCGTGCTCGGCGCCTTCGGCAGGAACGACGAGACGCAGCCGCTCAGCGGAAGAAGGATCGCGAGCGCGGCCGCCACGATGGCGATCCGGGTCGACCTGCGGCGGGTGTTCATCGATCTCCCTGACGTGCGGCTGAAATGAGCATGGCTTCGAGAGCCAGCGCGGGCGAAACGTTACCGTCGATGCGACGCCGTGCGGTTGCGATCGCGTCCATGGTGGCGAGGGTCATCGCCGCGTTCGACGCCGAGCTCGCGGCGACCAGCTCGGCGTGGATGGCGAGATTGATCGGCTCGGTCGTCACGCCGAGCTGCATCAGCAGCACGTCGCGATAGAGCGAGAGCAGATCGACCATGATGCGGTCGATGCCGTCGCGCAGACTCCTCGTGGCGCGTCGCTTCTGGTCCTCTTCGAGCGCCCTGAGCTGGGCGCGGAGGACCGGCGGGATGGTGCCGCCCGGCTCGATTCCGAGCGATCGAAGGGCGCTCTCGCGCTCCTCGGCGTCACGCTCCTCGGTGATCGCCTTCGCGTCTTCACCCGCGAGCTCGAGCAGTTTGGACGCGGCGATCACCGCATCGGAGACCGAGCGGATGCCGAGGGCGATATCGAGCGTCTGCCTGCGCCGCCGCCGCGCCTCCTCGTTGGTGGCAAGGCGATGCGCCATGCCGATGTGGCTCTGCGCTTCGCGCGCGGCGCGAGTCGCGGTGGCGAGGTCGACGCCGTCGCGGCGCGAGATGAGCTCGGCGACCTCCGCGACATCCGGAACCCTGAGCCGCACGGTGCGGACACGGGAACGGATGGTTGGCAGCAGGTCGGCCTCGCTCGGAGCGCAGAGGATCCAGACGGTGCGCGGCGGCGGCTCTTCGAGCGCCTTGAGCAACACATTGGAGGTGCGCTCGGCCATGCGGTCCGCATCCTCGATGACCATGACGCGGTAGCGGGAGACGGATGGCGAGAACTGCGAGCTCGAGACCAGCTTGCGCACGTCATCCATTTTGATGATGACACCCTCGGTGCTGAGCACTCCGAGATCCGGATGCGTCCGGGCCGCGACCTGGCGCCGGGTCGCCTCATCGCCGTCCGGATCGCCCTGGCTGAGCAGAGCGGTCGCGAAGGCATAGGCGAGATTGGAGCGGCCGGAGCCGGGAGGGCCGGTGATGAGCCAGGAGTGCGTCATCGCCGAGTCGCCGATGGGGGCATCGCTGAGGCTCGAGTCGTCGGCCGCGGCCCGGAAGATCGCGATCGCCTCGGACTGGCCGGTCAGTTCATCCCACACGGACATATCCCCAAGCCTATGCGGCGCCGCTGACCGTCTTCTGCCGCGCCGGCCTAGCCTGCGAGCAGCGGGTTCACGCGCGCACGCACCGCCGCCGCGATGGTCTCGATCGAGTCGGTCGCGCTGAGCACGAGAAAACGGTCGGGTTCGGCCTGTGCGAGCGCAAGGTAACCAGCGCGCACGCGAGCGTGGAAGTCGTGTTCTTCGGCCTCGAGCCGGTCGTATTTGGTGCGCGCCTCATCCAGACGCTCGCGCCCGATGGTCTCGTCGAGGTCGAGCAGGATCGTGAGATCGGGCATGAATCCCTCGGTCGCCCAGAGTGAGATGTCACGCACCTCTTTCGGGTCGAGCACGCGGCCGGCGCCCTGGTAGGCGACGGAGGAGTCGAGGTAGCGGTCCTGGATCACGATCTCGCCGCGCTCCACGGCCGGCCGGACCCGGGTGGCGATGTTGTGCGCACGATCCGCGGCGTAGATCAGCGCCTCCGCGCGAGGGGCGATGTGTCCCTTCCGGTGGAGCACGATCTCGCGCAGCTCGACGCCGAGATCGGTTCCCCCCGGCTCGCGTGAACGTACGACGGTGTGACCGGCATCCGTCAGCCAAGCCGAAAGCAGTCCGGCCTGCGTGGATTTTCCGGAGCCATCGCCGCCCTCGAACGTGATGAAGAGTCCGGCCATCGTCACTTCTTGACTGCCGGCTTCTTCGCCGCTGGCTTCCTCTTCGCAGGGGCCTTGTCCTTCGGCTTCGCGGGACCCTTGGCGCGCTTGTCGGCGAGCATCTGCACGGCCCGGTCGAAGTCGATCTCCTCGATCGTTTCGCCGCGCGGGATGGTGACGTTGGTGACACCATCGGTCACGTATGCACCGAAACGGCCGTCTTTGATCCTGATCGGCTTGCCGCTCTCGGGGTCCGCGTCGAACTCCTTGAGTGCGCTCGAGGCACGACGCGCGCCGTACTTCGGCTGCGCGTAGAGCTCGAGGGCACCGGTGAGGTCGATCTCGAAGATCTGGTCCTCTTCGGTCAGCGAACGAGTGTCGGCACCCTTCTTGAGATACGGGCCGAATTTGCCGTTCTGGGCGGTGATGTCGTCGCCGGTCTCCGGATCCTGGCCGACGACCCGAGGCAGTGAGAGCAGGCGCAGAGCGGTGTCGAGATCGAGGGTCGCGAGGTCCATCGACTTAAAGATGGATGCCGTGCGCGGCTTGGCGGCGGTCGTCTTCTTCGCCGCCTTCTTCGATGCGGTCTTTTTCCGCGGCTTCTCGTCGACGACCTCGCCGGTGAGCGGATCGGCCACGACCTCCTCAGGCACGATCTCGTCGGGCACAGCTTCGGGCTCCGGGTCGAGTTCGGTCACATACGGACCGAACCGGCCGTCTTTCGCAACGATGTTCTTGCCGTTGTCGGGGTTCACGCCGATCACGCGGTCCACGACCACGGGCGCGTCGATCAGCTCCTGTGCCTTGGCAACCGTGAGTTCGTCGGGGGCAAGGTCTTCGGGAATGTTGACCCGGCGTGGGGTCGCCTCCGCCTCGGCATCCTCACCAGCGACCTCGAGATACGGACCGTACTTTCCGATACGGAGCGTGATCTCGTCGTTCAGCTTGATCGAGTTGATGCTCTTCGCATCGATGTCGCCGAGATTGTCGATGACATTGCGAAGACCACGGTGCTTGTCGCTGCCGAAGTAGAAGCTGGTCAGCCAGCCGACGCGGTCCTCCTGGCCGCCCGCGATCCGGTCGAGGTCGTCTTCCATGCCGGCGGTGAAGTCGTACTGCACCAGGTCGGTGAAGAAGTCCTCGAGCAGGCGCACCACCGAGAAGGCGATCCAGTTCGGAACCAGCGCCGTTCCGCGAGGCGTGACATAGCCGCGGTCGATGATCGTCGAGATGATCGAGGCATAGGTCGACGGTCGACCGATCCCCAGCTCTTCGAGGGTCTTGACGAGGCTCGCCTCCGTGTAGCGCGGCGGCGGGCTGGTCTCATGTCCCTTTGCCTCGATGTCCCTGACCGTGAGCTTCTGGCCGACCGTCAAGGGGGGCAGCTTGGCCTCGGTCGGCTCGGCGGCGTCGTTGCGCTCTTCGTCGTGGCCCTCTTCATAGGCCTGCAGGAACCCGCGGAACGTGATGACCGTGCCGCTCGCCGCGAACTCCGCCACCTTTCCCTCGACGGGTCCGGCGGTGATGACGACGGATGCCGTCGAGCCTTTCGCGTCGGCCATCTGCGAGGCGACGGTGCGCTTCCAGATCAGGTCGTAGAGCTTCCAGTCGTTGCCGCGGAGCACGCCCTCGAGCTCGCCGGGCGTGCGGAAGGTGTCGCCGGCCGGGCGGATCGCCTCGTGGGCCTCCTGGGCGTTCTTGCTCTTGCTCGCATAGGTCCTCGGCTTCTCCGAGACGCTTTCCGCCCCGTAGAGCTTGCCCGCCTGCGAGCGCGCCGCGTTCATCGCCTGCTGCGAGAGGATGAGCGAATCCGTAGGCATATAGGTGATGTACCCGTTTTCGTACAGGCCCTTCGCGACGCTCATGGTCTGGCGGGCCGAGAAGCGCAGTTTGCGAGCGGCCTCCTGCTGCAGTGTCGAGGTGCTGAACGGCGCAGCAGGACGACGCGTGTACGGCTTCGAGTCCACGGAGGAGACGACCACCGAGACGGAAGGGTCGCGCAGTGCTGTGGCCAGCGCCTGCGCCGACCGCTCGTCGAGAGCCACGGCATCCGCTTTGCCGTTTGCCGACGATTTGAGCTGGCCCTTGTCGTCGAAGTCGCGACCCGTCGCAACGCGGATTCCGTCGAGACGCGCGAGACGCGATTCGAAGGGAGTGGAGTCTGCGGATGTCGCGAGCAGCGCCGAGAGGTCCCAGTAGCCTGCTGCGACAAAGGCTAGTCGCTCACGCTCGCGGTCCACGACGAGGCGGGTCGCGGCGGACTGCACCCGGCCGGCGGACAGGCCGGGACCGATCTTGCGCCAGAGCACCGGCGAGACCTCGTAGCCGTAGAGACGGTCGAGGATGCGGCGGGTCTCCTGCGCGTCGACGAGAGCCGTATCGATATCGCGGGTGTTGTCACGGGCCAGCTGGATGGCTTCCTTGGTGATCTCATGGAAGACCATCCGCTTGACCGGGATCTTCGGCTTGAGCTCTTCGAGGAGATGCCAGGCGATCGCCTCGCCCTCGCGATCCTCATCAGTTGCGAGATAGAGCTCGTCGGCATCCTTGAGCGCGCGCTTGAGTTCGGCGACCGTTTTCTTCTTCTGGTCGGAGACGACGTAATAAGGAGCGAATCCGTTTTCGATGTCGATGGAGAACTTGCCCATCGAACCCTTCTTGAGCTCGGCTGGCAGGTTTTTCGGCTCGATGAGGTCGCGGATGTGGCCGACGGAGGCCAACACCTCGTATCCCTCTCCCAGGTACTGGGCGATCGTCTTCGCCTTGGCCGGCGACTCGACAATGACCAGCTTCTTCGTGCCTGGCACCTGACTCCTAGCGTCTGCGGCGGTCGCCGCTCATGAATACAAACCTCGCCCAGCATAGGGTTGCCGCGCTGATGTTACGCACAGCTGGACCGGAAGCCGGGCTGCAGGCCCGACACGCACACCATACACACAGAAACACCGAGGGCCCCTAATCCACTCCCGAGCCGGGTGGTCCGGCCGTCGCACGGGCTCGCACGTCGAAGCCGAGAATCGTGATGCCAACCGCCACCGTGACGATCGCTCCGTCCACTCGACAATCGCCCAACAGCGCGCCATTGGCTTTGGCGGCCGACGATGCGGAGTCGCACGGGACTCCAGGGAGCGCGCCGACCGCGACATCCGCAGCCGCGAGAGCCGCGACATCCGCCACTGCGGCCGCCCGCTGCTTCGCTGAGAGCACAATGGAGAGAGGCAGGAGGAGGGACACGAGCGCCAGCATCGCGGCAACGATCGAGACCGCGAGAAGGGAGCCCGAACCGCGATCGTCATTCACGTGCCGCCGGCCGGAGCGCAACTCGAAGCGGTGACCGTGATCACGCCTCCCAGGATCGACCCGGGAACCGAAGCTGTGACGCAGACCACGGGACCGCGAGTTTCACTGCTCAGGCGCGCCCCCGGCACGAGTCGGGTGGCCAGCTGCGCTGCGGTGGCGAGGCTCTCACCTCTCGCAACGCTTCTGGCGGCGCCCGCGGCGGCATCCTGGAGCCGCAGGTGCTGCGCGGCCAGCTGCAGCCCGGCCAAACAACAGGCCAGCACGAGGATCACCGCGGGCACGACGGCCGCGAACTCGGCGGTGACGCTCCCCCGCTCACCCCGCGAAGGTGAGTGCACGGTGCACCAGGTCGGTGAGCATGCCACGCACCTCGTCGCTGCGCATGATCGCGACGAGCAGGCCCGCGAAGCCCACGGCCGCCATTGTCGCGATGGCGTACTCGGCGGTGGCTGCCCCGTCATCTCTGCGGAGAATCCTCTTCAGTCGTTCCATGGATGTCGTTCCTTTCAGTTCCCGGCATATCGGCCGGATGTTCACATGGTCGTCCTCACCGACCGGAGCATCCGGCAAAAGAGGCCGACCGGTGGCCTCGCCCTAGAAAGAGACGACTGTGGACGAGATGACCGAGATCAGCAGCGGCGCGACACCGAGCAGCATGAACGCGGGAAGGATGCACAACCCGAGCGGCAGCATGAGCGTGACGGCGAGGGTGGCCGCCCTTCTCTCTCCATCGCTGTGCGCAACGCGGCGCGCCTCGGCGGCTTCGCTGCGCAGGAGTCCGGCCGCGGGCACCCCCGCTCGGCGGGAGAGCTCGAGCACCTCCTCGAGTGCCGCGTCCGTACCGTCCTCTTGCAGGCCGCAGCGCTCACGGGCTTCGGCCACCGTCGCCTGTGCACGCGTGATCGATGCCCCGCCCGACACCGCGACGGCCATGAGGTCGAGTCCCAGCCCCGGCGTGAGCCGCTTCGGTCGAGCGGAGGCGATGAGCCGGCTGTTCCACCACCGGGCGACGATCATGAGGGTCACGCCGAGCGCGAGGCAGACCAGTCCGGGTGGCGTGCCGAAGAGCGTGCCGAGCACGTCGAAGCCCAGGGCCAGACCGAACAGGATTCCGATGACGGGAAGCACCATCACCATTCGAGCGGTCGCAGCCGGAGCAGCGAGGGCAGTCTGCAGGTCGCGCTGGTTCTGCGCTAGCGAGCGCAGCGAGACGGCGAGTTCGACGAGGGTGGGAGCGAGGGGCGCGCCTGCTTCGGTGGCGACGTGCCAGGCGGCCGCGAGCCCACGCCAGGCCATAGCGTTCGCCGTCGCCGAGTCGGCGGCATTCGCGATCGCCTCGGAGATGACAGCTCCCCCGGCAGCGGCCTCGGCCACCGCTCGCACCCGATCGGCATCAGCCCCCTGCGCGCCTTCGGCGAGATAACCCCACGCCGAAACGGGCGCCACCCCCGCCACGAGCAGCACGCTGAGGCGTTGGACCACGGAGGCGAGTGGGTCGAGCTCTCCCTTCCGTTCACGCATCGGTGATTTCGACCATTCGAAGCCGGCCGCGGGCGTCGAGCTCGAACCGGCCCAGCTGTACGAGGCGGCGGGCATCCGTGCCTCGCTCGAGATGAAGTACGCGACCGATCGCACTTACGGTCTGGCGCGCGATCGCCGTCGGGCTCATCCCGGCGAGCGCGCCGAGAGCCTCGATGCGCGCGGGCACGTCCGCAAGCGAGTTCGCATGCAGCGTTCCAGCACCTCCGTCGTGCCCGGTGTTCAGCGCGGCGAGGAGTTCGCGGATCTCGGCGCCGCGACATTCGCCGAGCACGAGACGGTCGGGGCGCATCCGCAATGCCTCCCGAACCAATCGCTCGAGCCCGAGTTGGCCGGCACCCTCGAGATTCGCCTGCCGCGCCTCGAGGGAGACGAAGTGCGGATGCGCCACCTGCAGCTCGGCGACATCCTCGATCGCGATGATCCGGTCGGCCGCCGAGGCGCTCGACAGCAGCGCGGCGAGAAAGGTGGTCTTGCCGCTCCCGCCGGCTCCGGTGATGAGCAGATTCTCGCGGCGTGCGACGAGCCCGGTTACCCGTGCGAGCGGAATCTCTGAAAAGAAACCCGCCGATTCCAGGTCGGAGAGGCCGACGTGCGCCACCCTCGGCAGACGGAGAGAGAGGAGCGTGCCATTCGTGGAGATGGGCGGAAGCACAGCGTGCACGCGGATGCCCTCATGCAGTCGCACGTCGACGCAGGGGGTCGTCTCGTCGATGTGCCTGCCGCCCAGGGCGATAAGCCGCACCGCCAGTTCGCGGATCGATGCCTCGTCGAGGCCCAACGCCGGCTCCCGTTTCAGACCGCCCCCGCGATCCGTCCAGAGGCCGCCTGGGCCATTGACGAACACGTCGGTGACCTCCGGATCGGAGACCAGCGCTGCGAGCGGACCGAACCCGGCCGACTCCTGCCCGGCGAGGCGCATTGGAACGCTGTCGCTCTCTTTCGCCCCGGGGCGGCGAGCCACGAAGCGGTCGACGGAGAGGGGTGAGGCGGAGTCGGACATCGCTCGACAATAGGCCCGTCATCACTGGGCAGCTGGTCCGATCTCGGCACCCATGAACGACAACGAAACGAGCGAGCCGTGGAGGAGAGGACAGTGCCATCGACAAGCGCTATTAAAAGAAGAGGGGCGGCGCCTGTTGGGGGGAACCGGCGCCGCCACAGCAGCGCTGGATTGGGGGGAATCGCTATGCGCCGCTTATCGAATTTGCATTCGACGGGTCTCAGTGTACTCCAGCAGTCCTTGCACGCAAGAGCGAATGGGGGGTGAATTCGGCCTACTCACAGCGATGAATATCGGAGTGGCGGGTAACGGGCAACGACGGGGCCGCACCCCGTCTAGCATGGAAGCACGATTTGACGCCGGGGTGCCGAAGCCCCTGCCTGCGCACAGAGGATACCGATGCCGAACACCTCCATTGACAGCCTGATGCACGAAGAGCGCCGCTTTCCCCCGAGCGAATCCTTCGCCGCCGATGCGATCGCAGGCCCCGAGCTCTACGACGAGGCGAAGGCCGATCGGCTCGCGTTCTGGGCCGGGCAATCACGGGAGCTGCTGCACTGGCACAAAGACTTCACCCAGACCCTCGACTGGTCGAACGCGCCCTTCGCGAAGTGGTTCGCGGATGGCGAGCTCAACGTCGCGTTCAACTGTCTCGACCGCCACGTACTGGCGGGCAACGGCGACCGCATCGCCATCCACTGGGAGGGCGAGCCCGGCGACAGCCGCTCGATCAGCTACGCGGAACTGACCGCCGAAGTCAAGCGTGCGGCCAACCTGCTCACGAAGCTCGGCATCCGTTCCGGCGACCGCGTCGCGATCTATCTCCCGATGATCCCCGAGGCGGTCGTCGCGATGCTCGCGGTCGCGCGGATCGGTGCCGTCCACTCGGTGATCTTCGGGGGTTTCAGCGCGGAGAGCATCCGGTCCCGCGTCGACGATGCGAGCGCAAAACTCGTGATCACGGCGGACGGAGGCTGGCGCAAGGGCAAGGTGAGCCCGCTCAAGCCGGCGGTGGATGCCGCACTCGCCAAGCCGGGCGAGCACACCGTCGAGACCGTGCTCGTCGTCAAGCGCGGCGAGAACGAGATCGACTGGGTGGACGGACGCGACCAGTGGTGGCATGAGGCGATCGCCACCGTGGAGGACGAGCACGAGGCCGAAGCATTCGAGGCGGAGCATCCGCTGTTCATCCTCTATACGTCGGGCACGACCGGCAAGCCGAAAGGGATCCTGCACACCAGTGGCGGCTACCTCACGCAGGTGGCCTTCACGCACAAGAACGTCTTCGACCTGCACCCCGAGACCGATGTCTACTGGTGCTCGGCCGACGTCGGATGGATTACCGGCCACAGTTACGTCGTCTACGGCCCGCTCGCGAACGGCGCCACCCAGGTGCTCTACGAGGGAACGCCCGACGCGCCGCATCCCGGCCGCTGGTGGGAGGTCATCCAGAAGTACGGCGTCTCCATCTTCTACACGGCGCCAAACTCCATCCGGTCGTTCATGAAGCT
>JAODMW010000144.1 GCA_025464815.1 Microbacteriaceae bacterium | reverse complement strand
AGTTGCTCTGCCAATTGAGCTAGAGGTGCGCAGCGTCTCGACGCGAACGCGAGAACCGAAGGTCAACATTAGCATCGGTCGCGACGCCCTCGCCAACCGAGCGGCCGACCAGTTCTTCCGGAGTCATGGCTCCGTAGAATTAAGGTACCCAATGGAATCGAGGAGCACACATGTCGACATCCGCCAAGCTCGAAGCGGGCGACACCGCACCCGCCTTCACCCTCAACGACCAGGACGACAAGCCCGTGTCCCTCGCCGATTACGCCGGCAAGAAGGTCATCGTCTATTTCTACCCGGCGGCGAGTACGCCCGGGTGCACCACGGAGGCCTGCGACTTCCGCGACAACATCAACTCGCTCAAATCCGCCGGCTACCAGGTGCTCGGCGTGTCAAAGGACAAGACGGATGCCCTGAGAAAGTTCCAGAAGGAACAGGGCCTCAACTTCCCCCTGCTCAGCGATCCCGACCTCGCCGTGCACAACGCCTACGGCGCGTACGGCGAGAAGTCGCTGTACGGCAAGACCGTCACCGGAACGATCCGCTCGACCTTCGTACTCGATGAGAAGGGCGCCATCGAACTGCCGCTCTACAACGTCAAGGCCACCGGACACGTCGCCTCGCTGCGCAAGAAACTGGCCCTGGACTCGTAGGCGATACGCAGATGGATGGGCGCGAAAATGCTGACTGTTCCCTTGCGTCAGGTATGAGCCTGTTCGAGCACGCACATTCCTGTCACAAGGGAACAGTCATGCACGGTGCGGCGATCGGCGCAAACGCCTAGCCTTCCGGGCGCCTGGTGGCCGCGATCACCGAGGGCGTGAACAGCAGCACCAGCACGAGGACCGCCGGGGCGATGAGGAACCACCCCAGGTCCGGACGGGCAAACAAGCCCTGGAAGCTGCCGACCGCAAGGGCGATCTGGAGCACCTGCCACACCACCGCCGCCCCGCGGATCCACGGCCGCCCGAGCAGGGTGTGCACCGCCATCGTGCCGAGCCAGATCGCGGCTATCGCGGTCAGGACGAGGATGGCGATCGCGCTCGCGTAGGAGTCGGGGCGCGCAATGAGAATCTCGATCACGAGGTACACGGTCGCCGCGACGAGTAGCGCACACTCGAGAAAAAGCAGAGCCGCTAGCACTACCAGCAGGGGTGGCCTGCGCAAAACTCTCTGTGCGCTCACAGGTTCATCCCCTAATCGACTATTGATTTGCTACAACCAATATGAGATTCTATGTGAGGTTGATTTGCACTCACAGGGCCGTGAGCACATCCCGGAATTCCCTAATTCTCCACCTGAATCTTGGTCTTTCGACCTCTGCACAGGACTCTATGGCCCTGCGTTCCGCAACAATAAGGAGCACCCCTGATGGATTGGCGCGACAAAGCTGCTTGCCTCACTGCCGACCCCGAACTTTTCTTCCCCGTTGGGAACACCGGGCCGGCCGTCGACCAGATCGACAAGGCAAAGGCTGTGTGCGGTCGGTGCAGCGTCACCGAAATGTGCCTCCAGTACGCTCTCGAGACGAGCCAGGATTCCGGCGTTTGGGGTGGCCTCAGTGAAGACGAGCGCCGCGCACTCAAGCGCCGCGCCGCACGCGCCCGCCGCGCTTCCTAAATCGGAGGGTCGCAGTGGCGACCGAAGCTCCGCTTCGCGCTGCTGACCCCGGTCAGCTCTTCGTCAACCAGACCAGCGGGATTTCGATGGTCACTTCCGTGCCATCGCCCACCATGGTGTGCCAGTCGATCGTGCCGCCCAGTTCGCCCTGGATGAGGGTGCGCACGATCTGAGTCCCGAGTCCCGAGCCGACTTTGCCCTCCGGCAGCCCGCTGCCGTTGTCGCGAACCTGCACGCTCAGGGTCTCGTCCGTTCGTTCGGCGATGATCTCGACGATGCCTTCCCGGCCCGCGAGACCGTGCTCCACCGCGTTGGTCACCAGCTCGGTGAGGGCGAGCGAAAGCGGTGTCGCATATTCGCTGGGCAGCACCCCGAAGCTGCCGGTGAACTTGGGGTGCGCCTTGGTGTTGTGCGTCGATGCGACCTCGGCGATGAGCTTGAGCACTCGATCGAAGACCACGTCGAAGTCCACGTTCTGGTTGAGTCCCTCGCTGAGGGTGTCATGCACGACGGCGATGGCCGCTACCCTGCGCATGGCCTGGTTGAGGGACTCGCGCGCTTCGTCCGAGTGAGACCTGCGCGCCTGGATCCTCAGCAGAGACGCTACCGTCTGCAGGTTGTTCTTGACCCGGTGGTGGATCTCCCGGATCGTCGCATCCTTCGTGATGAGCTCGCGTTCCTGGTGGCGCAGCTCCGTCACATCACGACACAGCACGATCGCGCCGATGCGCTCACCGCGATCACGGATCGGGATCGCGCGCAATGAGACCGTCACGCCCTTGGCCTCGATGTCCGTACGCCACGGCGCACGACCGGTGACCACGAGCGGCAGCGACTCGTCGACGATGAGCTTGCCGGTGAGCAGGGACGTCGTGACTTCCGCCAGGGACTCCCCCTCGAGCTCGCCGGCGAAGCCCATGCGATTGAAGGCGGACAGCCCATTGGGACTCGCGAAGGTCACAGTGCCGTCGACATCCAGTCGCAGCAATCCGTCTGAGGCACGCGGCGCGCCGCGGCGTGGGCCCGTCGGCGCCCCGAGATCGGGAAAATCACCGGCGCAGATCATCGCGAAGAGGTCGTTCGCGCATTCGTTGAAGGTCAGTTCCTGGCGGCTGGGCGTTCGCGCCTCGCTCAGGTTCGTGTGACGGCTGATGACCGCGATCGGATGCTTCGTGGTCTCCGATCCACTCGCCGAGAGCCTGCGCAGCACCGGTACGGCCCGCACCCTCGTCGGTGTCTCCTCATACCAGTCGGGAGCGGCGGAATCCACGATCTGCGCGGTCTCGAAGGCGTCGGTGACCTGGCTCCTCCACTCGGGCTTGATCGCCTGCCCGACGAAGTCACGATAGAAGAGCGTCGCAGAACTCGATGGCCGCGCGTGGGCGACCGCGACGAAGCCGCCGTCCTGCGCCGGGACCCACAGCACGATGTCGGCGAAGGCGAGATCGGCGAGCAACTGCCAGTCGCCGACCAGAAGGTGCAGCCACTCGATGTCCGCCTCATCCGAACGGCCCTGCGCAAGCACGAGATCAGAGAGAGTCGACACCGTCCAAGCTTAGGCGCAGGCCGGAAGCGGTCCGGAACTGTGCCATTCCCCGCGCATCATCGACATTCCCATGGCCCGCGAACAGGGTCTCGGAGGAGAATGGCACGAAAGCGCGAGAAGCACTCGCATCGCAGACAGGGGATCACCGTGGCATCGAAGTCCGTGAAGAAGTCGGCCAAGAAGTCCACCAAGAAGGTGGATCGCAAGGCCGTCGAAGCCAAACTCAAGAAGCAGGTGCAGGAGGCGAGGAAGGCGCTCGCGAAGGAGAAGGCGCGAGCGAAGAAGCGCGCAGACAAGGCCAAGGACGCGCTGAAGAAGGAGACTGCGAAGGCGAAGAAGACGACCGCGAAGACGGTCGACGTTGTGCAGAAGTCCGGGCGCGATGCAAGCAGGAAGGCGAAGGATCTGGTCGAAGCGGCCTCCGCAAAGATCGCAACGCCAGCGAAGACGGCAGCATCGGCGAAGACGCCAGCGACGACCGCAACGCCGGCGAAGACGCCGGCCAAGGCTCCCATCCGCCCGCGGACGACGGTTCGCACGGGCGCCGCCGCGCCGCGTACGGTGCGTCCCAGGACCCCGCGCGCATCAGCCGCCACGACCCCATCCGAATCCTGGACCCTGCCCCAACTGCGTGCGAAAGCCCGCGAAGACGGCCTCGTCGGCTATTCGAGACTCGGCAAGGCTGCACTGCTCGAGAGGCTCCGCGCCCGCTGATCAACCGGTGGCCGGCTCGAACCGGCGTCGTCG
>JAODMW010000118.1 GCA_025464815.1 Microbacteriaceae bacterium | reverse complement strand
TATTTCGACACGGCGAACGACCTCGCCGTGCTCGCGGTTCCCGGACTCCCGACCTCGCCGCTCAGCCTGGGGACGGATCTCGGCACCGGCGCGAAGGCGGTGTTCGACGGCTACCCCCTCGGCGGACCCTTCCGCTCCGGACCGGCCGCGGTGCAGAGCGTCAGCACGGTGGAGGTGCCGGATATCTACGGCGCCAACCCCAGCCCGCGCGAGGTCTACTACCTCGCCGCCGACGTGCAGGAGGGCAACTCGGGCGGACCGCTGCTGGATTCCGGCGGAAGAGTGGCAGGCGTCATCTTCGCCAAGTCGGCGACAGCCCAGCATCTGGGCTTCGCGATGACGACCGGGGTGCTGCGGCCGGTCGTCAGCCAGGCCCCGGGGCTGTCGGCTGCAGTGTCGTCCGGATACTGCACCAAGGGCTGAGCGACCGTTCGGAGGCGATGCGATCGTCCGGGTCAGACCAGACGGGCGTCGAGGAACTCGAGGGTACGACGCCAGGCATCGGCGGCGGCATCCGGCCGGTAGGCGTGAGGGTTGGTGTCGTTGAAGAATGCGTGGCCGGCGCCCTCGTAGACCTGCCGGCTGAAGTCGACACCGGCGGCCTGCATGGCCGAGGAGACCTCGGGCAGAGCGTCGATGAGCCGCGGATCGTTCTCACCGTAGATGGCGAGGATGGGCGCTGTGATCTTTGCGAGGCCCTCGAGCTCCGGCGGCGTGCCGTAGAACGGCACGGCAGCACGCACACGCGGGTCGGCGGCGGCAAGGGCGAAGCTGTACGAGCCTCCGAAGCAGAAGCCGACGACAGCGATGCGGCCGTCGATGACCGTCTGGTCGGCGAGATAGTCGACGCACGAGCGAAGAGCGGAAACCGCCCACACGCCGTACTCCGGAACCCGAGTCGGAGCAAAGGCATCGCGCAATCGCGGCTGGCCCTCGGTTCGCACCTTCTCATCCGGACTCGTCATGATCGCGCTGAGCTCGAGGCCAACATGACCCTCGACGCCTACCGAACTCAGCAGATCAGGCGCGACCACGAGGTAGCCTTCGGCCGCGAAACGATCGGCGACGGCCATGATGTGGTCGACCAGACCCCAGATCTCGTGAATGACGATGAGACCTGCCTTCGGTTCACCCTCCGGTCGAGCGATGTATGCGGAGAATTCCGCGGGCCGGCCGCTCCCCGGTTCGGCGACGGCAAGAGAGATCAGGTCGGACATGCCTCGATTGTTACACGGTCATGCCGACGACAACCTGAGCGACGGAATCGGCACGGAACTATGCAGCGACGCCCAGCAACACGAGTGCTCCGCGGTAGAGCGCCCCGTAGCTCAAGGCGAGCCCCACGGCGAGCCAACCGAGTCGCAGCAGCAGCGATCGGCGGATGCGACGCCGGAGCCTGTCGAAGGCGGGCAGCGGGTCTTCTGCGTCGTCTCCGCGATCCAACATCGACCAGGCCGAAGCCGACGCCACGACCGCCGAGACGAGTTGGGGCGACAGGAGGCGTGGAAGGTCGAGCAGCCATCGCTCGAAGTCGCGGCTCGTCATGACCTCGATATGCCTCGTGTGGCGTTTGACCGTGAGTTCGCGCGGGTCGGCCACGATGACGCACGAGGCAATGGGCACCGAAGCACGCCCCTCTGAGGCCAACCGCTCCTCGACCGCACGATTCTGCCGTTCCGCGAGAGGAAGATGCGGATACCGGACTTCATCCGCGATGAACATTCGTTCGCCCACCCAGACTCGCTGTCCGGCATGGCTCTTCGTCGAGATGACGAGCACACCGGACGGGCCGATCACGAGGTGCTCGAGATTCGCGACATCCGGTCCCATCGGCACAGAGTGCAGCACCGTCCAATCCTCGCCCAGCGAGGAAAGCACGCCGGCGACGGTCAGCTCGGCGACGGCACCACGATAGGAACGGACGGCTCCACGCTGCAGGGGGTTGCCTCCGAACAGGCGCGCGAAACGCGAAAGCAGCGGCGCATCAGCCTGTAGTTCGAGACACTCGCGCATCGCCGTGAATGGCGGCCGACGAGCGCTCACCGCCATCTCGGCAGCGGCAGTCGATCGAGAAGGCAACGCCGAAGACGTATTTCCCATTGTCCTGATGCCGTCCCCCAACGGTTGTGCCTGCCTCCCCACTGTATCGACGTGACGCGGGAGCCGGACATCCCCAAAAAGGGGCGAGTCGATTCACACCAGAAAACCCTTGCGTTCTCGAGCGGCGAGGAGCAGTCTGGATGAAGAACAACTCACCGCCCGGAAGAGCCGCACCAAGTGCCGCACCGGGCGATGAGTCTGTCTGGGCCTGTTATGGCGTATCGGAGTGCAGGCTAGCTCAGGCCGTTATCGCGCAGGAAGTCGTTCACATCGTCGATCTCTTCGCGTGAGATGGAGTGGCCGATGCCCGGATAGAGGCGCGCGGTGAGAGTCGATCGCGACGGCAGCCATTGGGCGGTTCGGTCGGCGGCGAAGGCCGGGATGGCCGGATCGGCGGGGTCGCGTCCCCAGAACACGGGCGGTCTCAGGGACTCAAGCCGGGTATCCGCGGGCAGCTCGCCCGCGATGCTGAACCCGGCGAGGTTGACATAGGCCGCGAAGCGCTCCGGCGCATGCCGCATGAGGTGAATCGTCATCGCGCCGCCCTGCGAGAAACCCAGCAGGCCGATGCGCCTGGCTTCAGGAACGGTGTCGAGCCAGTCGAGCACGGCGACGGATGCGGCATCCGCTGCCTCCAGGCTGGGGTCTCCCGGCATGCCATCGGGGAACCAGCTGAAGGCGCCGGCGAGCGGAAGCGGAGCACGAAGCGAGGCGATGACGGTCTCTGCGGAAAGCAACGGCGCGAGGGCGAAGAGATCGTGCTCGTGTGAGCCCCTGCCGTGCATGAGCAGGAGCAGCGGGCGCTCGGCGAGGGCCGTGGCGCGATCCGATTCCGGCACCGACCAGACGACGGTTCGGGGGTCGATGGTCAGGGTAGACGACATGAGAGTAAGCCTAGAGCGGGCCGAACCCACGGCGCGTTGTCGAAGGCCGATCGTGCTATTCGGGGATGGGGCCGAGCAGGGCGGTGGCGACCGTCGCGTGCACGGAGTCATCGTTGCTCGGATGGAACCCTCCGGCGAGCACGTCCCTGTAGAGCCTTCCCAGCTCGCTCGACGACGTGAACGCCGCTCCGCCGGCGACGGCGACGGCCTGGTCGACGACATAGCGCGCAGTTCGGGTGGCGCGAGACTTGAGTCCGACGAGCGCCCGGAACCACTGCGTGCCGCGATCGACGAGCCCGTCGACGTCTGCCGCGAGAGCGTCGAGCTGGGGCAGCAGTGCATCCTGGGCCAGCGCGGCGTCAGCGATCTTCCACCGTGTGTTGGGATCGAGATCCTTCGTCGTTCCCGTGCGGGCCGAAGTCCTGCCACGTGCGGATGAGACAGCCAGTTCGAGCGCGCGTTGCCCGAGCCCGACGTAGACGGCGGAGACCAGGATCTCGAAGTTCGCGAAGATGGCGAAGACGAGCGGATCGGCGCTCGGCCCTGGGTCGAGCCGGCGGAACACCCGGTCGGCCGCCGCAATCGCCCCATCGAGCCGCGTGCTGTTGCTCTGGCTGGCGCGCATGCCGATGGTGTCCCAGTCGGCGAGGGTCGTCACACCCTGCGCGTCGCGGGTGACGAAGGCGTGCACGAGTTTTGGCGCATCCGCGGATTCGGTGTCGAGCCCGAAGAGGCCGAGACGGGTCCAGGCCGGCGAGAGGCTCGTGA
>JAODMW010000117.1 GCA_025464815.1 Microbacteriaceae bacterium | reverse complement strand
CACGCCCAACGGACCTCCCCAGCGATGGGTTATCGCAGCATCCTTCGCGGCGGGGAAGATCTCGCCGAGGGTGCGCTGCAGGTGCTCGAAGACTCGCGGGACCCGGTCATAGTCGGAGCGGATGCTGCTGCCCCAGTGATAACGCGCTCCTCGGCCACCGAAGGCAAAGCGATTGTCCGCTGTGCGCTGGCCGTAGACGAGCAGGTGCCGGAAGTCGGTGAAGGTCTGCCCATGCTCGATGCCGATCTCCGCCCAGGTCGCTTCGCTGAGCGGCTCGGTCGCGATCATGAGGGAGTAGAGCGGCAGCACGCTCCGTCGGGTCTTCGGCAACGCGGCGCCATAGCCCTCGGTCGCGATCACGATGGCGTGCGCACTGATGGTGCCGCGACTCGTGTCCACGCGGTGCGGTTGCCAGTCACGCACCTTCGTGCCCTCGTAGATGGTGACGCCGAGGTTTTCGACCACGCGAGCGAGGCCGCGGACGAGCTTCGCCGGCTGCAGCCGTGCGCAGGCCGGATCGAGGGTGGCCGCGAGTGTACCGTTCGCGCCCTGCGGGGCATCCACGAGCACGATCTCGTCGATGCCATAGCGGGCGGCCTCCTCGACCTCGGCTCTCGCCGCATCCAGCTGAACGGCGCTGCGGGCAAGGCTCAGGGTGCCACCCTTCACGAAGTCGCAGTCGATGCCCTCTGCGGCGGCCACGCTGCCCACCTCGTCGACCGTGTCGATCATGGCTCGTCGCATGGCGATGGCAGCGTCGCGCCCGTGTCGCCGCTCGAGGGACGCCGTGGATGCCGGAAAGAGCGCAGAGCACCAGCCGCCGTTGCGCCCGGAAGCGCCGAAGCCGGCGATGTGCTTCTCCAGCACGGCAATCCGCAGGCCCGGGTCGGCCCGCGCGAGGTAGTAGGCGGTCCAGAGGCCGGTCAGTCCGCCGCCGACGATCGCGACGTCCACCTCTATGTCGCCACCCAGCGCTGGGCGCTGGGTGAGGTCATCCGCCCCGGATGCTGCCAGCGAATCGAACCAGAAGCTCAGGTCGCGATAGTTCATTGAGTTGCCCACAAACGTCCTATCTCATCGAAAAATAGAGCAAAAGTGGGCAACTCGACGATTCGGGCGAGCTAGAGCCGCGACCACGCCTCGGTCAGCACCCCGCGGAGGATGCCCTCGATCTCATCGAACTCCTTCGGACCGATCGTGAGCGGGGGAGCGAGCTGCACAACCGGGTCTCCTCGGTCGTCCGCACGGCAGTAGAGCCCCGCGTCGAAGAGTGCCTTCGAGAGAAAGCCACGCAACAGTCGCTCGGACTCGTCGTCGTCGAAGGTCTCCTTCGTCACCTTGTCTTTCACCAGTTCGATGCCGAAGAAGTAGCCGTCACCGCGCACATCGCCGACGATCGGCAGGTCGAGCAGCTTCTCGAGGGTCGCGCGGAAGATCGGCGAGTTCTCACGCACGTTCTCGAACAGCTTCTCCTCCTCGAAGATGTCGAGGTTGGCGAGGGCGACGGCCGAGGACACCGGATGACCGCCGAAGGTATAGCCGTGGTAGAACGAGGTCTGCCCATGCTTGAAGGGCTCGTAGATCTTCTCGCTCACGATCGTCGCGCCGATCGGGGAGTATCCGCTCGTCATCCCCTTCGCGCAGGTGATCATGTCGGGCTCGAAGCCGTAGGTCGTCGAGGCGAACATATTGCCGATCCGACCGAAGCCGGTGATGACCTCGTCGGCGACGAGCAGTACGTCGTACTGGTCGCAGATCTCGCGAACACGCTGGAAGTAGCCGGGCGGGGGCGGGAAGCATCCGCCGCTGTTCTGCACCGGCTCGAGGAAGACGGCCGCGACAGTCTCAGGACCTTCGAACTGGATCATCTCTTCGATGCGGTTTGCGGCCCAGAGACCAAAGGCCTCGAGGTCGTCACCGTGCTCGGGGGCGCGGTAGAAGTTGGTGTTCGGCACCCGGAAACCGCCGGGGGTGATGGGTTCGAACATCTCCTTCATCGCGGGGATGCCGGTGATGGCCAGGGCGCCCTGGGGCGTGCCGTGGTAGGCGACGGCGCGCGAGATGACCTTGTGCTTGGTGGGGCGTCCCTGGAGCTTCCAGTAGTACTTGGCGAGCTTGAAGGCGGTCTCCACCGCCTCCCCGCCGCCGGTGGAGAAGAAGACGCGGTTGAGCTCGCCCGGCGCGTGGGCGGCGAGCCGATCGGCCAGCTCGATGGCGTTCGGATGCGCGTAGGACCAGATCGGGAAGAAGGCCAGTTCCTCGGCCTGCTTGGCCGCGACCTCCGCGAGACGCTTGCGGCCGTGACCGGCGTTCACCACGAAGAGGCCGCTCAGGCCGTCGAAGTACTTCTTGCCATGGCTGTCCCAGATGTGATGTCCGTCGCCCTTGACGATGATCGGCACGCCGTGACCGTCTTCCATCACGGACTGGCGGGCGAAGTGCATCCAGAGGTGGTCCTTCGCCTTCTGCTGCAGGTCGGCCTCGTTATAGCTGGTCATTTCTTCTTATCTCGTTCCCCAGTTGTAGAACTGCTTCTGCAGCTTCAGGTAGACGAAGGTCTCGGTCGACTGGACACCCGGGATCCCACGGATTTCTTTGTTGAGCAGGTCGATGAGGTCTTCGTCGTTCTCGCAGACCACCTCGGCGAGGATGTCGAAGCTACCGGCGGTGAGCACCACGTAGTCGACAGCGGAAATGCGACCGAGCTTCTCCGCGACGGTCGTGGTGTCGCCCGTGACGCGGATGCCGATCATGGCCTGGCGATAGAAGCCGAGCTGCATGGGATCGGTGACAGCCACTACCTGCATGACCCCGGAGTCGGTGAGCTTCTGCACCCGCTGTCGCACGGCGGCCTCGCTCAGACCGACGGCCTTGCCGATTTCGGCATAGCTCCTGCGGCCATCGGACTGGAGCTGCTCGATGATCGCTTTCGACACGTCGTCGAGTTGCACGGGCTTCGCGTTAGCGCTCATACCGTGATTCTGTCAGTGGATTGAGGCAGCCACAAGCGAATCCGTATCTCTCGGCGTGTTTGGCGACGGAATCGGTAGTGAGGAACTCTGGCGCCAGTGCTGTGCGCTGGCTATGTTGGGAGCATGAGCGCAGCTGAACTCCGCAACTTCATCAATGGTGAGTATGTCGACGCCCGATCGGAGGCCGCCTTCGACCTCATCGACCCGGCGACCGAGGAGACCTATGGCTCCTCGCCGGTATCGAGCGCCGCGGATGTGGATGCCGCCTTCGGCGCCGCAGCCGCCGCCTTCGAGGAGTGGGGCGACACCACACCCGCCGAACGCCAGCTCGCGCTCTTCCGCATCGCCGATGCCATGGAGGCGCGCGCAGAGGAGTTCGCCGACCTCGAGTCGAAGGACACCGGCAAGCCGCGGGCGTCCCTCGTCGCCGACGAGATCATGCTCTCCGTCGACCAGATCCGCTTCTTCGCCGGCGAGGCTCGGCATCTCGGCGGGATGGCGAGTGGCGAGTACATGAAGGACCACACCTCGCAGATCCGTCGCGAACCGATCGGCGTGATCGGCCAGGTCACCCCGTGGAACTACCCCCTTAACATGGCGGTCTGGAAGTTCGCGCCGGCGATCGCGGCGGGCAACACCACCGTGCTCAAACCGAGCGACACGACCCCCTCGTCCACCCTCTTCCTCGCCGAAGTCGCGGCGGAGTTCCTGCCGAAGGGGGTGCTGAACGTCATCACGGGCGACCGTACGACGGGCGCCGCGATGATCGAACACAAGACGCCGCAGATGGTCTCGATCACGGGTTCGGTGCGCGCGGGCATGGAGGTCGCGAAGTCCGCTGCGAGCGACCTCAAGCGTGTGCATCTGGAGCTCGGTGGCAAGGCGCCGGTCATCGTCTTCGACGACGCCGACATCCCTTCGGCGGTGGAAGGCATCGCCACGGCCGGCTACTTCAACGCTGGCCAGGATTGCACGGCCGCAACGCGTGTCCTCGTGCAGGCGGGCATCCACGACGAGTTCGTCGCCGCCCTCGCCGCCTATGCGAGGGAGAACGCGAAAACGGGCGCGCCGAGCGATCCCGACATCCTGTTCGGCCCGGTCAACAATAAGAACCAACTCGCGCAGGTGCAGGGCTTCATCGAGAGGCTGCCCGACAACGCGGTACTGGAACTCGGCGGACATCGCCAGGGCGACAGAGGGTATTTCCACGAGGCGACGATCGTCTCCGGCCTGAGGCAGACGGATGACGCTATCCAGAACGAGATCTTCGGCCCGGTGATCACCGTGCAGAAGTTCAGCGACGAGGCCCAAGCACTCGAGTGGGCGAACGGTGTGCAGTACGGACTGTCGTCGAGCGTCTGGACGCAGAACCATGGCCGCGCGATGCGTTGTGCCAAGCGCCTCGATTTCGGCTGCGTCTGGATCAACACCCACATCCCGCTGGTCGCCGAGATGCCGCACGGCGGCTTCAAGCACTCCGGTTATGGCAAGGATCTCTCGTCCTACGGCTTCGAGGACTACACGCGCGTGAAGCACGTCATGAGTTTCATCGGCAAATAGTCGACAATGGTCCCCATGGAACCGGCTGAGGGCGAGGACACCGTCATCAGGCGGCCCGTGCCGTCGATCGTGGATCCCGCGATCCTCGACGACGACACGATCATCCGCGAGCGCGTACCCTTCGCCGATGTTCCGGCGGAGGCCTTCCGCGAATTGGCGCCGGAACCGGTGGTCCCCGCGCTCGTCGAGCCTCCCCCCACCTGGATCGAGCCCCAGCCGTCGGCGGCGAAGTCACCGCCTCGCGTTCGGCCCGTCGCGGAGGCGGCACCCGACGGCTTCCATCGTTTCAGGGTCAACACGCACGAGCCCATCTCGCTCGACACTCCGGCACTTGTCGGTCGCAGACCGGTCGCCCCGCGTATCTCGACCGGGGCACCGCCCCGGCTCGTGCGGGTACCATCGCCGCTGCACGAGGTCTCGGGCACGCATCTCGAGCTGCGCCAGCATGGCAACAGTGTCGTGGTCACGGACCTCAGGTCGACCAACGGAACACTGGTGACGATCCTGGGCGCGGCGCCGCTAAAACTCCGGCAGGGCGAGTCGGTCGTGGTGTCATCGGGCACAGTGGTGGATATTGGTGACGGTAATATCGTCGAGATTCTGCCTGTTCCGCGCATCCTGCCACCGAATCTCTGAATACCGCTCCGGCGAAAGGCCCCCGTGACTCAGATTGGCAGCACCGCCGCCGAAAAGACCATTGCGGTTCCCGGACGTCCGGATGTCGTCGTCTCGCTCGCCTGGGGCGCTGCGACCGATACCGGGCACAAACGAAATCACAATGAGGACAGCTTCGTGGCCCAGTCGCCGATCTTCGCGGTGGCCGATGGAATGGGCGGACATTCCGCGGGCGATGTCGCAAGCGCCGCCGTCGTCACCCGCCTCGCCGAGGTCATCTCCTCCGATTTCACCGAAGCCGACTCGATCGAGCAGGGACTGCGTGCTGCGACGGTCGACATCGGCCGCGCGGCGGACGAAAAGGAACTCGGGGTGGGAACGACCGTCACCGGCGCCGCGCTCGCACTGCAGGGCGGTGACCCGTGCTGGATCGTCTTCAACGTCGGCGCCTCACGCGTGTACATGTTCGAGCACAACGAACTCACCCAGATCTCCGTCGACCACTCGGTCGTGCAGGAGCTGGTCGACTCCGGCATCATCCGTGCCGAGGATGCCGAGTCGCATCCCGACAGCAACGTGATCACGCGAGCGGTCGGCTTCAACGCCGAACCCATGCCCGACTACTGGGTGGTCCCGGTGCGCAAGGGCGTCCGTCTCCTCCTCTGCTCCGATGGCCTGACCAAGGAACTCGACAGGGAGCGTATCCGGCTCCACCTCGCTGCCGGGCTGGCCCCCTCCGAAACCGCGCAGGCCCTTGTCGACGCGGCTCTCGCGGCGGGCGGCAGAGACAATGTCACAACGATCGTCGTCGACATTGTCGACGCCACCGGCGCTTTCGACCTCGATCACACGATTCCGCGAGGGGGCCCGGTGTCGCCACGGCGATGATCATGCCCCCCGAAGGGGGGTCAAAACCGGCCTGTGATCAGCAGATTTGCCCGGCTGAGCGCATCGGGTGCATGCCTACAATGGGACACCGGGTGCGGCGCTCATTCTGAGCGCCACGCAGGCTCGGCCGCCGAGGAGAAGGGGGCATCATGGCACGTCGACTACCGTCGCAGCCTCCCGTGCTGCCCGGATTCTCGACCATCCGCATTCTTGGTTCCGGTGGTTTCGCGGACGTCTTCCTCTATGAGCAGAATATGCCGCGACGGCAGGTCGCGGTGAAAGTCATGCTCAGCGAAATCGTCAACGACCAGGTCCGCCAGATGTTCCAGGCCGAGGCCAACCTCATGGCCCAGTTGAGCGCGCATCCCTCGATCCTCACGGTGTACCAGGCGAGCGTGTCATCCGATGGTCGTCCCTATCTCGTCATGGAGCTGTGTTCCTCCTCACTCAGCGAGCGGTATCGTCGCGAGCGCATCCCGGTGCCGGAGGTGCTGCGCATCGCGGTCAAAATCGGCAGCGCGATCGAGACGGCCCATCGCGCAGGAGTGCTACACCGCGACATCAAACCGTCGAACATCCTGCTGACCGCTTACGGGCATCCGGTGCTCTCCGACTTCGGCATCGCATCGACGCTGAGCGAGGCGGACACGCAGGAATCGGTCGGCCTCTCGATTCCCTGGTCCGCACCGGAAGTGCTGATGGATGAGACGCCCGGCAGCATCGAATCGGAGATCTGGTCGCTCGCCGCCACCGTCTACTCCCTGCTGGCGGGCCGTTCCCCCTTCGAAGTGCCGGGGGAGTCGAACAAGTCGACCGATCTCATCTCGCGTATCAATCGGGCCAAAGTGCAGCCCATCGGCCGTTCGGATGTGCCGCCGACCCTCGAGCGGGTGTTGCAGAAGGCGATGTCTCGCAGGCCCGAGGCGCGTCCGCTCAGCGTGCTCGAACTCGTTCGGGAGTTCCAGGCGATCGAGACCGAACTCGGCGTTCCGCAGACGCCGATCGAGGTTGCGATGGATGATTGGGCTCTCGCAACGGTCTCCGATCTCGAAGACCGCACCCGCATCCGTGCCGTGGCTGGCGCAGCCACCCCCGTCAAGAATCGACGTCGGAGGCGCCTACCCCCGGGAACCTATTCGTCGGTCGGTACCGTTCTGCGGCAGAGCGTCGGCGGTCCGCAGAGCAGTGGAACGTCGCCGATCGTGCAGAGCAGGGGGATGCAGGCGCTCGCCTGGGTGCTCGTGGCCAGCGCCGTGCTCGTCATCGGTCTCGGCGCCACGGCGACGCTCGTTCTCATCAAAGCCAATACCGACGTCATTCCGAAGGTCACCGACATCTCTGCCGCGACCTCCGTCGATGCCGTCACCTTCAGCTGGAGCGATCCGGGGTTGAGGGCGAACGACTCCTACCAGATCACCACCAATACGGGTGGCTCGAGCATTCAGACCGCCGCCGCGTATCGGGTCGATGCGAAGTCCGGCGATCGCGTGTGCATCACGGTCACGGTGAACCGCGAGGGGAAGACGGGCGGCCCGAGCGGTGAGAAGTGCGTGGATTTCGGCGGGTGATTGTCGCTCGTGATTAGACAGTGGCTGAGAGCTCACAAATCACTCGTCGCCACGGCGACGAGCGGTTCTGTCATCGCCGCACTCGTGGCGACGGTCGCGATCGTCTCGACCGGATACACCGCCCAGCGGCTCGATCTCAACGACGGCTCGATCTGGGTCCCCAACGGCTCGAGCCAGGTCATCGGGCGCGCCAACACCCAGGTGCTCGAGCTCAACACGGTCGTTGCGACCACGGGCGCGGAAATCGATGTGATCCAGCACGGGTCGACCGTGCTGCTCTTCGACCACAGCAACAGCAAGGTCGACATCGTGGATGCCGCGACCTCGAAGGTGCTCGACAGCATTCCCCTCCCACCTCAGGACCCAGAGCTCATGCTCGCGGGAGAGAATGTGGTCATCGGTTCCGGTGGAACCGGCGAGCTCTGGATCATGCCATTCTCGGAGCTCGCCAATTTCAAGACGGAATCGCAGCCGACGCTGAGCCTCGGGGCCAATTCCGTCACGAGCATGACACCGGAGGGCATGCTCTTCGTGTATTCGGCGGATGCCCGACAGGTATACCGCATCGATGCTGCGCACTCTGACACGGTCACCCAGACGAGCAAGGCGAGCATCGGGGGCGCTAACGCGAAGGTCACGATCAGCTCGGTGGCGGGCCACTGGGCGTTGCTCGATTCGGTCAGCCGCACTCTCCTGACCGAGAGCGGCACGACCAACCTCACGAACCGAATTTCGGCGACGGACGGTCCGGTGCTCCAGCAGGCGGCGACGACGGGTGAGAACGTGTTGATCGGATACGCGGGGGGCCTCCTGCGTGTTCCACTCGCCGGAGGCGGTCCGACGTCCCTCGTCACGGGCCAGGCCGGTACTGCAGCCGCGCCCATCGTCGCGGGCGGTTGCGAGCTCGCCGCGTGGTCGGGGGGATCGGCGTGGAGGCAGTGCGGCTCGGCGAACGGTACCGAGCTTCCGCTCCAATCGGTTCCGATCACCGCGACACGCCTGGCTTTCGTCTCGAACGGCGACCAGGTCGTGCTCAACGACCCCCGTGGCGGTGGAACCTGGGCGGTGCAGCAGAACGGCGAGCTCATCGACAACTGGTCCGACCTCATCACGGTGCGCAACGACCAGCAGCAGGTGATCCAGCAGGACGAAGACATCCCGCCCGATTACGAGAAGACCCAGGTTCCCCCGGTCGCCGTCAATGACGCCTTCGGAGCGCGCCCCGGCCGCACGAGCGTGCTTCCCCTGCTGCTCAACGACTACGATCCGAACGGTGATGTGCTGGTCATCTCGGACGTGACGGCGATCGACAGCAACATCGGCCACCTCGATCTCATCAACAATCGGCAACAGGTACAGCTGACGCTGAATCCGTTGGCGAGCGGATCCCTGTCCTTCGGCTATTCCATCAGCGACGGACGCGGCGGAACAGCCAGCGCGACGGTCACCGTGACCGTGCGGCTGCCATCCGAGAACTCGCCACCACAGCAGGTGCGGCAGAGCAAGGCTCTCGTGGTCGAAGGCGGCCGGGTCACCACGTCCGTCGTCGGCGACTGGGTTGACCCCGACGGCGATGCCTTCTATCTCGCATCGGCGGCCACGGCACCGCCAGACAGCGTCAGCTACAAGCCGGAGGGAAACGTCGTTTTCACCGAGAACGGCGGATCGAGCGGCCTGCGATCTGTCGCCCTCGTCATGTCGGACGGCCTCGCCGAGGGCACGGGAAGTCTCGCGGTCACGGTCAAGCCGTCCGGCCAGGTGCCGATCATCGCCGATCCCTTCGTGGTTCTCGCCTACGCGGGGCAGGAGGTGACGGTGAGCCCCCTCGACCACGTGCGCGGCGGTACGGGGGCCCTGCGCCTCGCCAGCGTGCCCGCCAAGACCGGTGCCACGATCACCGCGAGCCTCGAGACCGGTATCTTCCGCTTCACCAGTGACCAGGTCGGTACCCACTATCTCGAATACGTCGTGAACGACGGCGACCAGACGGCGACAGGAATACTGCGAATCGACGTCGCGGCGCCACCCGACGTGAACAGCAAACCGATCACCATCCCGAAAACGATCTTCGTGAAGTCGCTCAGCAGCCAGACCATCGACGTCGCCTCGACCGATAGCGACCCCGCGGGCGGCGTTCTCCTGGTCACCGGTGTCTACAACGTGCCGGTGAACTCGGGTGTGCAAGCGGAAGTGCTCGAACAGCGGGCGATCAGGGTGACCCTCACCGCGCCGCTCGATGGGAAGCCGGTCGAATTCAGGTACCGGATCAGCAACGGCCTCGCCGAGGCCGAGGGAGTCGTCACTGTCATCGAGATCCCCCGTCCTGCGCGACTGCAGCCGCCGATCGCGAACGACGACACCGTCACGGTGCGCGTCGGCGACGCCATCAACATCCCGGTGCTCAACAACGATGTGCAGCCGGATGGTGAGGAGCTCACCCTCAATCCGCTGCTTTCCACGAGCCTCAGCGGCGATTCCGGCCTGCTCTTCACCTCCGGTAACGTGCTGCGATATCTCGCTCCCCAGAAGACCGGCGACTTCACCGCCATCTACTCGATCTCCGATCCGAGCGGGCAGGTCGCCCAGGCACAGGTGAAGATCTCCGTGCGCGAGGCCGTTGAAGCGACGAACAACCCGCCGGTGGCCGCCACGGTCGTCTCGCGGGTGCTCGCGGGTGAGAAAGTGCGTATCTCGATCCCGCTGACCGGTATCGATCCCGACGGCGACTCGGTGCAGTTCCTCGGGCAGGCCACCAATCCGCAGAAGGGTTCCGTCGTCGATGTCGGCTCCGACTACATCGACTATCAGGCCGGCGGTTACTCTGCGGGCACGGACAGCTTCACCTATACGGTCATCGACAGCCTCGGTGCGCGTGCGACCGGTCTCGTGCGTGTCGGCATCAGCCCGAAACTCGACGGTGCGCACAATCCGGTCGCCGTGGCGGACGAGGTCACGATGCGGCCGGGCGGCACCGTCGCGGTGCAGGTGCTCGCGAACGACTCCGATCCCGATGGCGGCACGCTGAAGATCATCAAGGTGGAACCGAACACGAAGGACATCGTGGCCACGGTGGTCGGTGACGTCGTGAAGATCACCCCGCCGTCCGAGCCCGGCCGCTACGGGCTCGTCTACACGATCGAGAATTCCTTCGGCGGCACGAGCTCGAACTTCATCACCGTCGTCGTGGCAGCGAACGCGCCGCGGGCCTATCCGGTCGTCAGCGATACCGTACTGACGCTCACGGACATCCTGGGCAGGAACGCGATCGACGTGAACGTGCTGAAGAACGTGTTCTTCGCCGACGGGGAGGCGAACACGCTGAAGGTGTCGCTGCTGCCCGGCTACAGTTCGACCGCGACGGTGACCAGCAACAAGGGCATTCATGTCACGGTAGAGAACAAGAGGCAGATCATCCCCTTCGCGGTTGCCAATCCCGACGATTCGAGCGTGGTCTCCTACGCCTTCATCTGGGTGCCGGGACTGGATGACGCCCTTCCGCAGCTCAACCGCAAGGCACCGCAACTGTCGATTCCCAGCGAGTCGCAGCTCACCATCAACCTCGACGACTACGTCGTCGCGGTCGGTGGCAAGAGCGTGCGCCTGACCGACACGACGAGCGTGCAGGCGACCCACGCCAACGGCGACACTCTCGTGGTCAACGACCACACCCTGCGGTTCACGTCGGCCGACAAGTATTTCGGGCCGGCATCCATCTCCTTCGCGGTCACGGACGGCAACTCAGCGACGGATCCGAATGGCCGGGTCGCCACACTCGTGCTGCCCATCACGGTCACTGCGCGGGCCAACCAGCCGCCGGTCTTCATCGGCGGTGAGATCGACTTCGAGCCGGGCCAGTCCAAGGATCTGGATCTCGTCAAGCTCACGAACTATCCCTATCTCAAGGACTTGGCGGAGCTGGCCTATACGGTGCTGACCCCGCTTCCCCAGGGCTTCACCTACAGCATCACCGGCCAGAAACTGACCCTGCGTGCGAATGAGAACGCGCAGAAGGGTTCGACGACCGCGATCACGCTCGGCGTGAAGGACGCCGTCGCGAACGGCCAGTCGGGACGAATCCAGCTCAGCGTCGTCGCGTCGAGCCGTCCACTCGCGAAGCCGGCGCCCGATTCGGTACTCGCCCCGCGCGGCCAGACGACGACCGTGGATGTCCTGGCGAACGACGAAGCCACCAACCCCTTCCCCGGCAAGCCGCTGAAGGTAATCGCGATCCGCGGGCTGGACGGAAACAGCCTGCCCGACGGACTCCAGATCACGCCGAGCCCGGACAATCAGCGGTTGACCGTCACCGCTTCATCAGCGGCCGTCCCCGGCGATACGACCCTGCAATACGAGGTTGCCGATGCGACCGGCGATCCCGACAGGTATGTCTGGGGTTCCGTCACCGTCTCGGTGCAGGACAGGCCCGATCCCGTCACCGGTGTACAACTCGCGGCATTCGGCAACAAGACGCTGACGGTCCGCTGGACTCCCGGGCAGTCGAACAACTCGCCGATCACCGGGTATGACGTGCTCATGTATTCGCCGGCGCTCGAACTCCTGACGACCACTTCCTGTGCCGCGACCATCTGTGACATCGCGACGCCGGGGAACGGTCCAGACAGCTCCGTCCGGATCCGGGTGGTTGCCAAGAACGCGATCGGGGCGTCCGATCCAGCGGGATTGAGCTCCACGGTATGGTCCGACGTGATTCCGCCCGCTCCCGCCAACGTGAACGCGGCGCCACTCGACGGTGGTCTGCGACTCACCTGGAGCGCCGTCACCACGCCGTCAGGCGGGAGCGCTGTCACCAGCTATCACCTGACCGTAGGGACGATCACCACGGACTTCGATGCGAGCAACTGTTCGGCCTCGAGCTGCGCCCTCGACGTGAACGGACTCAGCAACGGTCAGCCCGTATCGGTCTCGGTGAGCGCACGCAACTCCGCATATGCCCAGCTCGCCGTGTGGAACGCCGCCGACACGAGCGGAACGCCGGCGGGACCGCCGCTCGCGGTCGCGGCGCCGAGCGCGACAGCGACGGACAGCTCGATCGACGTGAGCTGGGCGGGCGCCTTCGTGGACAACGGCCGCCAGATCACCGGATACACCGCAGTCGTCTACACCGGAGCCACCCCGACCTGCCGGGCGCAGAATCCGCCGGGCTCGACTCCGCAGTCCACCGGTACCGGAACCTCGGCGACGTTCACCGGCCTGTCGAACGAAGGCAATTACTCGGTGATCGTTTTCGCAACGAACAGCCAGGGCTGTGGGGCGAGCGCCTCCGTCGCGGCCCACACCACCCCCGGGGTCGTGACCGCTGTAACGACGTCCGGACCGTCGCAGAGCGGTGCGACCTGGGACTATTCGCTCACCGGGGCCTCGATCGGCGGCTCGAACCTGACGAACAACTACAGCTTCTACTACCGGCTCATCGGGACCGGCGTGCCCACGACCCAGTACGGACCCGTTTCCTTCGGCGCCCTGCTCACCGCAGAGGGCCAGCAGTACGGCCATGACGTCTCCGTGCAGGTGCGCGCCTGTCGCAGCTATGCCGGTGCCGGATTGATCTGCCAGTCGGGCTGGTCGGCATCCTTCCCCGTCGGCACGCCGGTCGATCCGCGCGTCGGATCGGTCAGCTTCGTATCGGACGGCAATGCGCTCGATGCGAGCGGAACCTTCAGCTGGCTCGTGCGGCCGGCCGGCTATGAGAACGTCCAGTACTCCTGCGGCGACGGCACCGGCTTCACCGACATGGCTGACACGCTGCAGTGTCATGCCTCCGTGGTTGTCGGCGCGCCGACGCTGAGGATACGAGTCATCGCGAACGGCGGACATCCTTATGACATCACTTACGATCAGGCCGGCAATGTCCAGTAGCGTGCAGACGGACCGAACCATACGAGAGGCATCCGCAATGACGATGACACCCGAGCAGGCGACATGGTTTTCCGACATCTTCAATCGCCTCGTGGCGAACGTCGAACGGGTACTCCTCGGAAAGACCTTTGTCATCAAGCTCTCGTTCACCGCACTGCTCAGCGAGGGCCATCTCCTGCTCGAGGACTTCCCTGGCACCGGCAAGACCTCACTCGCTCGTGCCATGGCGCAGAGCGTGCGCGGGTCGACCAACCGCGTGCAGTTCACTCCGGATCTGCTGCCGGGCGATATCACCGGTGTGAGCATCTACGACCAGGGTGCAGGCGAGTTCGAGTTCCACCGTGGCCCGATCTTCGCCAACATCGTCCTCGCGGACGAGATCAACCGCGCGAGCCCGAAGACCCAGGCCGCTCTGCTGGAGGTGATGGAGGAGGGTCGCGTGACCGTCGACGGTGTGAGCCACGACGTCGGGGCCCCGTTCATGGTCATCGCCACCCAGAACCCGATCGAACAGGCTGGCACCTATCGGCTCCCGGAGGCTCAGCTCGACCGCTTCATCATGAAGGCCTCGATCGGCTACCCCGATCACGCGTCCACCATGCGGATACTCGAGGGCGCGGGCATCAAGGCACACGATGTCACTCTTCCGCCGATCGCCACGGCCGAAGTCATCATCGAGATGGGCGCGCTCGCTCGCACGGTGCACGTCGATCCTTCGATCAATGACTACGTCTCACGGCTCATCGATGGCACGCGCTCGGCAACCGAGGTGCGCCTCGGCGCGAGCGTGCGCGGAGCACTCGCGCTCATCCGCACTGCCAAGACGCTCGCCGCGGCAAACGGACGCCACTACGTGATTCCGGATGATGTGAAGGCACTCGCAGAGCCCGTTCTGGCCCACCGCCTCGTTCTCGATCCCGAGGCGGAGTTCGACGGTGTGACGGCATCGAGCGTCATCAGCCAGATCCTGATCGAGACCCCGCCGCCGAGCGACAGGCAATCGGTGTGAGCAATCGCGGCGACTCGATCAGGGGTGCCGTCCGATCGAACCGGTCGGCGACCTCGACGTCGTCCGCGCATTTCGATTCCGCCACCGCGACCTCCACCGCAGGCCTGACCAACGCCCGCACGAGGATCGTCGGCGAGCGCACCGGGGTGCTCGCGGACGTGATCATCACGGTCGTTCGGGCATCGCGCGTGCTCGGTGGAGTGCTCGCGCGCTGGCTGCGCCGAGTGTCCGCGGTCGTGACGCCACTCGGGTGGACCATGCTCGTGATCGTGCCGCTCGCCTTCGTGTTCGGCTATCGCTTCGGCTGGGTGGAACTCGTCGCGGTGGCCTACGCGGGCTGTGTGCTCGTCATCGTGGCCGCGATCTATCTCGTGGGCAGAAACGCCTTCACCATCGACCTCAGCGTTCCGCACAGTCGTGTGGTCGTGGGCGAGAGGGCAGTCGGGGTCGTGAAAGTGACCAATCCGACCCGGCGGCGCCTGCTCGGTGTGAAGGTCGAGGTTCCGTTCGGCAAAGGGCTTGCCGAGCTCGCGATGCCGAGCCTCGCCAGGGGAGCGACCTTCGAGCACGAGTTCCTCGTTCCGACCACCCGTCGGGGGGTGTTGTCGATCGGACCGGTTCGCACGGTCAGGGCCGACCCGGTCGGCCTCGTACGCCGCGAGCTGGTCTGGACCGGCACATCGGAACTGTTCGTCCACCCTCGCACGATCGGTATTCCCAGCACGAGCACCGGCTTCATCCGCGACCTGGAGGGCAATCCCACGAGGGATCTGTCGAACAGCGACGTATCCTTCCATGCGCTTCGCGAGTACGTTCCGGGCGACGAGCGTCGCTACATCCACTGGAAGAGCACGGCCAAGACCGGCACATACATGGTGCGTCAGTTCGAAGAGACGCGTCGCAGCCACCTGGTCATCGCGCTGAGCCTCGCGACCGCGAACTACGCGACGGAGGAAGAGTTCGAGATGGCGGTCAGCGTCGCCGGCTCGCTCGGAGCACGCGCGATCCGTGACGCCAGGAACGTCTCCGTCGTGGTGAGTGAGAAAACCCCGGAGTTCGCGAAGCGCAAGGTGCTCGCGGTTCGGCATCTCAACACGCTCACGAGAAGCCGGCTGCTCGACGACCTCGCCGTGGTCGAACACGCGGATGCGGCCCTCGGCATCGTGGATGTCGCGCGCGTGACGGCGGATGAGGTGATCGGGATCTCGGTCGCGTTCCTGGTCTGCGGCTCGCTCGCGACGCCCGCCGAGTTGCGAGCGGCATCCACCAAGTTCCCCGCAGGCGTCGAGGTCGTCGCCGTCGTCTGCGATCCGGACGTCATTCCGGGCCTCCGACGCGTCGCCGGGCTCAGCGTTCTCACGATCGGATATCTCGAAGACCTCCAGAAGTCGCTCGCGAGAGCCGCCGCGGCATGAAGACACGTCGTCGCCTTCCCCTCGGTTTCGTCGTGGTCAACACGGCGATGCTGTGGTTGGCGACGGCGATCGCCTCCGTCGCTCTCTGGCCGATCTATCAGAGCAGCCAGCTCGTCATCCTCGTCGCCGTCACGATCGCCGTCGGATCGGCTATCGCGATCCTGGGCGCCATCTACCGCTGGTCGAGCCTTGTCATCGTGCTGGTCTCGATCGTCGCCTACCTCGCGCTCGGCGTGCCGCTCGCGGTCCCGACATCCGCCCTCTACGGGCTGCTGCCGTCGTTCCAGGGGCTGATCGACCTCGTGGCGGGCACGGCACTCGGCTGGAAGCAGCTGCTCACCATCACCCTGCCGGTCGGCACGTACCAGGCGCTCCTGGTGCCAGCCTTCGTGCTGGTACTCGCCACGACGGTCGTGGGACTTTCCGTCGCGCTCCGCTCCAAGCGGGGCGAACTCGGTGCCCTCGCGCCTATCGTTCTTTTCCTGGTGGCGAACCTCCTCGGCCCGGCCTATGCCAGCTGGCCGCTGCAGCTCTCCCTCGGACTCCTCGCCGCGGTGCTCGTCTGGTTCATCTGGCGGCGCTGGTATCGCCGCCGCGAAGCGATCAGGTTTCTCGCCGCACAGGCGGTGGATGCGAACGGGCGCCCACTCGAAACCGTGGTGGATCATGGTTTCGTCGGCTACCGCACCCTGTTGGGCGCCGCGCTCATCATGGCGATCGCCGGTAGTTCCGCCGTTGCCGCGACCCTCGCCGTGCCGCCCACCGCACAGCGCGCCGTGCTTCGCTCCGCGATAGAGCAACCCTTCGACCCGCGCGACTATCCGAGCCCGCTGAGCGGATTCCGGCGCTACGAGCAGCCGACCTTGGCCGACAGCGTCATGCTCACCGTGACGGGCCTGCCGAGCGCCGGTCGCATCCGCATTGCGACTCTCGACACCTACGACGGCATCGCCTACACGGTGGGCAGCGACCAGGTCGCGAGCGAATCCGGCTCCTTCACGCGTGTGCCATACACCTTCGACCAGTCGTCTGTGGGAGGCACACAGGTCTCGCTCGGCGTGACGGTGGGAGGCTACAGCGGGGTCTGGCTGCCCACGATCGGCAAATTCGAGAACATCGAGTTCTCCGGAACCGACGCGGCCGCCCTGCGAGACGCCTTCTACTACAACGACACGAGCGGCACAGCGGCCGACGTACGGCAGCTCTCCAGCGGAGACAGGTACAGCATCAGCGCGGTCATGCCGCGGCAGCCGGATGCCGCGCAGCTCGCGTCGCTCAAACCCGGTACCGCCGAGGTGCCGCGCATCGGCGTGCTCCCCGATCAGCTCTCCTCGACCCTCGACGGCTGGGTGAGCGGCGTCGACGGTTCCGGCGCCAGGCTCGTGGCGATGATCGCGGCGATGAAGCAAGCCGGATACATCAGTCATGGGGTCTCGCCCGATCAGCCCGCGAGTCGCTCGGGACACGCCGCCGACCGGATCACAGAGCTGCTGACCGGCCAACGGATGATCGGGGACCAGGAACAGTACGCGGTGACGGCGGCTCTCATGGCGAGGCAGCTCGGCTTCCCCGCACGCGTGGTATTCGGCTTCGCCCCGTCGGACGTGTCGAGTGGCGGTGTCACCGAGATCCGTGGATCTGACATCTCCGCCTGGATCGAGGTCGACACGGCACAATACGGCTGGGTCACCATCGACCCGACGCCGCCCGTGCGCGACATCCCTGCGGAGCAGCCGCAGAAGCCGGCGACGATCGCACGGCCGCAGTCGCCCGTCCAGCCGCCGGTGGAAGAGCCGAAGACGAACAACGCCCAGGTTCCGCCGGACAGTTCACAGGACCAGCCCAATGACCCCGATCCGATCCTGGTCATCCTGTTCGCCGTGCTGCGTGTGCTCGGCTGGGTGGCTCTGGGAGCCGCGATCCTGCTGTCGCCGTTCATCGCCATCGTCGTTGCCAAGCTGCGGCGACGCTCACTGCGTCGACGCGCGCCGACGCCGATCCAGAGGATCAGGGGAGGCTGGCAGGAGTTCGAGGATGCCGCTCTCGACCACGGTTACACACCACCGGAATCGCCGACCAGGACCGAGGTCGCGACCGCCGTCGGCGGCATTCAGCCTCTCGTTCTCGCCGCCGTGGCCGATCGCGCGATCTTCTCTCCCCAGGAACCGGATGCGGCCGAAGCCGATACGGTCTGGCGTTCAGTGAAGGACCTGAGCACTTCGTTCCGCGAGGGCCGCACGCGTTGGGAGCGGACGAAGGCCGCGATCTCGCTGCGATCACTCGGTGGTTATAGTGTCAAGAGCCTGTTCAAGCGCTAGGCAGGTTGGATCGGCAGAGGGGGCTCGACGCGGTGAACTGCACATACTGCGGCACAGAGTTACCGCCGGGGGCGCTGTTTTGCGGCGAGTGCGGTCGTGCCGTGGCGCCTGCCTCCGGGTCCGCCTCGCCACGGGTCGCGCGGCCGCCGGATCCCGAGGCGGTGGTGAGCCAGCCCTCGCTCGATGAGCCGCCGATGGTGCGTTTCCAGGAGGCTGTGCTCTCACCGGATCCCGAGGTCGCGGCCGATCCAGGGTCGCGCGACGACCCCGACGGGTTTCATTGCACGCAGTGCGGCGCGCCGATGTCGGCGAACGATATCTTCTGCGGGGAGTGCGGCCACGTTTCGCGAGAGATCAGCGAAGGATTCAGCCGGCCACGCGACACGATCGTCATCGAGCCGCTCGAGGCTCTCGCTTTCGAAGCCTCGCTGCCTCGACCACCCAAGCCGGAGATCCCTGCCCCTGCGCGGCGGCCGGTGCGATCCGAGCAGGCACCGCTCGCCGACTCCGGCGATATGGAAGCGACGCGAATCGTGAACTCCTCGCGAACCGGCGGCCGTTTCATTCTGCAGTTCAGCACCGGCGAGACTTTCACGGTCTACGGAACGGGGCTGGTGGGCCGCAACCCGCAGCCGGAACCGGGGGAGTTCTTCGACCAGCTCGTGCGAGTGCTCGATCCCAGCCGCTCGGTGTCGAAGACCCACCTGGAGTTCGGCCAGGAGTCCGGTGCTTTCTGGATCAAGGATCGGTTCTCCGGCAACGGGACGATCGTGCGCGAACCCGATTCCGATCCGATCCGCTGCCAGCCGGAGAAACGCGTCCGCGTCGTGCGGGGCACCAGGGTCGATATCGGCGAGCAGTTCTTCATCGTGAGCTGACTGCCTCTCCTCGACCGGGTGTTCTGAGGGTCGGGCATCCGCAGATCGTGGTACGACGCGACCGCGGGCCGCCCGAAGATGATTGTCTCTCCGGCGTGCCAGGTTCCGCGATCGACGCCCAGCCCAGGAACGTGCCCAGCAACGTGCCCGGTATCGTCCTGCCCGGTATCGTCCTCCCTCGGGCTCCGGATGCCGCGCAGCCCTACAATTTCCCGATCATGGCGTGCCTGGCGCCCGTAATCGGTGCGCTCGTCATCTGGGCGATTACGCGGTCGCCGTTAACCCTGGCCTTCGCCGCCCTCGGACCGATCGTCGCTCTCGCGAGCTTCACCGATGCGAAGGTGCAGGCACGCAGACGTTCGCAACGGGAGGGCGCGCGCTTTCGCCGGCAACTGCTGGAGTGCGCCGACAGCGTCGACGAGCTGCACGACAGGGAGCGGGCGGCCCTCCTGCGGGCGGCGCCGGGGGCGAGCGGAGTTCTCGGGGCGCCGCCCGGCGACCCGGAGCGCTGGAGGGGCGATCCTGCGTCCGGCGTCTTCGTGAGCCTCGGCCTCGGCACGGTTCCCAGCGCGGTTCGCCTCGAGGGTGCTGTCCACCATGCCGACGATGAAACGGATGCCGCACTCGCGGGTCTGCGCGAGCACGCGTCGATCCTGCGGGGCGCCCCGATCATCGTCGACGCTCGACTCGGGATCGGGATCTGCGGCCCGGCGCCTCTCGCCAATGCCATCGCCCGTGGCATCCTGCTGCAGCTGGCCAGCCTGGTCTCACCGGCGGGCGGTCGCCTCTCCGTTCCCGAGGGAGCCGAGTGGGAATGGCTCGGTGGTCTTCCGCATCCGCGATCCCTTCATTCGGCTTCTGCCGTTCGGTGGAACGCGGGCTCGGAGACCGCTACGGTCGCTGTGGCGGTCGACCCCGATCTTCTTCCCGCCGATTGCCGTGTCGTGCTGCGGGTCGGCGATGGGCGCAGGGTCGAGCTCCTCCGCCACGCGAGTCATGAGGCGGGGGACTTCTTCGAGGCCGCGTTCGTGTCGGTCGAGGAGGCGCTGCGGGGCGCAGAACTGCTCTCGGCCGCGGCGCGGGAGCGAGGGCTTCTTGTTCCGGAGCGAGAGACGGTCGAGCGGCGGGACTTCGCGGATCTTCCCGAGACCGGAAGCGGGCGGGGTTCGCTTCGTTGCGCCTTCGCCTGGCGCGGTATCGAGACCTGCGTCGTGGATCTCGTCGCCGACGGTCCGCACGCCGTCGTCGGCGGCACGACCGGGAGCGGCAAGAGCGAACTGCTTCTGAGTTGGGTGCTCGCCATGGCGGCGACTACAGGGCCGGCGCGCGTGAACTTTCTGCTCGTCGACTTCAAAGGCGGTTCGTCCTTCAGACTCATCGAGAGCCTGCCGCACGTCGTCGGCCTGATCACCGATCTCGACGAGCGCTCGGCCAGGCGCGCCCTGCTGAGCCTGCGTGCCGAGCTGAAGTTTCGCGAGCGACGACTCGCGGATGCCGGAGCGCGTTCGATCGACGAACTTCCGCCCGGCAGCGAGTTGCCGCGGCTCGTGCTCGTCGTCGACGAGTTCGCGGCGATGGTCACTGACTTTCCAGAACTCCACGAGCTTTTCGCCGACCTGGCCGCCCGCGGACGTTCGCTTGGGCTCCATCTCATCCTCTGCACCCAGCGGCCGGCGGGCGTCGTACGGGATGCCGTTCTGGCGAATGCGGCCCTGCGAATCTCACTGCGGGTGAACAACCGGGCAGACAGCGTCGCCGTCATCGGCAACGCGGATGCGGCGGATCTGCCCGCGGACGCGCCCGGTCGCGCGCTGCTGAGCCTCGCCGGCGGGAGACCGCAGCCGGTCCAGGTCGCGCGTATCGCCCCTGGAGACATCGAGCGCGTCGCGGGTCGCTGGCGCTCGGAGACGGCCGCCGTCCGGCGACCGTGGTGCGACGATCTGCCGCCGGTCGTGCGCCTCGAGGAACTCGCGCCGGTGTCATCCGGTCTACCGATCGGGTTGCTCGACCGGCCGGAACTGCAGCGCCAGGAGACGGCGGTCTACGATCCGGCTGTGGACGGCAACCTGCTGGTGATCGGCGGCCAGCAGTCGGGCAAGAGCGGTCTGATTGCGACCCTGCAGCGCGTCGCCCATGCCGAAACCCTGCCCTCGGACATCGAGGGCGCGTGGGACGCGCTCACCGGCGCCGTCGACCGACTCAGACGCGGAATCGTCGGGCCCCGCCTGCTGCTGATCGACGACCTCGATGCCCTGGTCGCGAGGTTCGGCGAGGAGTATCGGGCAGCCGTCGTCGACCTTCTCGTGGAACTCCTGCGCGAGGCAGGCTCGGTCGGGCCGCACCTGGTGATCACGGCGCGGCGGCTGCCAGCCGCGATCCAGGCTGTCGCCAGCCTGTCCGATGCGCGCCTCGTCCTCCGACTGTCCAACCGGCAGGATCATCTCCTGGCCGGCGGCGGGCCCCAGGCCTACGTCGCTGATGCCTCGCCAGGCGCGGGGGAGTGGCGCGGCTCGCGCGTGCAGCTCGCTTTCACCGGGGCACCGCCCATCGAAGCGGCTACGTCGCTGACGCCGCGACTCGACGTGCAGGAGCGTCGGGGTCTCGTGGTCGTGTCGAGGACCCCGGCCGGGTTCGCGCGACGCGTGAAGGAAACCACCGAGACGGATGTCATCGAACTCGCGCCCACCGCGCGCGCCCCGGAGCTGTCGATGACAGCCGCAACGAGACCCACCGTCGCCGTCGCCGACCCCGAGACCTGGCAGTCGCATTGGGGGCTTCTGGCATCCCTGCGAGCCACGGTCGGCATCCTGTTCGACGGATGCACTCCCGCCGAATTCCGCGCGATCAGCGGCCAGCGTGCGCTCCCACCGCCCCTCTCGCCAGTCTCCGGCAGCCAGTGGTTGCTGGAGCCGGACGGAACGCTCGCGCGAGTCCGGCTCGCGTGATGGGCCGCGATCCGGCGGGATCGACCTCTGGCACTAGCCGAGAACGTCCTCCAGTGGCCGGAACCCCAGCCCATGTGCCGTCGCGACGGGTTCGCTCACGAGTTCGCCTGCGTGGGCGTTGAGACCGAGCGCGAGGGCATGGTCGGAGCGCAGCGCCTCTTTCCAGCCGAGATTCGCGATTGCGCGCACGTAGGGCATCGTCGCGTTCGTCAGCGCGTAGGTCGAGGTGTGGGGAACCGCGCCGGGCATGTTCGCCACGCAGTAGAAGAGCGAACGGTGCACGACGAAGGTCGGGTCGGCGTGGGTCGTCGGATGACTGTCGGCGAAGCATCCGCCCTGGTCCACGGCGATATCGACGAGCACGCTGCCCGGCTTCATGCGGGAGACCAGCTCGTTGCTCACCAGTTTCGGGGCCTTCGCGCCGGGGACGAGCACAGAGCCGATCACCATGTCGGCCGTGACGCAGGCGAGGTCGATCTCGAAACCGTTCGACGCGACGGTGCGCACGCGCCCGGCGTAGAGCGCGTCCAGTTCACGCAGGCGCTGGATGTTGGTGTCGAGCACGACGACCTCCGCGCCGAGTCCGACAGCCACCGAGACCGCATTGGTGCCGGCGACGCCGCCACCGAGCACGACGATCTTGGCGGGATAGGTACCGGGAACGCCCGGCACCAGCAGGCCGGGTCCGCCGCTCGGTTTGAGCATCACGTTGGCCCCCACGATCGGGGCGAGGCGGCCGGCGACCTCACTCATCGGGGCGAGCAGCGGGAGGGCTTTCGAGGGTAGCTGCACGGTCTCGTAGGCGATGGCGGTGACGCCGCTCGCCAGCAGTTGTTCTGTCAGCGTCCGCTCGGCCGCCAGGTGCAGGTAGGTGAAGAGCAGGAGGTCGTCACGAAAGTAGCCGTACTCGCTCTCGACCGGCTCCTTGACCTTGAGGAGCAGGTCGGCGGCATTCCAGGTGGATGCGGCATCCGGACTGATCTTCGCCCCGGCGGCCACATAGTCCTCGTCGCGGATCGACGAGCCGATGCCCGCCCCGGCCTGGATGAGCACTTCGTGACCGTGGGCGACGAGGTCGTGGACCCCCGCCGGTGTTATCGCGACGCGGAACTCGTTGTTCTTGATCTCTGTGGGGACGGCGACTCTCATTGCGCTCCTCTGTACACGGCCCTGGTTTTTGACCACTGTGTGCCTCAACGACGCTGTTGATGTATCTCAAGCGTAGTCGCCGAATACACACGAATCCGCACCGAAAAGCGGCGTCGGGGTGCTGATTTCGTGAAGTTTGTGTTTCGAAATGGGCGATTTGCCCCATTACTAGTGCGGTCGATGCCCTCGCTGTGCAAGTATCGACCAACGCGGTTCGCCGGTGTCCGCGTCGATGCTCAACGTCGTGAAGGAGTGGCCCGCCATGACCAGAACAATGCCGCAAGACCCGATGATCTTGTCGTTGATCCAGCAAGCCAAGCAGGCTTCGTTCTCTCGCCGAAGCGTGCTGACGAGCGCGGGAATCGGAGCCGCGACCCTCGCGCTCGCCGCGTGCTCGACCGGCGGCCCGGCCGGTAAGCCCACCGCGGCCGCGGACAAGTCGTCGGGCGACAAGACCCTCACGTGGGCGAACTGGTCGTATTACCTCGACCAGGACGACAGCAAGAAGTACCCGACCCTCATCGCCTTCGAGAAGCAGAGCGGCATCAAGGTCACCTACGACGTCGCCGTCGACGACAACAACACCTACTACGCGAAGGTCAAGGACCAACTGGCCCTCGGCCAGGACATCGGAGCAGACACCGTCTGCCTCACCGACTGGATGGTGAGCCGTCTCATCGGGCTCGGTTACGTGCAGAAACTCGACCACTCAAAGATCCCGAACATCAAGAACCTGAGTCCGAGCCTCCAGAATCCGGACTTCGACAAGGGCCGCAATTACTCCCTGCCGTGGCAGAGCGGCTTCGCCGGCCTGTGCTGGAACAAGGAGAAGCTCCCCAACGGGCTCAAGAACGTCTCCGACCTCTGGGATCCGGCCCTCAAGGGCAAGGTGGGTGTGCTTTCGGAAATGCGTGACACGATCGGCCTCATCATGATGGAACAGGGTGTGGACATCTCCTCGAAGAACTGGGGGGACACCGAGTTCTCGAAGGCGATCGACGAATTCCGCACGCAGGTCAAGGGCGGCCAGATCCGCAATATCAAGGGCAACTCCTACGCAGACGACCTCAAGAGCGGCGATACCATCGCTGCCATCGTCTGGTCGGGCGATGTCACTTCGATCAACGGCGAGGTCGGCGGCGACAAGTTCGGCTTCGCCATCCCCGACACCGGCGGAACGCTGTGGAGCGACAACTACATCGTGCCGATCGGCTCGCCGCGCAAAGCGAATGCCGAAGAGCTCATTAACTACTACTACGAGCCGGAGGTCGCTGCGACCGTGGCCGCCTATGTCAACTACATCACCCCCGTCGTCGGAGCAAAGGAGGCGATGGCGAAGATCGACCCGAGCCTCGTCGACAACCAGCTGATCTTCCCCGACGCCACCACGCTCGACAAGGTCAAGATCTTCCGCACCCTCACGAACGCCGAGCAGTCCAAGTACACGGTCGAGTTCGAGTCTGTGGGCCTCGGCGCCTGATGGCGACCTCAAGCTTCGCCGATGCCGGCGCGGACCTCGAACTCGTCGGCATCCACAAGCGTTTTCCCGGCTTCACGGCCATCGAGAACCTCAATCTCCTGGTTCCCGCCGGATCTTTCTTCGCGCTGCTCGGCCCATCCGGATGCGGCAAGACGACGACCCTGCGCCTCGTCGCGGGTCTCGAGGAGCCCACCGCCGGCCAGATCCTGATCGGAGGAAAGGACGTCACGTCGACGAAGCCGTTCCAGCGGCCGGTGAACACCGTCTTCCAGAGCTACGCCCTGTTCCCGCATATGACGGTGCTCGAGAACGTGGCCTTCGGACTACGCCGCCGTCACGTCGGCGACCCCATTACGAAGGCACACGAGGCACTCAGACTCGTCGAACTCGATCATCTCGCCGCCCGCAGGCCGCAGCAGCTCTCCGGCGGGCAGCAGCAGCGCGTGGCGCTGGCCCGCGCGGTGGTCAACCGCCCAGCACTGCTTCTTCTCGACGAACCCCTCGGCGCGCTCGACCTCAAGCTGCGTCGCCAGATGCAGCTCGAGCTCAAGACCATCCAGACGGAGGTCGGTCTCACCTTCGTCCACGTGACGCACGACCAGGAGGAGGCCATGACGATGGCCGACACGGTCGCGGTCATGAACAAGGGCGAGATCGAGCAGATGGGTGCGCCGGAGGACCTCTACGAACTGCCGAAGACCGTATTCGTCGCGAACTTCCTGGGCCAGTCGAACCTGTTCACCGGGGCGGTCAGCGAGACGACGAAGGATACGATCGCCGTCGACGTAGCGGGCAACCGCATCGTCGTGCCGAAGAGCAGGGCGGCGCGGCACACCGGAACGGTGACTTTGGGCGTGCGCCCGGAGAAGCTCAGCCTGCTCACCACCGAGCCGGATGCGGTCGCCGGGCAGAACGTGATCGGTCCCGGCCGGGTCATCGATGTCTCGTTCAGCGGCGTGAGCACGCAGTACATCGTCGAGGTTCCCCGGCTCGGATCGATGGTCGTCTTCGCCCAGAACATGGTGTTCGGGCCCGTCGTCGACCGCGGTTCCGAGGTCTGGCTCAGCTGGAACGTCGATCACGGTTTCGGCCTCGTCGACGACCCGCACGATGTTCCCCGCTTTCCGGCCGACGACGACACCGTGTCGATCGCCGCGCAGAAGCGCGTGGAGCTCACGGTCGAGCTCGAGGACTGATCGTGGCGATCACCGCATTCACCGGATCGGCGACGGTACAGGAGGCTGTGCCACGCAAGAGGAGCTGGGTCGCCCTCGTGCTCCTGCTGCCCGGACTCCTCTACCTCGTGCTGTTCTTCCTCGTTCCGCTCGTCTCGCTCGCCATCACCTCGCTCGAGGTGCCGTCGGCAACCACGTTCGGGCAGTACGACGCGGCGTTCAACTGGCAGACCTATGGGGTCGTCGTGAGCCAGTACGGCACGCAGATCCTGCGGTCGTTCCTCTACGCGCTCCTCGCGACGGTCTTCGCACTCCTGTTCAGCTACCCGCTCGCCTACTTCATCGGCGTCAAGGCGCGTCGCTGGCCGATCCTGCAGGGCCTCATGATCGTGCTCGTGATCGCGCCCTTCTTCATCAGCTTCCTGCTGCGTACGCTCGCCTGGAAAGCGATCCTGTCGGATGACGGCGTCGTGGTCGGCGCCCTCAAAGCCCTGTCCCTGATGGGACCGCAGGGCCACTTCACCGGTACGCCGGTAGCCGTCGTCTTCGGCCTCACCTACAACTTCATCCCCTTCATGTGCCTCCCGCTCTACACGACCCTCGAGCGCCTCGACGTGCGCTATCTCGAGGCGAGCACCGATCTCTACGCAGGCCCGTTCCACACCTTCCGCACCGTCACCATCCCGCTCTCGCTCCCCGGGATCGTCTCGGGCACGCTCCTCACCTTCATTCCCGCGGCCGGCGACTACGTGAACGCCAGCAGCGAGTTCCTGGGAGGCACGAGTTCGACCATGATCGGCAACGTCATCCAGAGCAACTTCCTCGTGCAGCTCAACTACCCGGCGGCGGCGGCGCTGTCCATCATCCTCATGGCGATCATCCTCGTGATCGTGAGCGTCTACGTGAAGCGCAGCGGAACGGACGACCTGCTATGACCGCGCAGGAATCCGCCGTCCTCGGGCGTACGGTCGCCACCGAACAGCGGCTGTCGCCCCGGCCCCGGCGTGGGCGATTCGGGTTCGGCAGGTGGCTGCTGCCGTTCTACAGCCTGCTCGCGCTCGTCTTCCTGCTCATCCCCATCGTCTACACCATCGTGTTCTCGTTCAACAACGCCGTGAAGACCAACATCTCCTGGCGCGGCTTCACCTTCAACAACTGGCTCAACGTGTGCGACGAAGCCGGGGTCTGCGCCGCCTTCGGCAACAGCATCCTGATCGGCGTCGTCGCCACGGTCGTCGCGACCGTGTTGGGCACGATGATCGCCATCGCGCTCGCGCGCTACCGTTTCCGCTTCCGCGCGGCGACGAACCTGCTCATCTTCCTGCCGATGGCCACGCCGGAGGTCGTTCTCGGTGCCGGGCTCGCCGCGCAGTTCCTCACGGCGGGCGTAGCGAAGGGCATCGGCACGGTCATCGTGGCCCACACGATGTTCTGCCTGAGCTTCGTCGTGGTGACGGTCAAGGCCCGGGTCGCGGGCCTCGACCCCGCACTCGAGGAGGCTGGACGCGATCTCTACGGCTCGCCGGCCCAGGTGTTTCTTCGCGTGACCTTTCCGCTCCTGCTACCGGGCATCCTGGCCGCCGCCCTCCTGTCGTTCTCGCTGAGCTTCGACGATTTCATCATCACCTACTTCAACTCCGGCGCGATCCAGACCTTTCCGACCTACATCTACACGGCGGCGACCCGCGGCATCCCACCGCAGGCGAACGTCATCGCCTCAGCGGTGTTCCTGCTCGCGATCATCATCGTGGTCTCCACCCAGATCGCAGGGGAGACCAGGCGGCGGCGACTCGCCAGGGCGTCGGTGGAATCGTGACCTACCGGGACCGCGGACGTCTCGCGGAACTCTGGCGCGGGGAGGTCGACATCTTTCGCGCGGCCCGGCCACGGTCGGAGGCGCTCTTCCACGAATCGACACCGCATCTGCCGGACGGCGTCCCCATGCTCTGGATGGCAAAGTGGCCCGGTCCGTGGCCCGTCTACGTCGAGAGCGCGCTCGGCGCCCACTTTCGCGACGTGGACGGCATTGACCACGTCGACCTCTGCCTCGGCGACACGGGCGCCATGTGCGGGCATGCGCCACCGGCATCCGTCGCCGCGATCAGTGCCCAGCTGAGTCGCGGCTCGACCTTCATGCTGCCGACCGCGGACGCCGCAGCCGCGGCGTCACTGCTTGCGGAGCGTTTCGGCGTGCCGAGCTGGCAGTTCAGTCTGTCGGCGACGGATGCCAACCGCAGTCTCATCCGCTATGCACGCCAGGTGACCGGTCGTCGCAAGATCGTCGTGCACGACTACTGCTACCACGGCACCGTCGACGAGGCCTACGCGACCCTCGATGCTTCTGGCCACGTCGTCGAGCGGCGCGGCACCATCGGCGCTCCTGTGCCACCGTCGGAGACGACAGCGGTCGTGCCGTTCAACGACGTTCCAGCGCTCGAGGCCGCGTTTGCAACAGGTGAGATCGCCGCGATGCTCATGGAGCCCGCGCTCACGAACATCGGCATCGTGCTGCCGGCGCCCGGCTACCACGCTACGGTGCGTGATCTCTGCACGAAATACGGCGTGATCCTCATCATCGACGAGACGCACACGCTCTGTGCGGGGCCGGGCGGCATGATCGCGCGCGACGGCCTCGACCCGGATGCCGTGGTCGTCGGCAAGAGCATCGGTGGTGGTATTCCGGCGGGGGCATATGGCATGACGGCGAGTTTCGCGGCTCTCGTGCGGTCCAGTCTCGAGCTCGAGGACATCGACGTCGGGGGAGTGGGCGGAACCCTCGCGGGCAACGCGCTCTCGCTCGCCGGCATCCGCGCCACCCTCTCCGAGGTGCTCACGGCGGAGGCGTTCGTTGGCATGATCGACCGTGCCACGGAATGGACGGTGGGAGTGCAGAACGCCCTCGACGAGTTCGACGTGCCATGGCAGGTGACCCAACTCGGGGCGCGATCGGAGTACAGCTTCCGGTCCGAGCCGCCGTTCGACGGAGCGGAAGCGGCGGCGGCCGACGACTTCGAGCTGCAACAGTACCTTCACCTGCATGCCCTCAACCGCGGCATCCTGATCACGCCTTTCCACAACATGGCGCTGATGAGCCCGGCCACCACCGCGGCCGATGTCGAGCGCCACACGATCGCCTTTCGCGAAGCCGTGGTCAGCCTCTTCCGCTAGAGCGCCGCGGAACCGCCCGTCCCGTTCGTTTCTCCGGAGGTTTCGGTATCGCGGCCGGTGTTCTTGAGGACGAAGCACTCGGAACCCGGGAATCTCCGGAGAAACGTGCTCCCATCCGCTTGCCGGGAGGATGTCCCGTTGGGTCGATGCCCGATGGTGGCCTCGCGGCAGCACATCGCCACCGGCAGCCAAACCCGAACCGACGGCTAGAGTTCCGCGAGTGCGGCGTCCAGTACTCCGATCGCCTCGATCAGGAGCGCGTCGCTGATCACGAGGCTGGGCAGAAACCGGATCACATTGCCCCAGGTGCCCGCGCTGAGCAGGAGCACGCCGTTCTGCGCCGCGTATGCGGTGATCGCCGCGACGGCAGCCGGATTCGGGTCCGTTGTGCCCGGACGCACCAGTTCGATGGCGAGCATGGCGCCGATCCCGCGGACGTCGCCGATCACGTCGTACCTGCGTTGCAGTGCCAGCAGTGCAGGCTTGAGCACGCTCTCGATCCTCGCGCCGTCCGCGAGAAGTCCGCGCGACTCGATGGATTCGAACACGGCGATCGCGGCAGAGGCGGCGACCGGATTGCCGGCGAAGGTCCCTCCGAGGCCACCCGGGTGCGAGGCATCCATGATCTCGGACCGCCCGGTCACCCCCGCGATCGGCAGACCGCCCGCGATGCCTTTCGCGCTCAGCACCATGTCGGGCACCACACCGAAGTGCTCTGAGGCGAAGTACGTACCGGTGCGCGCCATTCCGCTCTGGATCTCGTCGGCGATGAACACGATCCCGTTGGCCGTGCACCACTCCTGCAGCGCGGGAAGGAAACCCTCGGCAGGCACCTGGAAGCCCCCCTCGCCCTGGATCGGCTCAACGATCAGGCAGGCCAGATCGGATGCCCCGACCGATTTCTCGAGGTACGCGATCGTGCGCTTTGCGGCGTCGGCACCACTCAAACCGTCGCGGAATGGGTACGAGTTGGGAGCTCGGTAGATATCCCCGGGAAACGGACCGAATCCGAGCGCGTACGGC
>JAODMW010000103.1 GCA_025464815.1 Microbacteriaceae bacterium | reverse complement strand
GAGGAGTCCGTCTGGATCCATCCGGGAGCGACAGCGTTGGCGGTGATTCCGTGGGGTGCCAGATCGAGCGCGATCGAACGTGTGAGTCCGACGAGGGCGGCCTTTGCGGCGTGATATCCGACATCCGCGCCGTAGGCGGCAACCGGTCCGGACACGGACGAGACGGTGACAATTCTCCCGTAGTTCTGATCGACCATGACAGCCGCGCAGGCTCGGGTGACGAACAGTGCGCTGTTCAGATTCCTGTCAATCGCCGAACTCCACTCGTGATCGGTGATGTCGGTGATGCCCGCCGATGCCGATGGGTTCTGAGCGGACGTCATGCCCGCGTTGTTGACCAGGATGTCGATGCGCCCGAAAGTGGAGCGCGCGAGGTCAGCCAGCGCATTCGCTTCCGTCGGAATGGTCAGATCGCCCACCCGCGCGATACTCGTCCGGCCTTCGGAGGCGAGTTCGGCACTGCGCTCGAGCACCCGCTCGCTCAATCCGGAGAGTACGACCGAAGCGCCAAGCGCGCTCAACAACCGTGCGCTGGCAAAGCCGATGCCGTTCGGCGCGCCCGCACCGGTGACGATGGCGACCTGGCCGGCCAGGGGAGGCGATCCGAACTGATGCACGAGGTGTCGCCTTTCACGCTTCGGGATGGAATCGGGCGGTGCGTCCAGCCCTGTCGCCCTTAGGTGTGCAGCCTAACTTCTCTTCGGGAGCGACCTGCGTCTTCGTCGGCCTGGATGATTGTGCTTTCGGTGAGCGAGGCGGGCGAGGAGGGCGTCAGACAGCCGCCAGGGACTCCTCGGGCTTCCCGGGTTGAGTTCGCGCCCGCGAACGTCATCGCGACCCCTGTTCCGGATAGTCGAAAACCTCATCGAGCGGCACCTGGAACACTCGCGCGATCTGGAACGCCACCTCGAGCGACGGCGAGTATCTGCCCTGCTCGATCGCGATGACCGTCTGGCGGGTGATGCCGATCCGCTCGGCCAGCTGCGCCTGCGACATCTCGTCGTGGGCGAAACGCAGAGCCCGGATCGAGTTGGTGACCCGGGTCGGCTTCACCATGCCTGGAATCCCCGGCGGTAGGCGACGATCTTCGCGACCGTGGAGAGCACGGCGGAGAGCACGAACGCGAGGTAGATCGCATTCGCGATCCAGAAGTAGTCGGCCTCGAACATCGCCAGGAGCAGCGCGGTTACCGCACCGATCACGACGAAGCTCTGCCCGATGTACTCACCGAAGCGGTAGATCTGGCGGTCGCGCTGGTCCTTCTTGTCGTGGTTACGCGGGGAGGATATCCCGATCACGATGTTCGTGAGGATGTTCGCGAGGATGGCGCCGCCGATGGTGATGAGCATCGGGATCACGTACGGCTTCTCGGCGAGCGTGGCACCGGGTGATTGGGGCAGCAGGATCGCGAGGTAGGCCAGGTACCCGGCGACAGCCACGACCCCGAAAGCCCAGGTGGTCTTCTCTTCAAATGTCATTCGGTTCTCCTGCATCGTGACGTGTGGTGAGCCGACTGCCCCGGATGAGCAGCCAGAAGATAAGGGCGACTTCGCCCACGAAGGTGAATCGTGCGACGTTGAGGGAGTAGTCGGGGGCCAGCACCGCGCCGATCCCATCCGTGAGGTATCCCATGCCCGCGATGACGAGCAGGATGCCGAAGATCTTCGCCACGAAACCGGATCGATAGGCCAGATAGCCGATCAACAGCAGGTGGATGGCAAAGAGAACGAGCCCGGTGTGCCAGATGACGGTGAACGCATCAATCGCGCGCAATGCCTGGTCCGCATCGCCCAGGAGCATGGGCGCACCCACGAGCTGGCTGAGTGCTACCAGGAAGACCGCCGCATAGGCGACTCTGAACCATGCCGCCATTGTCGAGACATCTCGATTCACGGCCTCGAACAGGGTTCGCAGCGCGCCGGCCACGATGATATCGAGAACAGCCACGACGATCAGACAGGCGATGCCGGAGCGGAACAGCATCTCAGAACCGATGATGTCCTTCGCGGTTCTCGCCGCATCTCCCGGCGTGACGAGAGGTTCGAGCGCGACGAAGTTGCCGAAGGAGGCCAGCACTGCCATTAGTAGGAGCGCGATTCCGGCGATCAGGCTGGCCGTGCGCAGCGACCGGTCGGGGTATGCCCGAGCGGCCACGGCGGGTGCCGGTGTGTAAAGAAAAGTTGACATATGCCGAATGTAAAGCAGACCGTACGTAATGTCAAGAATTCTTTACACATCGTGTCGACCAGCAGGGCACCGTCTGTTCCGTCCGTCCGCTATTCTCTGTCGTCCGCGGCGATCACGGCGAAGTCGTCTTCGCCGCGGCCAGCGCGCCGGGCGTTCTCGAGCGATTCGTACACTGCAACGACGGCCGGCAGCGGGTACTGGCTCGTGTGCAGCATCAGGCGCAGATCCTTGCTGAGCAGGTTTGCTGAGAACTGGGCATCGCTGAAGGTCCCATTCCGGATCATGTCGCCCTTGAGCGCCACGGCCGTGCCGAGCGCCGTCCCGGCGAGACCCTCGAGCACCTCTTCCGTGCTCATGCCGCCCGAATGCCCCAGTCGCAGGGCTTCGACGACTCCCTGCGCCGTCACCCCGACGGCAAGGTTGGCGACGAGTTTCGCCGTAGCGGCGGTGTCGGCCGAACTGAAGACGCGGAGGCGGGCGGGATCGGCCCACAGCGAGACGATCGGCCGGACGAGGGAGACCGCGTCCGGGTCGCCCCCGAGCAGCACACCGAGTGTGCCAGCGCGCGCTGGGGCAAGCGATCCGATGACGGGAGAGTGCACGTACGGGATGCCGCGGCCCACGGCCCACTCGGCGAAGGACGCGGCATCTGCGGGCGAGACAGTCGTCACGTCGACCCACACCGTGCCCTCACCGAATGGCAACGCTCCTCCGATGACGATCTCGCGCACGGTGTCGGGTCCGAACAGCACAGTGATGACGATTTCAGCGCCGGCGACGGCATCTGCCGGTGTCGCGGCGACAGTGGCACGGTTGGCGAAGGGCTGCGCCGCTGAGGCCGTGCGGTTCCACACGGTCACCTCGTGACCCGCGTCGAGAATGTGTGCGACGAGTTCCCGGCCCATCCGGCCGAGTCCGAGAAATGCGATCTTCATGGTGTTCTCCTTGCTCTTGTGTTCTGCAGTTCCGCCGTTTCGTCAGTGCAATAACGCCCACGCGCGTACGGCGACGTGGAGATTCAGGCGCACGTCCGGATCCGAAAAGTCCCGCCCGCAGAGTTCGCGGATACGCGTCAGACGGTACCGGAGAGTGCTGCGGTGAATCATGAGTGCGGTCGCCGTCGCGTCGTAATTGCCTCCCGCATCCAGGTACGCGGCGAGGGTGGTGACGAACTCGGACTGCTTCTGACGGTCGTACTCGAGTAGGGGACCCAGCCATTGCCTCACGAAGCCTTCGATCTCGACCCCTCCGTTGCTGCCGTCGAGAATGCGGTCAAGCCCCAGATCGTCGTGCACGGTCACGCCATCCGGCTCGTGAAGCCGCGAACGCACCTGAAGTGCGCGCTGGGCTTCGGCAAAAGAGGT
>JAODMW010000073.1 GCA_025464815.1 Microbacteriaceae bacterium | reverse complement strand
CAATACGGTGGGGCAATGACTCGAATACTGGTTATCGACAACTACGACAGCTTCGTCTACACCCTCAACGGGTACCTGCTGCAGCTGGGCGCCGAGACCGACGTGCTGCGCAATGACGCGTTCCCCGAGGGTGAGACTGCTTCGCGCATCGCGGAGTATGACGGCGTGCTGCTGTCCCCTGGACCGGGAACGCCGGCTGCGGCGGGGCTCTCCATTCCGATCGTCACCGCGGCGCTCCAATCGGGGTTGCCGCTCCTCGGCGTGTGTCTTGGCCACCAGGCGATCGCGGAGGCCCTCGGCGCGACGGTCACCCACGCGGATGAGCTGATGCACGGCAAGACGTCTCTCATCACCCATGACGACAGCCTGATCTACGAGGGTGTGCCCCAGCCATTCACCGCCACGCGGTATCACTCTCTTGCCGTGGTCGATTCGACGGTACCGGCGGAGCTGGTCGTCACATCCCGAACGGCAGGTGGCGTGATAATGGGGCTGAGTCACGTCTCCGCACCGATCTTCGGAGTGCAGTTCCACCCGGAGTCGGTGCTCACCGAGGGTGGCTACAGCATGCTTGCGAACTGGCTGTCGGTCGCGGGGCTTCCCGAGGCACGAGAGGCCGCGAAGGGGCTCACGCCTCTCGTCAACCTCGGTCGCTAGGCTCCTAGCCGCTGCAGTAGGTGATCGAGACGGTCGAGTGTTGCGGCTGGTTGTCACCGGTGACCGATTGACCGGTGACCTTGCCGCCCGTGCATCCGGAATTCGGTTGCGTGGTGATGTTCACCTGGAGCGGGACCAGCTGGGCGGTGGCCGCCGCGATATCGATGCCGACGATCGACGGGATGTTGATGAGGCCGTCGGAGACGACGAGATTGACGGTGTCGCCCTCACGGGCCGCGGCGTTCGCCGCAGGTTCGCTGCGGATGACCGTGCCGGCCGGGATGGTCGCCGAATGCTCCGGTGATGTCTTGCCATAGGCGAGCTTGCGTGCGGTGATCGCGTCCTTCGCTGCGGCCTCGGTCAGGTTGTTGAGACTGGGGACCGTGGTCGGATTCTTTCCGGCCGAGACATAGACCTTGACCTGCTGGCCCTTGCTCACCCGGGTACCCGCCGTCGGGTCGGTCGAGATGACCTGACCCTGGGGAACCGTGCTGCTTGCCTCCGTGAGCAGGTTCGGAACCAGTTTGAGGTTGGTGAGTTTCGGCGCCGCGATCTTGGTGTAATCCTCGCCCACGACATAGGGGACCTTGACCGAAAGGCCCTCGCTGATGCTCGCCGGTGGAAGGTTCACGACCCAGAACACCACAGCGATCAGGATGACGGCGATTGCCGTGATACCGACCCAGATCCAGGCCACCGGGGGACGGGTCTGCGTGCGTGCGGGACGGTCGTCATTTGAGGAGAGTTGACGGAGGGCCGCATCGGATGCCGCGGTCGCGCTCGGATTGGCGCCGAAGAGTGTTGCGTTGAAGTCGTTGGCAGCGGCGGCCTTGCGGGTCGGGACCTGGCCCGCCCCCGCCGTTTCGAGGTCTTGGCGGAACTCCGCGGCGGTCTGGAACCGATCGAACTTGTCTTTTGCGAGCGCGTGCAGCACGACGGCGTCGAGGGCGGGGGAGACCTTCGGGTTCAGCGTGCTCGGAGCGACCGCGGCCTCGCTGATGTGCTGGTAGGCGACGGCCGCCGCACGGTCGCCGCGGAACGGCGGTCGTCCGGTGAGGAGTTCGAACAGCACGACGCCGGCGGAATACAGGTCGGTGCGGGCATCCACCGTCTCGCCGCGCGCCTGCTCCGGCGAGAAGTACTGCGCGGTTCCCAGCACGGCGCTGGTGTCGGCGACGGTGGCTGAATTGTCGGACACGGCACGGGCGATGCCGAAGTCCATGACCTTCACCTGGCCGTTCTGCGTGACCATGATGTTGCCCGGCTTGATGTCCCGGTGCACGAGGAGGGCGCGGTGGCTGTACTCGAGGGCGGTGAGAACGCCGGCGATGATGCGCACGGCCTCCTTCGGGTCGAGCGGGCCGTCGGCGATGATGTCTTTGAGCAGGCGCCCGTCGACGAACTCCATGATGATGAAGGGAACCTGGGTCTCGAGCCCGTTGGGCTCGGTGACCGTCTCCTCGCCGGCGTCGAACACGCGCACGATCGTCGGATGCGCCATGCGGGCGGCCTTCTGGGCTTCCTCGCGGAAGAGGACGCGGAACTTCGGGTCGGTCGCCAAGGCGGGTTTGAGCAGTTTGATGGCCACCCGACGACCCAGGCGGGCGTCGGTGCCGACATGCACATCCGACATCCCGCCGCGACCGATGAGCGCGCCCACCTGGTATCTGCCGGCGAGCAGGCGGGTACCTTCAGTCACGAATTTTCTCCTGGGTGGTGCGGGGCCAAGTCCTTGCCAGTGTAATGCGTCGGCAAATGGCGGGCGTTCGTCACGGCCCGGCTTTGCCGGTGATGGTCAGCGGGGCGGACGGTGGGGAGTCGCCGCTCGAGCAGTGCGCGACATAGGTGATCGTGTTGTCTCCGGGGGCGGCCGGGAGCAGCCAGTTGATGGTTCCAGCAGTGGTGGGATTGGGGTTGTCGACCGTTCCTCCGCTCGGCGTCACCGTGAATCCGGTGAGAGTGGTGCCGGCGGGGCACCCGTTGTACGAAGGAATCGTGACCGGTACAGAGGTCGCTACGGTTGCGCTCGTGACGGTGCTGGTCATCGGACCGGGCTGGCTCGGGGTCGCGGGGATCGGCTGGTAGAGCTGCAGCGTGATCAGCTGGCCGCGGGGAACATTGCCGGTCGGATTGGCGGATGCCACGGTGCCGACCTGGTTGGCGGTAGTCGCGACGGGGCCACCGGAGGCGACGGTCGCGGCGAGCCCCAGGCTGTCGAGGAAGGCGCGGGCCTCGTCTTCGTTCTTGCCCTGGAGGTCGGACAGCTTGAGATTGACGAGGTTGCTCGTCGGCGTGATCGACGGTGTCGGCGTTTGGGAAGTGGTGGGGCTCGAGCTCGTGATCGGCGGCGTGGGCGACGGGCTGGCGAGCAGGTTGATGAGGGTGATGACCACGATGATGACGATCAGCGCGATGAGGGCGATGAGTGGCCAGGTCCACGGGTTGCGGCGCTTGGTCTCGGTGGGACCGGTCGGCGTGCCCGCCAAGGCAGGGCCCGCGGTCGTGAGAACTCGCGTCGCCTGTGTCGCGGGATTCTCGCGCAGCAGCGCAGGAAGCGTGCCCGCCGCGATGACCCCGGGAACGGCGGCGGCCGCTCCAGCCACGTCACCACGCCGAAGCGCCTGCGCGGCGCGCGCGAGGTGGGCCGCTGATGCGGGTCGGTCGGCTGGGTTCTTGGCGATGCAGGCGTAAACGAGGTTGCGCACCGGTTCGGACACCGTGACCGGCAGGTCCGGTGGCTGCTCGTTGATCTGCGCCATCGCGATCGCGACCTGCGACTCGCCCGTGAAGGGGCGGCGGCCGGCGAGCGACTCGTAGGCGACGATGCCGAGCGAGTAGATGTCCGTCGTCGGCGAGGCCGGGTGTCCGCTGGCCTGCTCAGGCGAGAGGTATTGCACCGTGCCCATCACCTGGCCGGTGGCGGTGAGGGGAACCTGGTCGGCGATCCTGGCGATGCCGAAGTCGGTGATCTTGACGCGACCGTCCGGAGTGATCAGGAGGTTGCCCGGCTTGATGTCGCGGTGCACGAGCCCGGCGGAGTGGGCGGCGTGAAGCGCGGATGCCGTCTGCGCGACGATGTCGAGGACCCGGTCGGTCGACAGCACGCGTTCCCGCTCGAGAATCGTGGAGAGTGCCTCGCCGGGAACGAGTTCCATGACGAGGTAGGCGCTTCCCTCCTCCTCGCCGTAGTCGAAGACGTTGGCGATGCCCTCGTGGTTGACGAGGGCGGCGTGGCGGGCCTCAGCGCGGAAGCGCTCGAGAAAGCCGGGGTCACCCAGGTATTCGTCTTTCAAGATCTTGATGGCGATGGTGCGCCCGATGACGAGGTCGGTCGCTTGCCAGACCTCGCCCATGCCGCCGATAGCGACGCGGCTGGAGAGCTGGTAGCGTCCCCCGAAAGTGAGGCCACTTGTGGGTCTCATTTGTTAAGCACCGCCTCTATAACTTTTTTCGCGATTGGCGCCGCAACCGCGTTACCGAAGCTCGTGCCGTTTTCCACGACCACCGCGACAGCTACCTGTGGGTCGTTTGCAGGGGCAAACCCGGTGAACCAGAGGGTAAATGCCCTACCCGCCCCGTTCTGTGCTGTTCCGGTCTTGCCAGCAACATCGACTCCTGCAATTCTTGCATTACTGGCTGCCCCGTTGCTGACGTTGCTCACCATCAGCTGGGTGAGTGTCGCGCTCGTCTGCGCAGTGATCGGCTGCCCGTAGGCCTTCTCCTGGAACGGCTGGATCACGGTGAGGTCAGGCGCCGCGATCTGCTGGATCAGGGTCGGCTGCATCAGGATTCCTCCGTTGGCGATCGCGGCCGTGGTCATCGCGATCTGCAAGGGGGTGACTCGGTCTTCATCCTGGCCGAACGAGGAGAGCATGAGCTTCGCGACATCCGTGTTGATCGGATAGCTGCTCGGGGTGACCGACATCGGCACGGAGAAGGACGCGCCGTACCCGTAGGCC
>JAODMW010000045.1 GCA_025464815.1 Microbacteriaceae bacterium | reverse complement strand
ACGGCGGGCACCCACTCGCCCTCCGGATCGAGCGCCGTGCGCCAGGCCTGCGCCGTCACGTCCTTCGTGTCGCCCTCACCGAGCCTGGCTTCCATCTCGTCCCCGGTGCGGGTGCGCCAGCGCATTTTGCCCGCATAGGCCATGAAGATCACCGGACGCACCACGCCGTCGGCCAGGGCCCGGCCGTAGCCGTAGGCGTAGTCGGCCTTCGAGGTGCGGATGCCGTGCTCATCCGGGTAGTACGTGACAAAGGGAATCGGCGAGGTGTCCGAGCGGAACGGCGTCCCGGTGAGCGACAGTCGGCGAGTTGCCGGCGCGAAGGCCTCGCGGATCGCGTCGCCCCAGCTGAGCGCATCACCACCATGGTGCACCTCGTCGAGTATCACGAGCGAGCGTCCGCCCTCGGTGAGATTCCGGTGCAGAGCAGGCCTCACCGCGACCTGCGCGTAGGTGACGGCGATGCCGTGGAAGTGCTTGCCGTGCCAACCGTGGCTGTTCTTGAAGCTCGGGTCGAGCCGCACGCCGACGCGATGTGCGGCATCGGCCCACTGCCGCTTGAGGTGCTCGGTCGGGGCCACGACCGTCACGCGGTCGATCTTCTTCTGGGCGAGGAGTTCGGTGACGAGCCGAAGTGCGAAGGTGGTCTTGCCTGCGCCCGGCGTCGCGGCGACGAGGAAGTCCCGCGGCTCCGAAACGAAGTACGCCTCGAGAGCTTCGGCCTGCCAGGCCCTCAGCTTGTCGGCCGTGCCCCGTGCAGCGCGTTCCGGAAAGGATGGAGAGAGATGTTCGGCTGCCGAGGTACCCACCGAGGGGCCGAACGACAGGGGGATGCTCATCGCCTACGACATTACCCGCAGCGTGCGACGCTCGATCGCACCCGGATGACGGACGCGGTCGCCTGACCTCGACCGGTGGGTCACATGAAAGGCCCCCACACCCGAGGGCGCAGGGGCCGAGGGTCGGTGCGACCGGCCGATACTACGCGCGTCTGCGTGAACCGCGTGAGCCGCGCGTGACCAGCCCGTAGATCAGCAGCACGATAATCGAGCCGACGATCGCCAGTATCCAGGTTTGGAGCGAGAAGAAGTTCTCGAGCCCGATGCCGAAGATAGCCGAACCGAGCCAGCCGCCGAGCAGGGCTCCCACAACTCCGAGAATGAGGGTGACGAACCAACCGCCGCCCTGCCTTCCCGGGAGGATAGCCTTCGCGATAGCCCCAGCCAGCAACCCCAGAATGATCCATCCGAAGAAACCCATGGTCTCATCTCCATCATCATCGTGGCGGCGATTCGGATTTCGAATGCCGTGCTTCACTGTTCCACGCGTCCGGCGCTGCAACAACGCCCTTGACGGGGGCTGAAAGAGCGTTTAAGCCACGTTGGCGCGCGGCCGATCTTTGGGGCAGGCTGGAACAATGACTCAGCGACATCCGTGGTCCCGCTATGTGGCGATCGGCGACTCGTTCACCGAGGGTATCGGCGACCCGGAGCCCAGGAGCCCGGGTGGCAATCGTGGCTGGGCCGACCGTGTCGCGGAGGTCCTGAGCAGGCAGACGGACGATTTCGCCTACGCGAACCTCGCCATTCGTGGCCGCCTGCTCCGGCAGATCCTCGACGAGCAGATAGAACCTGCTCTCACGCTGCGACCCGATCTCGTGACCATCTCCGCTGGCGGCAACGACATCATCCGGCCGAACACCGACCCGGACGATGTGGCCGCCCGACTCGAGGCAGGCATCGCACGTCTGCGCTCCAACGACGCGACAGTGGTGCTCTTCAACGGGCCGGACATCGGCATGACCCCGGTGCTCGGGCGGATGCGGGGCAAAGTGGCGATCTACAACGAGAACCTGAGAGCCATCGCCCTGCGCCACGACCTGGTCGTCGCCGACATGTGGGCGCTGCGCGAACTCAAGGATCCGCGGATGTGGGCCCCGGACCGCCTGCACTTCTCGCCGATCGGACACAACACGATCGCTCGGATGGTGCTGATCGCGCTCAACGTCGAGAACGACCTCGAGCCGTACGATCCCGATCCGCTCCCTCCGCGATCATGGCGGCAGGCGCGGTCCGAAGACACGGCCTGGGCGCGCGAGTACCTCGTGCCGTGGGTGCTGCGGCGCATCCGCCACCAGTCGTCAGGTGACGGTGTCGCCCCCAAACGCCCGGACGCCGGCCCGTATCTCCCCTAGCTGTCGCCGATGGCGGCCATGATGATCACGTCGGACCATTCGCCGTCCCAGTACCACGCCTCTCGGAGCACGCCCTCCTGGTGGAAGCCGGCTTTGGCGTAGACCCGCTGGGCACGAGTGTTGAAGTCGACGACTTCGAGCTCGATCCTGTGCAGCCCGACCACCTGCAGGCCGTAGTCGACCACCGCCTGTGTCGCCTCTGAGCCATAACCTTTGCCGAACACGCCCGCGCTGCCGAGCGCGATGCGAAAACCCATCGTGCGGTTGTGCACATCGAGGTCGTTGAGCACGACCTCGCCGACGAAGACATCGTCGGAGGTACGGATGATGGCCCAGTCCGCGCGGTCGTGGGCGTCTGCCCGTGACGCGAGCCATTCACGGATCTGCTCCTGGCTGTACTCCTCGTGCGTCCCGGTCAGTCGGCGGCCTTCTGGATCCTGCAGCGCAGCCCAGCTGCCGTCGAAATGCTGCGGACCGAGCGGTTCGAGCCGCAGCGAGGGGGTGACGAGAGTGACCTGGTCGCGGAAATAGTCGGGGGCTATCATCCCGCTAAATTACCGAAGAACTCGGGTCAGGAGCAGGCTAGCGCCCGAATTGCACCGCGGCAGGGCAATCGAAGGGATCGCCGCCGGCGGCGAGGCCGACCCGGTTGAGGTAGTCGACGACGATTCCGTAGGACTGGGTGAGGGTCGTCTCGGTGTAGAGGATGTTGTGGGTGTCGCAGTATTCCTTGGCGATCTCGCGGGCCTTGGCGAGATGCGGACGCGGCATGTTCGGAAAGAGGTGGTGCTCGATCTGGTAGTTGAGACCACCCATGAAAGTGGTGGTGCCGAGGCCGGTGACATTGCGGGAGGTGAGCACCTGGCGGCGAAGGAAGTCGACCTTGCTGTCGTGCGGCAGGATCGGCATTCCCTTGTGGTTCGGGGCGAAAGACGCACCCATGTAGACGCCGAAGACCGCGAGCTGGACACCGAGGAAAGCGAAGGCCATGCCGACCGGGAGGAACAGGAAGATCGCGGCGACATAGAGCGCGATCCGCGGAACCAGCATGCCGATCTCCAGCCAGCGGCGGTCGACCTGTCCACGTCCGAACACGGTCTTGAAACCGAGCAGGTGCAGGTTGAGCCCCTCCAGCGTCAGTGCAGGAAAGAACAGGTAGCCCTGGCGGCGGGTGGCCCAGGCGTACAGCCCCCGGGTCTTGGCGGCATCCGCCTCCTGGAAGGAGACGAAGTCCTGCTCGATATCGGGGTCCTTGCCGATGATGTTGGGGTTGGCGTGGTGGCGGCTGTGCTTCGTCATCCACCAGGAGTAGCTGATGCCGACGAAGAGGTTGGCGAGCGTGCGGCCGGCGAGATCGTTTGCTTTGCCGGACGTGAAGATCTGCCGATGGGAGGCCTCGTGTGCCAGGAAGGCGTACTGGGTGAGGATGACGCCGAGCACACCGGCGATCAGCAGTTGGTACCAGCTGTCTCCGAGGAGCACGAAACCCGCGATGGCTCCGCCGAGACCCGCAGTGAGGATCGAGAAAATCATGACGTAGAAACCGGTGCGGCGTCGCAGCAGTCCGGCATCCCGCACCGTGCGCAGCAGGGCCGAGTACTCGGTCGTCGGATTGCTGCGGTTGCCACCCGGACGGGTCTTCGTGAAGGTCACGACGGGGGCACCGGATAGGGAATCGGTCACAATACCTCGCTTAGGTGACTTCCCAGTCGGGGTAGAGAGAGCAGACGCTCGATGGATGAACTCACTCTAATGGGCAGATCCTGTGTATCCCATGCATTTATGCGCATACCGGCATACGCGCCACCTAGGGTTTTTGCAGCAGCGGAACGGGGTTGACGAGCCTCCACCAGGGCCCCGGATCCGTGATCGAGTGGTTCACGACGAGTGGGACGCTCACGGTCATCTCCCCCGCGGTGAAGGTGACCTTTCCTGCGCTTTCGCCCTTTGCGACCAGCCCGATCTCATGTGTCGGCTGGATCTTCGCGGTGACCGGAGTATCGCTCCAGATCACCGCGGTCGCATCCTTCTGGGCGACGGCTTTCACGACGTGCTCCCAGGGCGTCGAGTACGAGGCGAACACCTGGCCCTTCGTCGCCAACGTGACCTCCCTGAAGCCCGATTTGACCGTTGAGAGAAGCGACCGAACGGCGCCGTAGAGCGTGTCGTGGTCGGCGGCGCCGAGTACCGCGCCGATAAGTCGTATGTCCTGGCCGCCGACGTGATAGTCCGCCGCGAACAGCAGCGAGGTTCCGTATTCGTCGAGGGTTCCCGACTTGATTCCGTCGACGCCGTCGTGCCCGAGGAGCCCATTCGTATTGGTGAAGTCGCCCACAGAAGGCAGGGAAACGGACTTGGTCGAAACGATCGTCGCAAGCACGGGGTTGTCGAGGGCGAGCCTGCCGAGCGTCACCAGGTCGCTCGCGGTGCTCGTGTTCTTCGGACTGATTCCGGTCGGCTCAACGATGGTCGTGTGGGTCAGGCCGTTCGCGTTCAGCCAGGATCGGGCCGCACTCAGGAATGCCGGCTGGCTGCCGTACGCCCAGCTTGCCAGGGCGTCCGCGTAGTTGTTGGCCGATGCCACGAGCACGACACGAAGAAGGTCGAGTTCGCTGAGACTCGATCCGGCCTTCATCGGCTCCGCTTTGCCGTTCATCGCGGTGTACTTGGCGAAGAGCGCGCTGTTGGCGGCGGTGAAGGTGACGGTCGGTCCATTCTCCCCCACCGCGAGAGGCTTGACCTCGAGGGCGACGAGCACGGTGACGAGCTTGCTGATGCTCGCGATGGGAAGCGGCTCCGCGCTGCCGTTGGAGGCCAGCGCCTCCGGGAAGCCGGCGGCGCTGATGGCGCTGGCACCGTACCCGGGCCAGACGACGGCTGCCGCTGCGTGATCAGGGCTGGTGTAGGTGGCGACCTGCGCCTCCGCCGGGTTGAGCGGCGCGAGCAGAGTGAGCGGCAGATAGGTGCCGAGCGCGATGACGAGGATCGAACCGGAGACGATAGCCGAAGTGCGGCGGATGCGACGACGGTTCACTGGCACTCGCTCATGATAGTTACTCGGCCATGCGGGACCGCGATACCCGCCCGGTGGGTCACGGAGCGCGCAGGGCCCAGAGAGCGACGGCGCTGGCGGATGCGACGTTGAGGGAGTCGACGCCGTGCATCATCGGAATCGTGACCACCGAGTCGGCACCCCGCAGCGCGGCGCGGCTGAGTCCGTCGCCCTCCGCGCCGAGCAGGATCGCGAGCTTCTCCGGCGGGTCGCTCGCGAGCTGGTCGAGGGTCATCGCATCGTCGGCGAGAGCGAGGGCGGCGATGTGGAATCCGGCTGATTTCAGGATGTCCGCGCCCTCTGGCCACTCCGGCAGGCGGGTCCAGGGCACCTGCAGAACCGTCCCCATGCTGACGCGCACACTGCGTCGGTAGAGCGGATCCGCGCAGCGAGGCGTGACGAGCACGGCGTCGGCGCCGATGCCTGCCACCGAACGGAAGATCGCCCCGACATTGGTGTGATCGACGACATCCTCGATGACGACGATGCGTGTTGCGCCCGCGATGACCTCCTCCACCGAGGCGAGCGGCGGACGGTGCATCGCCGCGAGGGCGCCGCGGTGCAGGTTGTATCCGGTGAGCTGTTCGAGCAGTTCGGCCGAGCCGACATAGACGGGGACGTCAAAGCCCGCTAACAGCCGCTCCACTTCGGGAAGCCACTGTTCCTGCAGCAGTACCGATCGCGGCCGGTGTCCCGCCGCGATCGCCCGTGATATGACCTTCGTCGACTCTGCGATGTAGAGCCCGCCCGCCGGCTCGCTCAGGCGGCGAAGCGCGACATCCGTGAGGCGCGAGTAGTCCGCGAGTCCCGGCGACTCGAGGGTATCGATAGGTACGACGTGCATGGCTTTCTCCTGCCGACGGCGACGAACTGCCAGACACTGCCAGCAATCGGAAACATATCCGAAAACTCGGTTGTTTACTCTGGGAGAGCACGACCGAGAGTTGGAGGAGGGTGGCCATGGCTTCTGCCGCTGCCCTGCGCGAGTGGCCGACGGCCACATCGACCGAACTGGACGCGGCAGCGGATGCGCTGCGTGGCCGAAAAGTCGCTGTACTGACCGGGGCCGGTGTGAGCACCGATTCCGGTATCCCGGATTATCGTGGCGATGGCGCGCCGCCACGCAACCCGATGACCTTCCAGCAGTTTCTCAACGACGCCGAGTACCGCAAGCGATACTGGGCCGGCAGCCACCTCGGCTGGCGCCGTTTCGACGGGGCACGGCCCAACGATGGCCATCGCGTGCTCGCTTCGCTCGAAAAGAATGGCGCCATCAACGGCGTGATCACACAGAACGTCGACGGCCTCCACCTGCGCGCCGGATCACAGCGGGTCGTCGATCTCCACGGCACGATGGACAGGGTTCGCTGTCTCACCTGCGGCCAGATCTTCGCCCGTGCCGACATCGCCGAGCGCATGACCGCCGCGAACCCGTGGCTCGACGAGCCGGAAGCCGTGGAGCTCGGTCCGGACGGCGACGTCGCGTTCACTCAGATCTCACAGTTCGTGACGCCGTCCTGCTCCATCTGCGACGGCATCCTCAAGCCGGAGGTCGTGTTCTTCGGCGAGTTCGTGCCGACCGAGAAGTTCGCCGAGGCGCGGGCGCTTGTGCAGGGAGCCGAGGCATTGCTGATCGCCGGCTCCTCCCTCGCCGTGAACTCGGGCATCCGCCTTCTCGACCAGGCAACGAAGCGGCGCATGCCGGTCGTCATCATCAATCGTGGTGCGACCAAGGGCGATTCGAGAGCGACCGTTAAGATTGACGCGGGTACCTCGGAAACCCTCACGGAACTGGCTGGCCGGCTCACTCGCTGACCAGCGGATCGATGGGGCGGGGCGCCACCTCCGCACGGCGCGGTCCTGCCGTCAGCGCAGGCCTGCCGACCGCCGTAAGGATTCCCAGACCATGACCCTGCTCTACCTCGTACGCCATGGCGAAACCGACTGGAACCTGGCGCGCAGAATCCAGGGCAGTACGGATATTCCGCTCAACGACACCGGCAGGGCCCAGGCCGAGCGCACCGGGGCGCTCCTGGCCCGCCGTTCCTGGGACGGTATCGCCTCGAGTCCACTCTCCCGTGCCCTCGAGACCGGACAGATCATCGGCCGCGCGCTCGGCATCGGCGCGATCGAGACTCTCGACGACATCGTCGAGCGCCAGTACGGCGAAGCTGAGGGTCTCGAGGAACGTGAGCTCGCCCGCCGTTTTCCCGGTGACACTCCGGTGCCTGGGCGGGAGACGCGGGAGGATGTCGCGGCTCGGGTGATTCCCGCGCTGATCGATCTTGCCGAACGCCACCCCGACAGCAACCTCATCGTGACCACTCACGGCGGCGTCATCCGCACCGTCTTGAACGCGGTTGCTCCCACGATGGCCGGACACCGCGGCATCCCGATCACCAACGGCTCCGTGCATAGTTTCCGGCATATCGACGGCGGTCTCGAGCTCGTCGCGTTCGACGACCCGATCGAGGAAGACTCGGTCACGGGCGACGGCGGTGACATCATCGACCAGAACGCGATCGAGCAGCGGGAGAGCGCTGGCTAGTTCGCCTTCCCTCCGACCACGCTCGTCAGCACAGCGAGAAGGCGCCGTGCGGACTCGTCCCAGCTGAACTCGGCGGCCTGGGTACGCGAGGCCGTGCTGAGTCGTGTCCACTCCTCTGGCGTGTCGGCCGACAGCACCGCTTTCGCAAAGGCCTCGGGATCCTCGTGGTCGAAGAACACCGCCGCGTCTCCCCCGACCTCGTGATAGAGCGGGATATCGCTGATGATGAGCGGTGTGCCGACGACTTCGGCCTCGATGAGCGGGATGCCGAATCCTTCGTCACGGCAGGCCGTCACCATCGCCGTCGCCTCGAGCAGCGCCTCCTGGTACTGCTCGTCGGTGACGCCGTTGTCGAAGACGATCGAGCCCTCTGGTGCGAGGGCCGCGATGCGGATGCGGTCGGCATCGCTGATGCGGCTGAGCAGGCGAAGCGTGTAGCCGGGCAGATGGTGCATGCCCCTCGCGAGCGTCTCCACGTTCTTGTTCGGCTGGAATGTCCCCATGTAGACGAGGGTCTTCGTCGCCGGGTACTGGCGGACCGATGCACCCGGATCGTCGACGCCCGGCCGGATCACCGTGAGCGGCCGGCTCGTGAGCCGTGCATCCTTCATCTCCCGTTCGCAGTTGTATGAGCCGGTCACGACGGCATCCGCGCGATGGAGCACGATCCGCTGCGGCCAGTAGGTCTGGTAGAAGCTCCGCCAGATCGCGCGCACGTACCAGCTGTACCCGGCCGGGATCTGGCGGATGCGATAGAAGACCATGTCGTGCACCGTCATCACGAGCTTGTATCTGCGGCCGGTGGCGCCCATCGTCTGCATGGGACTGAAGACGATATCGGGCTTGTGTTTATTGATCGAGAGCATCCCGATGAACGGTTCGAGCGCGCTCGTTCCTGGACGGCCCATGACCCACGGAAGGTCGGGCAGCATCGGGAGCTGCCGCTCATCGCTGATGAGCATCGTGACGGGGTGCAGCTTCGCGAACGCGCCGACCAAGCCCGCGGTGTAACGGCTGATGCCATCGTGGCGCACGAAGCGCGTATAGCGACAGTCGAAAATCACCTTCACCTCGAGCGTGGCTCCTCGATCGGCCCGTGGCTGAGGCCCTGCGCCTCGAGGAACTCCTTGATCGCGGCGGCCGCGAGCTCCGGAACCTCGTAGTGGATGAGGTGGCCGACGCCCATGAGGAGGGTGAGCCGGGCATCCGGCATGATGGCGATCACATCGTGGTGGGCCTGCACGGGGGTGATGTCGTCGAGCTCCGCCGCGACCAGCAGTGTGGGGACACCGATCTGCGTGGCGAACTCGCTCACATCGCTGCCGACGGAGGCCTCGAACGCCTCGACGACGAAGTCGCGGCTGGCGAAGTTGTTGAAATAGGTGTGGTGCTGGTCATGGATCCAGCTGCGCAGCTGCTTGTCCTTGGTCTTCGCCAGGGTGCTGCTCATGAACTGCACGACGAACCAGCGACGCAGTATCCACGCGCCTATCCTGCTCGGCAGCCTGCCCGCCAGTCGGTAGTAGGCCACAGTGATGAGGGTGGCGATGCGGCTCGGGCCTTTGAGCCCCGAGGTCGAGATCGGGTTGATGAGGATGAGTGCCGGGGTTTTCAGGCCGGCCGAGACCGCTCTCGACGAGATGATCGTGCCGAAGGAGTGTCCGAGCGTGACCGCAGTGCCAGTGAGGCCGAGTTCGTCGACGAAGGTGGTGAACCACTGCGCGAAGCCGTCGATGCTGTGCGGAACCTCGGTAAGAGGCGTCGACTCGCCGAAGCCTGGCATGTCGGGGCCGATCCAGCGGATGCCGGGAAGCTGCGCGATGACCGGTTCGAGACCATGGTGCTCGCCGCGATAGCCGTGCGCGATGACGATCGTGGTCTCGGCGTCTTCCGGACCGTAGACCCAGTATCGGGTGGTGCTTCCGAGCACGGATATCTCGCGTCGTTCGATACGAATTCGGTCGAGCTTTGCCGCGTACGGCGAGTATCTGGTCATCGATCCCCAGTCTACGGAGGTGACGTTTACGCGAGCGTTTCCAGGGCCGCCTAAACTCGGAGAGGCCCGCATTGCGACCGTGGAGATGCCCTCGGAGGGAACCAAGTGAGCTTTACCGCACCTATCCAGCTGCCAGGCCTGACCCTGGACCCTCAGTGGTACCGACGGTCGGTTTTTTACGAAGTGATGGTGCGGGCCTTCGTGGACAGCAACGGAGACGGCTCCGGCGACCTGCAGGGCCTGCTCTCCAAGCTCGACTACCTGCAGTGGCTCGGTATCGATGCTCTCTGGCTTCCGCCGTTCTACCAGTCGCCGCTTCGCGACGGAGGCTACGACGTCTCGGATTTCAAGAGCATCCTGCCGGAGTTCGGCACGCTCGACGAGTTCAAGGATCTCGTCACCAAAGCCCACGAGCGCAACATGCGCATCGTGATCGACTTCCCGCTCAACCACACCTCCGACCAGCACGAATGGTTCCAGCAGTCCCGCCAGGAGCCCGAGGGTCCATACGGTGATTTCTACGTCTGGAGTGACAGCGATGAGAAGTATCCGAACATCCGGATCATCTTCGTCGACACCGAGGAATCGAACTGGGCCTTCGATCCGGTGCGCCGGCAGTTCTTCTTCCACCGTTTCTTCTCGCACCAGCCGGATCTCAACTTCGAGAACCCCGCCGTGCAGGATGCCGTGCTCGACATCATGCGCTTCTGGCTCGATCTCGGTGTCGACGGCATCCGTCTCGATGCCATCCCGTACCTGTTCGAATCGGAGGAGGGCAACGGCGAGGGCGAAGCACCGACCCATGAGTACATCAAGCGCGTGAGGGAGATGTTCGACAGCGAGTACCCCGGTCGCATCATGATCGCGGAAGCCAACCAGTGGCCGCGTGAGGTCGCTGCCTTCCTCGGCACCCCGGAAGAGCCGGAGTGCCACATGGCATTCGACTTCCCGGTCATGCCGCGCATCTTCTATTCGCTGCGGTCGCAGAACGCCTCGGAACTCACCCGGATCCTTTCCGAGACGACGGACATCCCGGATGGCGCGGGCTGGGGTGTCTTCCTGCGCAACCACGACGAGCTCACCCTTGAGATGGTCTCCGAGGAATACCGCCAGGCGATGTACGGCTGGTACGCATACGACCCTCGGATGCGGTCCAACATCGGTATCCGCCGCCGCCTCGCTCCCCTGCTCGACAACTCCCGCGCCGAGCTCGAGCTCGCCCATGCGCTGCTGTTCAGCCTTCCCGGCAGCCCGTTCCTCTACTACGGGGACGAGATCGGTATGGGCGACAACATCTGGTTGCCCGACCGCGACTCATCGCGTACCCCCATGCAGTGGACGCCCGACCGTAATGCCGGTTTCTCCTCCGCCGACCCCGGCAAGCTCTATCTCCCGATCGTGCAGTCCCTGGTCTACAACTTCAACCTCATCAACGTCGAATCGCAGCTGGCGCAATCGCGCTCTTTGCTGCACTGGGTGCGCAACGTGATTCACGTGCGGAAGGCGCATCCGACTTTCGGTCTCGGCTCCCTCACGGTGCTCGAGACGACGCACGAATCCGTGCTCGCTTTCGTGCGGTCCTACGCGGGTGCCGGCACCCAGTTCGGCGACTCGCCGGAAGATGTGCTCTGCGTCTTCAGCTTCGCCCACAACCCCGTCGCGGTGACCATCAGGGCCGAGCAGTTCGCCGGTTCCGCCCTGTACGACCTCTTCGGCGGGGGCGAGTTCCCGGCGTTCGACGAGAAGGGCGAGGTCACCCTCACCCTGGCCACCCAGAGTTTCTACTGGTTGCACGTCGGGTCGCCGAGTTATGCCGGTGGTAGGCCGTAGAGTCTCGACGTGGACAAGCTCTGGTATGAGACCCTGGGGGTATTCGACCTCGAAACGACGGGTATCGACACCGACACGAGCAGGATCGTGTCTGCCTATGTCGGGGTCCTCGACGGGGAGGGTGAAGCCAGAGGCGTCTCCTGGCTCGCCGATCCCGGGGTGGAGATCCCCGAGCAGGCGAGCGCGGTGCATGGCATCACCACGGAGCGGGCCCGGGCCGAGGGGCGAGAGGCTTCCGAGGTCATCGCAGAGATCGTGGCCGTGCTCCGCTCGCTGCTCGCCCAAAACGTCCCTGTCGTGATCTACAACGCCGCCTATGACCTCACACTGCTCAATCGCGAGTGCCTGCGCTACGGGATCGAGCCGCTCGTCGACCCCTCTCCGATCATCGACCCGTTGGTGATCGACCGGGCGATGGACCGTTATCGCAAGGGCAAGCGCACCCTCGAAATCGCCGCGGAGTTCTACGGCGTCGAGCTCACCGACGCGCACGATGCCCAGGCGGATGCCGTGGCGGCCGGGCGCGTCGCCCAGGCGATCTCGCAACGCTATTTCGAACAGCTCGGCCACGATGTGCATGCGCTTCACGCACTGCAGGTGGTGTGGGCAGCAGAGAGCGCCCAGAGCTTCCAGGAGTACATGCGGCGCACAAAAGACCCCGACTTCGTGGCCGAGGGCGTGTGGCCGCAGCGCTAGGGAAGGGCTCCCTCAACGAAGAATGGCGACCGGCCGAAGCCGATCGCCATTCTCGTTAACCCTGTATCAGGCGATTACGCGCCGAAACCCTTGTAGCGCGAGTTGAACTTCTCGACGCGGCCGGCACTGTCGAGGATGCGCTGCTTGCCCGTGTAGAACGGGTGCGAGGCGGAGGAGATCTCGACGTCGATGACCGGGTAGGTCGCGCCATCCAGCTCGATCGTCTTGTCGCTCTTGACCGTCGAGCGGGTCAGGAAGGTCTCGCCGCTCGCCAGGTCGCGGAACACGACCGGCGCGTAGTCGGGGTGGATGTCAGACTTCATCGTTATTCCTTGGTGGTTATGGGTGAGAAACGTTCTCGGTGAAAAGATTCGGCCGTTGGCCAACCACTTACTTTATCAGAGACTGCAGCCGTGGCGGAACTACGCTGCCCGCGCGCTGTAGCGGCCGTCCCGGGCGGTGACCTGTAGCGGGAGACCGAAGGTCTCACTGAGCTTCTCGGAGGTGATGACCTCCTCGATCGGCCCGGCGGCGGTGATCGATCCGTCGGCAAGCAACAGCGCGTTGCCGAAGCCGAGCGGGATCTCCTCTACGTGGTGGGTGACCATGATCATCGCCGGCGCTTCCGGGGCACTCGCATAACCGCCGAGCAGCTGGAGCAGTTCTTCGCGTGCTCCGAGGTCCAGGCTCGCGGCCGGCTCGTCGAGCAGGAGCAGTTCGGGGTCGGTCATGATCGAACGGGCGATCTGCACACGCTTCTGCTCACCGTCGCTGAGATCGCCGAACCGGCGAGTCTCGAGGTGGTCGAGCTTCCACTCCGCCAGCACCCGCTGGGCGCGACGGATGTCGACCTCTTCATAGGCCTCGTTCCAGCGGCCGGTGACGGAGTAGGCGGCGGTGAGCACCACATCCAGAACGCGCTCGTTCGAGGGGATACGTCGAGCCATCGCGGTCGACGCGAAACCGATGCGCGGCCGCAGGTCGAACACGTCGACCCTGCCGAGGGTGTCATCGAGGAGGTGGGCTTTGCCGGAGCTCGGGTGGATCATGGCGGCGGCGACCTGCAGCAGTGTGGTCTTGCCCGCACCGTTCGGACCGAGGATGACCCATCGTTCGTCTCCGTCCACCGTCCAGTCGACGGATTTCAGGATGGAATTGCCTTCTCGAACGATGGAGACATCGGAAAGCTGGAGAACGCTGGCCATGTCTCAACCCTACCTTTGCGCGCGAGCGTTCCGTGTTGACGCCGCTCAGGCGAGCGTGGCGCGATAGATCTCCTGCGTGCGTTTGGAGATCTGGTCCCAGCCGAAGTCCTTCTCCGCGCGCTTACGTCCCGCCGCGCCCATCCGCTTGGCCGTCTCCGGGTCGCCGAGGACCTCGGTGAGCGTACGCGCGAGGTCGTCGACGAACCTCTCGGGATCGAGCGGCGTGCCCGTTCCGTCATCCGCCTGCTCGATGGGGACGAGTCGTCCGGTGACTCCGTCATCGACGACCTCGGGTATGCCGCCGGTCGCCGTGCCGACAACCGGAGCGCCGCAGGCCATGGCTTCGAGATTCACGATGCCGAGCGGTTCGTAGACCGAGGGGCAGACGAAGGTCGTCGCGGCGGTGAGCACCGCGGAAAGCTCGTGCTGTTCCAACAGCCGTTCGATCCAGACGACGCCCGTGCGTTCGGCCTGCAGGGCGGCGACACCCGCCCTGACTTCGTCGAGGATCTCCGGAGTGTCCGGTGCACCGGCGCAGAGCACCAGCTGCACGTCGGTGGGCAGCTGGGCCGCGGCACGGAGCAGGTACGGCAGGCCCTTCTGCCGCGTGATGCGCCCGACGAAGACGACGGAGGGGCGGTCAGGGTCGATGCCGAGGCTGCGAACCAGCTCGGCGTCGTGCACCGGCTTCCAGTGTTCGAGGTCGATGCCGTTGTGCACGACGGAGACCCGCTGTTCGTCGAGTGACGGATAGGAGCGCAGGATGTCGCGGCGCATCCCCTCGCTCACCGCGATGACGGCGTCGGCCGAGGTGAACGCGTCCCGCTCGATCCAGCTCGATACCCGGTAGCCGCCGCCGAGTTGCTCGGCCTTCCATGGACGAAGCGGCTCGAGGCTGTGTGCCGTGACGACGTGCGGGATGCCGTGCAGCAGCTGGGCGATGCGGCCGGCGGCGTTGGCATACCAGGTGTGCGAGTGCACGAGGTCGGCCCCGGCTGAATCCTGGGCCATCTGGAGGTCGACGCCGAGCGTCGCGATCGAAGGGTTCGCCCCGTTCAGTTGCGGAGGGACGAGGTAGGAGAACACCCCCGGCTCATCGCGTGGAAGGCCGAAGCAGCGCACCACGACGTCGATGTCGAGGCGAAGCGCACGCACGAGTTCGGCAACGTGCACACCGGCCCCGCCGTAGACCTCTGGTGGATATTCTCGGGATAGTAGATCGACTCTCACACGTGAACGCTAGTACAGGTGCACCCGTGCCTTTACTCTAATGACATGGCATCGAAGAAGATTTTCGGCATTGTCCTCGCAGGCGGAGAAGGCAAGCGCCTGATGCCGCTCACTGCCGACCGCGCCAAGCCGGCGGTGCCGTTCGGGGGCAACTACCGTCTCATCGACTTCGCGCTCTCCAATCTCATCAACTCCGGCCTTCGGCAGATCGTCGTGCTGACGCAATACAAGTCGCACAGTCTCGACCGGCACGTGTCACAGACGTGGCGGCTCTCGGGGCTCACCAATTCCTACGTTGCCTCGGTGCCGGCGCAGCAGCGGTTGGGTAAGCGCTGGTTCGCCGGTTCGGCGGATGCCATCCTGCAGAGCCTCAACCTCCTGCGGGACGAGAAGCCCGACATCGTCGTCGTGGTCGGCGCGGACCACGTCTATCGCATGGACTTCAGCCAGATGATCGACGCGCACATCGAATCGGGCGCCGGGGTCACCGTCGCCGCCATCCGCCAGCCCATCTCCCTCGCCGACCAGTTCGGTGTGATCGAGCTCGATAAGGACAACCCGAAGCACATCGCCCAGTTCCTCGAGAAGCCGAAGGACGCCGTCGGTCTCGCGGACTCCCCGGGTGAGGTGCTCGCTTCGATGGGAAACTATGTCTTCGACGCCGACATCCTGATCGACGCGGTTCTGCGCGATGGTGAGCTGACGACCTCCAACCACGACATGGGCGGCGACATCGTGCCCGACTTCGTCTCGCGCGGCGACGCGGCCGTCTACGACCTCAACCGCAATGAGGTGCCGGGAGCGACGGATCGCGACCGGTACTACTGGCGGGATGTCGGAACCATCGAGTCGTTCTTCGACGCGCACCAGGACCTGATCTCGGCGTTGCCCATTTTCAACCTCTACAACAGCTCGTGGCCGATCTACAGCCAGCAACTCAACTCCCCTCCGGCCAAGTTCGTGCGTGACTCGCGCGGCACTCTCGGCACGACCATCGATTCGATCGTGTCACTCGGTTCCCTGCTGTCCGGCGCTCACATCGAACGCAGCGTGCTCGGACCGTGGGCGACCATCGAGTCGGGTGCGCAGGTGATCGACTCGATCGTCTTCGACCGGGTGCGCATCGGTCCTGACTCGATCGTGCGCCGGGCTATTCTGGACAAGGAGGTCGTCGTCACCGCTGGCGCGACCGTTGGTGTGGATGCCGAGGCCGACCGGGCGCGCGGATTCACCGTCACCGAATCCGGAATCACCGTCGTCGGCAAGGGCGTAACAGTCGCCTGAAGCCAGCGCGCTGCACCGGGTGCCTTCACCCCCGTTACAGGATGGCCGTCGCCGATGCCCCGCTTTCTCGTCGTACTCGACGTCGACTCGACCCTCATCGAGAACGAGGTCATCGAACTGCTCGCGGATGCCGCGGGCGCGGGTGAGGCCGTGGCGGCCATCACGGCCAGCGCCATGAATGGACACGTCGATTTCGAGCAGAGCCTGCGTGCTCGTGTCGCGACTCTCGCCGGACTGCCCGAGACCGTCTTCGCCGAGGTCTCCTCCCTCGTGACGGTGACCAGGGGTGTTCCCGAGATGATCGCCGGCGTCCACGCAGCCGGTGGCCGGGTGGCGGTCGTCTCCGGCGGCTTCCACGAGATCATCGATCCGGTCGCCGAGGTGCTGGGGCTCGACTATTGGCGGGCCAACCGGCTCGAGGTGGTGGACGGCAGGCTCACCGGGGGGCTCGTCGGTCCCATCATCGATGCGAACGCCAAGGCGGACACCCTCTCCGAGTGGGCCGCGGACTTCGGGGTGCCGCTCGGCCAGACCGTTGCCGTCGGAGATGGTGCGAACGACCTGCCGATGATGGCAATCACGGGTCTCTCGGTCGGCTTCGATGCGAAAGCCCCGGTGCGCGACGAGGCCGCCGTGCTGATGGACGTGCGCGACCTGAGCCAGTTGCTGCCTCTACTTGGATTGCGCGGCTAGGAGCCAGGTCTCCGCTTGTGCGGGCTCAGTGACCCATTCCGAGTCCGCCGTCCACCGGGATGATCGCACCGGAGATGTAGCCGGCATCATCGCCTGCGATCCAGGTGACCACCTTCGCGACCTCCTCCGGGCTCGCGAAGCGGCCGGCGGGAATGGACTTCTTGTACTCGGCCTGCTGGGCCTCCGGCAGCTCAGCGGTCATGTCGGTCTCGATGAAACCCGGCGCGACGACATTCGCGGTGATCCCGCGTGCACCGAGTTCACGCGTGATCGACCGCGCGATTCCGACGAGACCGCTCTTCGATGCCGCGTAGTTGACCTGTCCGGCCGAACCCAGCAGGCCGACGACGCTCGAAACGAGCACGATCCGGCCGTAGCGGGCCTTGAGCATTCCCTTCGACGCACGTTTGATCACACGGAAAGCGCCGCTGAGGTTGGTGTCGATCACCGAGGTGAAGTCATCCTCTGTCATACGCAGCAGCAGGGTGTCCCTGGTGATTCCTGCGTTGGCGACGAGCACCTCCACGGGGCCGAGTTCGGCCTCGATGGCGGTGAATGCCGCATCGACCGACTCGGCATCCGTTACATCCGCCTTCACCGTGAAGCTCCCGACCGGCCCTTCGCCCGAGCGGGCGGTAACGGCGACTCGATGGCCCTGGGCAATGAATTGCTCGGCGATCGCGTAGCCGATGCCACGATTACCACCGGTGACGAGAACAGTTCTGGGGGTGGTCATTTGACCCTCACTTTCGACGGATGCGCGGCGGCAAACTCTCCCAATCTTAGACGTAGGCTTGGGAGAACCCATGGCCAAGCAGCAGTCGATCACGTCCCTTCCCCGGTCTCCGCAGGACGACCGGCGCAGTCGCATGATCCAGTACACGGTCGCCATGTCGATCCGCGTGGTCTGCATCGTTCTCTGTCTCTTCGTGCGGGGTTGGTGGCTGCTTCTTCCCGCCGCCGGAGCGATCCTCCTCCCCTATGTCGCGGTCGTGCTGGCCAACGCGAGCAGCTCGAGAACCAATTCCATCAGGGTGCTCCGTCCCGGCGCGCTCCAGCGCAGAAAGCCCGACGACAAGTGATCGCCGGCTGGGATACGGACGGGGATGCCGTCGAGCTGTCGCCGACCTGCTCGAGGGCCGGATGCCGGCTCCCGGCCGTCTGGAATGTCAACTGGCGCAATCCCCGCATCCACGGTCCTGAACGGGTGAAGGTCTGGCTCGCCTGCGACGATCACCGCGACTACCTTCGCGACTACCTGGCGGCGCGGGACTTCCCGGTGCTCGTCACTCCCCTCGACCAGCATGTCGCAGAGGGGGCGCTGTCGTGAAGAACTGGCGCTTCGCGTTCAGCCGCCGCTGGTTCGGCTATCTCGCACTCGCGGTCGTCTTCGCGGTCGTCTGCATCGGCCTGTCGAAGTGGCAGATCGATCGCACGAACGAGACGCGATCCGCCAACCAGCTCGTCGACAGCAACTATCACAGTGTCCCCAGGCCGATCGGTGATGTGCTGCCCACGCTGACGTCCTACAAACCGAGCCAGGAGTGGACGCAGGTCACCCTCACCGGAACCTATGTGATGGCCGACCAGCTCCTGGTCCGCAACCGTCCGCTCAACGGCCAGCCCGGGTTCGAGGTGCTCACTCCCCTGCTGCTCGAAGACGGTTCGGTCTTCGTCGTGGATCGCGGGTACCTGCCGACCGGCAATCATCAGGACGCGCCGGACAGCGTTCCGTCACCGCGATCCGGAGTCGTCACCGTCGTCGTGCGCCTCCAGGCGGGCGAACCCACCCTCGACGGGCGCACAGCAGCCTCCGGAGAGATCGCGACGGTGCACCTGCCCTCGGTGGCGAGCCTCGTCGGCAAACCGACCTACACGGCCGCCTACGGGCTGATGGTCTCTGAAAACCCCGCTGCGAAGACCCGGCCTACCGCCATGCCGCAGCCGGTGCTCGATGAGGGTCTGCACATCTCGTACGCGATCCAGTGGGTGATCTTCGCGATCATCGCCTTCTTCGGGCTCGGCTATGCCATCCGACAGGAATACCGGATGCGCAACGCCGACGATCCCGACGAGCAGGAGCGTGCGGAAGATCGCGCGCGCCGCAGGGCGGAACGACCACGAACGGATGCCGAGATCGAGGACGAGATCCTCGCGGGCACCCGGCGCTGACCTTTGCGGGTCGAGTAGGTCGCTCAGCGACCGTATCAGACCGGTGGCGATGAGGTCTCGATACGCGCCGGAGACGGCGCTACTCGACCCGCAGGGCAGACGAGTTTTGTGGGTCGAGTAGGTCGCTCAGCGACCGTATCGAGACCGGGGTACCGATAGCGTGAGGTCTCGATACGCGCCGAAGACGGCGCTACTCGACCCGCAGGGCAGACTCAGTCGAAGACGGCGCTATTCGACCCGCAGGCAGACTCAAGCCAGGCTGACCAGCTCGGCGTAGTCGCGATTCCAGTGGTCTTCCGTGCCGTCCGGCAGGATGAGCACCCGCTCGGGGTTGAGCGCCTCGACGGCGCCCTCGTCGTGGCTCACCAGCACGACCGCACCGGCGTAGTTCGCCAGGGCGTCGAGGATCTCGAGGCGGCTCGCCGGGTCGAGGTTGTTGGTCGGCTCGTCGAGCAGCAGCACGTTGGCCCCGGAGACCACGATCATCGCGAGGGCGAGGCGGGTCTTCTCTCCGCCGGAGAGCACTCCCGCGAGTTTGGTCGCATCGTCTCCCGTGAACAGGAACGAGCCCAGTACACGACGCGCCTCCGTCTCGGTGATGTTCGGCGACGACGAGACCATGTTCTGCAGCACCGAGCGTTTGACATCGATCGTCTCGTGCTCCTGGGCGTAATACCCGATCCGCAGTCCGTGTCCCGGCTCGACCTGCCCGGTGTCCGGCTCGTCGACGCTCGCCAGGATGCGCAGCAGCGTCGTCTTGCCGGCACCGTTGAAGCCGAGGATGACGACCTTGGAGCCGCGGTCGATGGCCAGGTCGACGGCGGTGAAGATCTCGAGCGAGCCGTAGCTCTTGCTCAGGTTGCTTGCCATGAGCGGCGTTCTGCCGCAGGGAGCAGGGTCGGGAAAGCGCAGTTTGGCGACGCGGTCGACCGCACGCACCTCGTCGAGTCCGGAAAGCATCTTCTCGGCCCTGCGCACCATCTGGTGTGCCGCGGCGGCCTTCGAGGCCTTCGCCCCGAACTTCGCGGCCTGCATCTGAAGAACGCCGGCCTTCTTCTCGACGTTGACGCGCTCCTTCTTGCGGCGCTCCTCATCGGCTGCACGCTGGCGCTGGTAGTTCTTCCAGCTCATGTTGTAAATGTCGATGACCTGGCGGTTGGCATCCAGGTAGAAGACACGGTTGACCGTGTCTTCTACGAGTTCGACATCGTGGCTGATCACGATCAGCCCGCCCTGGAAATTCTTCAGGAACTCGCGCAACCACACGACGGAATCGGCGTCGAGGTGGTTGGTCGGTTCGTCGAGAAGCATGGTGTCCGCTCCGGAGAACAGGATGCGGGCGAGTTCGATGCGACGGCGCTGGCCACCGGAGAGGGTCGAGAGCGGCTGGTCGAGGATCCGGTCGGGCAGGCTGAGATTGGACGCGATCGAAGCAGCCTCCGCCTCCGCGGCGTATCCGCCGAGCGCTGTGAAGCGATCCTGCAGATTGCCGTACGTCTTCATCGCGGCGGCGCTCACCGCGACATCCGGATCCGCCATGTCACCGGCAGCCTTCTCCATGCCAAGCATGATCTGGCCGAGACCGCGGGCATCGAGGATCCGCGTGCGCGCGAGGTCTTCCGGGTTGCCGGAGCGGGGGTCCTGTGGCAGGTAGCCGATCTCTCCCGTGCGCTCGATCGTGCCGCCCGTGGAGAGCTCCTCGCCGGCGAGCACCTTCGTCAGGGTCGTCTTGCCCGCGCCGTTACGACCGACGAGGCCGATCTTGTCGCCGCGTTCCACACGGAAGGTGACGTCCTCCATGAGCATGCGTGCGCCAACACGCAGTTCGAGGTCGTGCACGGAAAGCACAGGCAGAGTCCATTCTTTAGTCGCCAGTTTTTTGTGGACTGGCGACAACGGGAGGGGAGGGGTAGGCCTCTAGTATATTTCCTGGGCCCTCGGTCCGATTTCCGTACCCCTCAAGGAGAACGAATGTCCAACCTGACCCTGGCCATCGGCCGTCCGACCCTCGCGGATCGGTTCTTCGCCCGCAGCCTCGTCACGGATGTGATTCTCGTTGCGGCCGGTGCAGCACTGACCGCGATCGCCGCCCAACTCGTCATCCCGATCTGGCCGGTGCCCATAACCGGCCAGACTTTCGCAGTGCTCTTCGTCGGGGCCACCTTGGGCGCAACACGAGGGGCGCTATCCCTCGCCCTCTACCTCGTCCTGGGTGTTGCCGGACTCCCGGTGTTCGCCGCGGGTGGCCACGGCAACCTGTTCGGGTCAACGTCTGGCGGCTTCGTCGTCGGCTTCGTCTTCGCTGCGGCGTTGACCGGATGGCTCGCTCAGCGGAAGTGGGACCACAAGGTCGTCGGCACCTTTGTCGCCTTCGCTGCAGGAACCGTCGTGATATATGCATTCGGGCTTCCCTGGCTGTACACCGTTCTCGGGACCTTTCCTGCCGCAACGATGACCAAGTTCTTCGGTACGACGAATGTGCTCCAGGCAACGGTCCAGGGCGGAATCCTGCCGTTCCTGCTGGGCGACCTGATCAAAGCGCTGATCGCTGCCGCCATTCTTCCGCTCAGTTGGCGTCTCATTTCGCGCGCCGACGCCAGAAAAAACGAGAGCTGAGAAGCCCCGCCCGACACGCTGTTACATAGAGAAGCCGAGGGCGCGCATCATGTCGCGTCCATCATCCGTGATCTTCTCCGGGCCCCATGGCGGCATCCATACCCAGTTGATGCGGAACTGCTCGACGATGCCGTCCAGCGCCTGCGCGGTCTGCTCCTCGATCACGTCTGTGAGCGGGCATCCCGCAGAGGTCAGCGTCATGCTGATGATGAGCGCGTTGTTCTCGTCGTCCCAGGTGAGGTCGTAGATCAGACCGAGGTCGACGATGTTCACGCCGAGTTCTGGATCGACGACGTCTTTGAGTGCCTCCTCGACCTGGTCGAAGAGCTGTGGAGCAAGTGCAACAGCCATAATCCCAGCCTACGCTTGTGACGGGGAGGCCGCATCGGCGAGGAACCGATCGTAGCCCTCGTTCTCGAGACGGTCGGCCAGCTCGGGGCCGCCCTGCTCCGCAACGCGACCGTCGACGAAGACGTGCACGAAGTCCGGCGTGATGTAGCGCAGGATGCGGGTGTAGTGCGTGATGAGCAACAGCCCGAGGCCGGTGTTCTCCTTGGCACGGTTGACACCCTCGGCGACGATCTTGAGGGCGTCGACGTCAAGGCCGGAGTCGGTCTCGTCGAGCACCGCGAACTTGGGCTTGAGCAGTTCGAGCTGCAGAATCTCGTGGCGCTTCTTCTCGCCGCCCGAGAATCCCTCGTTCACGTTGCGGTCCTTGAAGGAGGAATCCATGCGGAGATTCTTCATCGCCTCCGTGACCTCTTTGCCCCAGGTGCGGATCGATGGCTGCACACCGTCGATCGCCGTCTTGGCGGTCCGGAGGAAGTTGGTGACCGCGACACCCGGGATCTCGACGGGGTACTGCATCGCCAGGAAAAGGCCCGCACGTGCGCGGGCGTCGACGGTCATCGCGAGCAGGTTTTCGCCGTCGAGAGTGATGGAGCCACCGTCGACGTGATATTTCGGATGCCCGGCTATCGTGTAGGCGAGCGTGGACTTCCCCGAGCCGTTCGGCCCCATGATCGCGTGGATCTCGCCCTCGTTCACCACGAGGTCGACACCTTTGAGGATTTCTTTGGTGCCCTGCTCGGTCTCCACACTCACGCGGAGGTCTTTGACTTCTAATACAGACATTTGGATGCGCTTTCTAGGCTGTGCTTTCAGGCTCGTGCTTTTTCAAGCACTGACGATGGGCGTCGGGTCGATGTAGACATCGCCGTCGACGATGGAGACGGCGAAAACGGGGACCGGCTCATAGGCCGGGAGGGTGATCGGCTTGCCGGTGAGAAGGGAGAACTTCGAACCGTGTGCCCAGCATTCGATGGTGTCGTCTTCGACGAAACCTTCCGCGAGCGAGATGTCCCCGTGGGTGCAGGTGTCGCCGATCGCGTGCACCGCGCCATCGGAGTCCCGCACGACCGCGATAGGTGTGCCGTCGATGACGACGCGGACCGCGGAACCGAGTTCGATTTCATCCTCCGCACAGATCCTGATGGCCATTACCGGCCCACCTCGCCCACGAGGAGCTCCGCCTCGATCGCATCCTGCAGGCGAGCCTCGAGCGCGGGCGAACCGATCTTCTGCACGATCTCGGAGAGGAATCCGCGCACGACCAGGCGGCGGGCATCCTCTTCCGAGATCCCGCGGGCCTGAAGGTAGAAGAGCTGCTCGTCGTCGAAACGCCCGGAGGCGCTCGCGTGCCCGGCGCCGGCGATGTCGCCCGTCTCGATCTCGAGGTTGGGGACCGAGTCGGCGCGTGTGCCATCGGTGAGCAGCAGGTTGCGGTTCTGCTCGTAGCTGTCGGTACCCGCAGCGGTGGGCCGAATGAGCACGTCACCGACCCAGACGGTGTGGGCCCCGACACCCTGGAGCGCACCCTTGTAGCTCACGCGCGATTTGGTGTTCGGAGCGTCGTGATTGACGAAGATCTGCTGTTCGAGATGCTGCCCGGTGTCGGCGAAGTAGACGCCGAAGAGCTCGACGTCCCCGCCCTCGCTGGAGAGGTGCGTCGAGGGGTTGATGCGTACGACCGACCCGCCGAGAGAGACGACCACGTGCTTGAGTCGTGCGTCGCGGCCGACCTCGGAGAAGTGACTCGCGAGGTGAATGGCGTCGTCCGCCCATTCCTGCACTGTCACGACGGTGAGCTGGGCGCCCTCCTCGAGCACGATTTCCACGTTCTCGCTCAGCAGCGCACGGCCGGAGTTCTGCAACACCACCGTGCCACGGCTGTGATGCTCGGCGATGATCACCGTGTGCGCGGCGCGGGGAGCATCACCCAGACCGGCGCGGTTCACGAGCACCTCGACGGGCTCTTCACCCGTGACGGTGATGGACAGGGCCTTCTCGAAACTGCTCCAGGCATTGGCGGATGCCCGTTCCTCGGGTTTTCCAGCGCGCCCGATCCGCGAGTCGTCGCGATCGATCCACTCGACGCGCGCGCCATCGACCTCCTGCGCCTCGATCGGCAGCGGAGAGCCGTCCAGCTCGCCAGCCGTCAACGGAGTGAGCTTAGCGACCGGGGTGTGCTTCCACTCCAGTTCCTGGCCGGTTACCGTCTCGAAGTCGTCGACCTCGAAGGAACTGAAGCGCGCAGAACGTACCTGCACAGGCACAAGGCCCCAGCCGCCATCGCTGTGCTGCTTGGAGCCGAGTCGCGAATGGTCGGGACTGTCGGACCTGTCGGAATTGGCCGGGGACGTCACAAGTGTTACTGGGGCGGACATCTAGCTGACAATTCCTTCCGATAGTGGGAGGAAGGTCATCCGACACTGCCTTCCATGCCCATTTCGATGAGCTTGTTGAGTTCCAGGGCGTACTCCATCGGCAGTTCGCGCGCGATCGGTTCGATGAAGCCACGGACGATCATCGCCATTGCCTCGTCCTCCGGCATTCCACGGGATTGCAGGTAGAAGAGCTGCTCCGCGCTGACACGGGAGACCGTGGCCTCGTGACCCATCTGCACGTCATCCTCGCGGACATCCGTCGTCGGATAGGTGTCGGAGCGCGAAATCGCGTCGACCAGCAGCGCATCGCAGCGCACCGTGTTTGCGGAGTGGTGAGCACCCTCGGCGATACGGACCTCGCCGCGGTATCCGGTGCGTCCTCCCCCGCGAGCGATCGACTTCGAGACGATCGACGACTGCGTATACGGGGCCATGTGGATCATCTTGGCGCCGGCGTCCTGGTGCTGCCCAGGGCCCGCGAAGGCAACGGAAAGCGTCTCGCCCTTGGCGTGCTCGCCGACCAGGTAGATCGAGGGATACTTCATCGTGACCTTGGAACCGATGTTGCCGTCGATCCACTCCATGGTGGCACCCTCGTGGGCGATCGCCCGCTTCGTCACCAGGTTGTAGACGTTGTTCGACCAGTTCTGGATCGTCGTGTAGCGCACGCGGGCGTTCTTCTTCACGATGATCTCGACGACGGCCGAGTGCAGCGAGTCCGACTTGTAGATCGGGGCCGTGCAGCCCTCGATGTAGTGGACGTAGGATCCCTCGTCCGCGATGATGAGCGTGCGCTCGAACTGGCCCATGTTCTCCGTGTTGATGCGGAAGTAGGCCTGCAACGGGATCGAGACATGAACGCCCTTCGGCACTAGACGAAGGAACCTCCCGACCATACGGAGGTATTCAGTGCGGCGAACTTGTTGTCGCCCGCTGGAATCACGGTGCCGAAGTACTCCTTGAAGACTTCGGGGTACTCGCGCAGGGCGGTGTCCGTGTCGAGGAAGAGCACACCCTGCTCCTCGAGTTCCTTATTGATCGTGTGGTACACGACCTCGGACTCGTACTGTGCGGCGACCCCTGAGACCAGGCGCTGGCGCTCCGCCTCGGGGATTCCGAGCTTCTCGTAGGTGTTCTTGATGTCATCGGGAAGGTCGTCCCAGGTCTGTGCCTGTTTTTCGGTCGAACGCACGAAGTATTTGATGTTGTCGAAGTCGATACCCGAGAGGTCTGCACCCCAGGCCGGCATGGGCTTCTTATAGAAGAGGGCGAGCGCCTTGAGGCGGTTCTTCAGCATCCACTCCGGTTCGCCCTTGAGCGCGGAAATGTCGGCTACCACTTCGGGCGAGATTCCGCGTCTGGCGGACGCCCCCGCGACGTCGGAGTCCGACCAGCCGAATTCGTAGATGCCGAGGCTCTCGAGTTCCGGGCGGTCGATCAGGATGTCTGACATGTGAATACCTCTTCTCCTACTTGCACTAACCCGGTAGTCGGGCCGGTCATTCCCGTGATCCGTTGCGTCCGTATGGACCGAATGGCTGGGTGCAAGCTGTGTGCCGTGTTGATCTAACCCAGCGATTGCCTGTGTGGCCTCGAGAGTGGGCTGCGCCGCCCTGTTGCATGCGATCGCCGACTACCTGCATCGCACCACTCGACCAGCCAATTCTACAGGGCGAAGGCCGGATCGGTTAGGCATCCACCGGATTGACAGCCGCGGCCGCGCGCGAGCCGTGAAGGTTCGGAAACAGCCCGGGATTGACGTCGAGCAGCACTCGAAGAGCGCCGATCCAGACCAGGGCCGATCCGAGCAGGTGGATGGCGACGAGACTCCCCGGAATTCCGGTGAGGGACTGCACCAGGCCGACGAGCGCCTGGGCGACGGCGATCACGACGAAGAACAGCACCCGACGCCGGGCGAGCTGCGTCTGCGCCGTGCCTCGCAGGGTCAGCCAGAGGGCTATCGCCAGCACGATCGTCGCCGAGCCCAGGACACCGTGCACGATCGTCACATCGGCCCAGACGAAGGCCATGCGCGGAACGGCGGCGGAATCGCCGGAGTGCGGCCCGGATCCTGAGACCAGGGTCCCGACGACGATGAGCGCCAGCGTGCAGACGACCAGCGACCAGCTCAGCACCACGGAGATCCTGGGCTGTGCGGCCGGGATTCGCGGCACTTCGCGTGCACGGTGCCAGGTCAGGGCGGTTGTCGTGAGCAGCGCGATAGCCATGAGGAAGTGGAAGGCGACCACATAAGGGTTGAGGGCGGTCAGCACGCTGATACCGCCGGCAACGGCGTTGGCCACGACGAGCCAGAACTGCGACCAGGCGAGGCGCGTGAGGTTGCGATTGCGGGGCTTTTGGAGCCTGGCCGCGACAATCGCCCATCCGACGGCGAGAATCAGCAGGCCGGTCAGCGCACGGTTCGAGAATTCGATCAGGCCGTGAATGCCGAGTTCCGGCGTCGTGGTCAGGGAGGTCGCATCACAGGCCGGCCAGGTGGGGCAGCCGAGCCCGGACCCGGTGACTCGCACGACTCCCCCGCTGAACACGATGAAGATGCTGACGAGCAGCGCGGCCGTGGTCGCCCGGCGCAGCGCCCGCGGTCCGAGACTGTAGCGATCGGCGAGATAGGAGAACGGTGTGACGATGGGGATTCTCGATCCTTCGGTGAAGACGCTAGAAGTGAAGCAGCGGGTCGATGCCGATTGCCAGGAAGAGCACCGTCAGGTAACTGATCGAGCTGTGGAACACCCGCATCGGCTTGACCTCGTCATGGCGGATGGCCATGGAGTACAGACGGTGCGACTCGTAGATGAACCAGGCTCCGGCGAGCACGGCGACGACGGTGTAGACGATGCCCATGTGGGCCACGGGAATGAGCAGCAGCGAGCAGGCGATGGTCGCCCAGGCGTAGAGGACCACCTGGAGGCCGACCACGGTCCGGCCACGAACGACCGCGAGCATCGGCACGTTGACCGAGGCGTAGTCGGCCCGGTAGCGCATCGAGAGCGGCCAGTAGTGCGGCGGTGTCCAGAGAAACACGATCCCGAACAGGATGACCGGGGTCCAGCTGAGCGAGCCGGTCACCGCCGCCCAGCCGATGAGAACGGGCATGCACCCGGCGGCGCCGCCCCAGACGATGTTCTGTGGGGTGCGGCGCTTGAGCACGAGCGTATAGACGAGAACATAGAACAGGATGGCCGCGACGGACAGCACGGCGGCGAGCCAGTTGACGAGCAGCCAGAGCCAGAGGGTCGAGACGATGCCGAGCACCCAGGAGAACACGAGCGCCTCGCGATCGCTCAGCTCGCCGGTGACGAGCGGGCGGCTGCTCGTCCTCTTCATCACGCGGTCGATGTCGCGATCGATGTAACAGTTGAAGGCGCCAGCCGAGCCCGCACTCAACGCGCCGCCGACGAGTGTCCAGAGCACGAGCCAGAGGTTCGGGATGCCGTTATAGGCGAGGATCATCACGGGAGCGGTCGTCACGAGAAGGAGTTCGATCACCCTGGGTTTGGTGAGTGCGAAGTAGGCCTTCGTCTTGCGCACGAAGCCGATGCGTTCACTCGGCAGTCGTGTATCTACCGCTACGTTCATTGCTCCTCTAACGACCGAGATGTCCTGCGACGATTGTAGGCGATTGCCATGCTCGTCCACGCCGGCAGGGGCCCGCGTTGAAGCGACGCCGCGCAGCTTTCTCTATACTTGAATGTGCTTGCCAGCTGCAGGCCCCCTCGTTGTGCGCCCCCAACATTGTGCCGCGAACCGGGCCGCCTGCCGCAATGCCGATGATGTCAGGCGAGTGCGCAACCTCTATAGCGGCAGGCCCGTTCGGGCGAAGACCGCGGCAACAGAAGGGTCATCATCTCGTGGCAGCTCTCCAATGGGATCCCATTGACAACAAGGCCGTCGACACCGCGCGTGTTCTCGCAGCGGATGCCGTGGAGAAGGTGGGGAACGGGCATCCTGGCACCGCCATGAGCCTCGCTCCGGCGGCCTATCTGCTGTTCCAAAAGGTTATGCGCCGTGACCCGAGCGACAGCACCTGGATCGGCCGTGACCGTTTTATCCTCTCGGCAGGCCACAGCTCGCTCACGCAGTACGTACAGTTCTACTTCGGTGGCTATGGACTCGAGCTCGACGACCTGAAGGCCCTCCGCACCTGGGGCTCGAAGACACCTGGGCACCCGGAGTACGGCCACACGGACGGTGTCGAGATCACGACCGGTCCGCTCGGCCAGGGGATCTCGGCATCCGTGGGCTTCGCCTATGCGGCGCGTTACGAGCGCGGCCTGTTCGATCCGGACGCCGAATGGGGCACCAGTCCATTCGACCACTACATCTACACGATCGCCGGCGACGGCGACATGCAGGAGGGCGTCACGAGCGAGGCTTCGTCGCTCGCCGGTCACCAGGAGCTCGGCAACCTGATCGCTATCTATGACAGCAACCAGATCTCGATCGAGGACGACACCAATATCGCCTTCACCGAGGACGTGAAGGCCCGCTATGAGGCCTATCACTGGCACGTGCAGGTCGTCGACTGGAAGAAGACCGGACAGTACATCGAAGACGTCGCCGCGCTGAACGACGCGATCGAAGCGGCACAGGCCGAGACCTCTAAGCCGTCGCTCATCATTCTCAAGACGATCATCGGATGGCCGAGTCCGAAAAAGCAGAACACCGGCAAGATCCACGGATCGGCACTCGGTGCAGATGAACTCAGAGCGGTCAAGGAAGTTCTCGGCTTCGACCCGGAGAAGACCTTCGACGTCGACCCTGAGGTCCTCTCGCACACCCGCAAGGCCGTTGATCGCGGTAAGGCCGCCCACGCCGAATGGAACGAACAGTTCGACGCCTGGGCCGTAGCCAACCCGGAGCGGAAGAAGCTCCTCGATCGCATCCTGTCTGGTGCCCTCCCGGAGGGCGTCGAAGAAGCCCTCCCTGTGTTCGAGGCAGGCAAGGAGCTTTCCACACGCGCCGCATCCGGCAAGGTGTTGAACGCGCTCGGGCCGGTCATCCCGGAGTTGTGGGGCGGATCGGCCGACCTGGCTGAGTCCAACAACACGACCATCGAGGGTGCGGCATCCTTCGTTCCCGCCGAGCGGTCGACGCACGAATGGACAGGAAACAAGTACGGCCGTGTGCTGCACTTCGGCATCCGCGAGCACGCCATGGGTGCCATCCTCAACGGCATCGTGCTGCACGGCAACACGCGCCCCTTCGGCGGTACCTTCCTGATCTTCAGCGATTACATGCGTCCGGCGGTCCGACTGGCCGCCCTCATGAAGGCACCGACTATTTACGTGTGGACCCACGACTCCGTCGCGCTCGGCGAAGACGGCCCGACCCACCAGCCGGTCGAACAGCTCGCCGCACTACGTGCGATCCCCGGTCTCGACATCGTGCGTCCTGGGGACGCGAACGAGGTCGCCTGGGCCTGGAAGACGATCCTCGAGCGCCGCAACGGTCCAGCAGGCATCGCCCTGACCCGGCAGAACATCCCCGTGTTCGAGCGCGGGGACGACGTGGCGAGCGGCGACACCTTCGCCGCCGCCAGGCACGTCGCCAGGGGCGCGTACGTTCTCGCCGAGGCGCCGAATGGCTCACCCGACGTGATCTTCATCGCCACCGGATCCGAGCTGCAGATCGCCGTCGATGCCCGTGAACAGCTGAAGGCTGAGGGCGTCAACGCCCGCGTCGTGTCGGCGCCGAGCCTCGAGTGGTTCGAGGAGCAGAGCGCCGAGTACCGCGAATCTGTCCTGCCGAAGGCGGTCAAGGCGCGCGTCTCGATCGAGGCCGGTATCGATCTGACCTGGCGTTCGTACGTCGGCGACGCGGGTCGCAGTGTATCCATCGAGCACTTCGGCGCGTCCGCCGACTACAAGACGCTGTTCCGCGAGTTCGGCATCACGACCGAGCACGCCATCGCCGCAGCCAAGGACTCGCTCGCCGCCGTGTAGGCGCGGGCAAAGGAAAGAAGACAGAAATGACTGAGAAGAACCCCACACAAGCTCTTTCGGAGGCTGGCGTCAGCATCTGGCTCGACGACCTCTCCCGCGAGCGAATCGCTTCCGGCGGCCTGGCACGACTGATTGCCGATCGGCAGGTGGTCGGAGTGACGACCAACCCCACGATCTTCGCCAGCGCCCTAGCCAAAGGCGAGGCCTACGACGCCCAGGTCGCCGAGCTCGCTGCGGCAGGCAAGTCCGTGACCGAGGCGGTCTTCGAGATCACGACCGACGATGTCGCCAATGCGAGTGACATCTTCCGGCCGGTATACGACTCGACCGGCGGTAAGGACGGTCGCGTGTCGATCGAGGTCGAGCCCGGTCTCGCACACGACGCCGCAGGCACCATCGCTGAGGCCAAGCAGCTCTGGGCGAAGGTCAATCGTCCGAACGCGATGATCAAGATTCCCGCCACCATCGAGGGCCTCGAGGCCATCACCGAGACGATCGCCGCCGGAATCAGCGTCAACGTCACGCTCATCTTCAGCCTCGAACGCCATCGCGAAGTCATCAACGCCTATCTGGCGGGGCTCGAGAAGGCCAGGGCCGCAGGCCACGACCTCTCCACCATCCGTTCGGTTGCGTCCTTCTTCGTGTCGCGCGTCGACACCGAGATCGACAAGCGCCTCGAGGCGATCGGCACCCCTGAGGCGATCGCCCTCAAGAGCAAGGCCGGTATCGCGAACGCTCGTCTCGCCTACCAGGTCTTCGAGCAGGCCTTCGACAGCGAGCGCGCCAAGGGCCTCATCGCCGCCGGTGCCAACCGCCAGCGACCGCTGTGGGCGTCCACCGGCGTCAAGGATCCGAGCCTGCCCGACACGCTCTACGTGACGGAGCTCGCGGTCGCCGATGTCGTGAACACGATGCCGGAGAAGACCCTCGAGGCGACCTTCGACCACGGCGTGATCGAAGGAGACAAGGTCACCGGCAGCTATGCCGATGCGAATGCCGTCCTCGACGCACTCGCGGCGCAGGGCGTTTCCTATGACGAGGTCACGGCCCTTCTCGAGAAGGAGGGTGTGGAGAAATTCATCGTCTCTTGGAATGAGCTGCTCGACACCGTCACGGCAGCCCTCGAGTCCGCACAGGCGGGAGTGGTCAAGTGAGCTTCGACATCGCGGTAAGCGGCGCGGCGGCCGAGGCCGTCGATCGTGTCGTCCCGCAGCTCGTCAGCGACCTCGTCGCCTCGCGCATCACCGACCTCGATCCGACCCTCTGGGGTCCGGATGCCGAAGAGGAAGCCGCAAAACGGCTCGGCTGGACCGAGTCCGTGGTCATTTCGGAGCCGTTGATCGACGACATCATCGCCCTCCGCGACAAGCTGCACGCCGAAGGCGTCAACCACATCGTGCTCTGCGGCATGGGCGGATCTTCGCTCGCTCCCGAGGTGATCACCCGCACGGCCGGCGTCGAACTCACCGTGCTCGACTCGACCGACCCGGGGCAAGTGCTCGCCGCCCTGGACGATCGGCTCGAGACGACCGTGGTCGTCATCTCATCGAAGTCCGGCTCGACCCTCGAGACCGCAAGCCAGCGAAAGGCCTACGAAAAGGCCTTCCACGAGGTGGGCATCGACCCCATCGAGCGGATCGTCGTCGTGACCGATCCCGGTTCCCCGCTCGACACGGATGCCCGCGAGGCAGGCTATCGCGTCTTCAATGCGGACCCGAACGTCGGCGGTCGCTATTCGGCGCTCACCGCCTTCGGCCTCGTACCGTCGGGACTCGCCGGTGTCGACATCCGCGCACTCCTCGCCGAAGCCTCCTCCGTCAGCGGCCGCCTGGCCGTCGACACCCCCGACAACCCCGGTCTGGTGCTCGGTGCGGCGATTGCCGGCACCAAACCGCTCAAGGACAAGCTCGGCATCGTCTCCGACGGCACATACATCGTCGGCTTCGGCGACTGGGTCGAACAGCTGATCGCGGAGTCGACGGGGAAGCTCGGCAAAGGCATCCTGCCTGTCGTGCTCGACGTCCACTCCCCCGAGCTGACCGAGCACCTCGACGACGTTCAGATCGTGCGCCTCGTCGAGAGCGCGCGGGCGACCGAAGAGGTCGCGGATGGCGAGATCGAGATCAGCGGCACCCTCGGTGCGCAGATCCTCGTCTGGGAGTACGCGGTGGCCGTCGCCGGTCGCCTGCTCGGCATCAACCCCTTCGATCAGCCGGACGTCGAGTCTGCGAAGATCGCGACCCGGGCACTGCTCGACTCCCGTCCGGAGCCGGTCGCCCCGTCATTCGTCTCGGACGGTATCGAGGTGCGCGGCCCGGCCGAGCTGCTCGGCGGCGTCGATTCGATCTCCGACGCCATCGACGCGCTGCTCGCACAGATCGGTCCGGACGGCTACCTCGCCGTGCAGGCGTATGTCGACCGTCACGCGAACCGCGGACTCGCCAAGCTGCGTGATCTTCTGGCCGCGAAGACCGGCCGTCCCGTCACCTTCGGCTGGGGCCCGCGCTTTCTGCACTCGACCGGGCAGTTCCACAAGGGCGGACCCGCGATCGGCGTCTTCCTGCAGATCACCGCGACCGCGGCGCAGGACCTCGAGATCCCGGACAGCCCCTTCAGCTTCGGCTATCTCATCCAGGCCCAGGCCGCTGGGGATGCCAGTGTGCTCGCCGAGCACGGCCGTCCCGTTCTCACCCTTACGCTGACCGATCCGGCAGCGAACCTCACCACGCTCTTCAGCGCGGTCGACCAGAAACTCTGAGGAGCCGAATGTCCCCGGTGGAAATCACACCGGAGTTCAACCCGTTACGGTTGCCCTCCGACCGCCGACTCAACCGAATTGCCGGACCCAGCGCACTGATCATCTTCGGTGTCACTGGCGATCTCGCGCGCAAGAAGCTGATGCCGGCCGTGTACGACCTCGCGAACCGTGGGCTGCTGCCCCCCGGCTTTGCTCTCGTGGGCTTCGCGCGCCGCGACTGGGTGGATCAGGACTTCGCACAGGTCGTCCACGACGCGGTCAAGCAATATGCGCGCACACCCTTCGATGAGGATGTCTGGAAACAGCTGGCCGAGGGCATTCGCTTCGTGCAGGGCGAGTTCGACGACGACCATGCCTTCCAGGAACTGAAGGCCACGCTCGAGGAGCTCGACCACACGCGCGGGACCATGGGAAACCACGCGTTCTATCTCTCGATCCCACCGAAGTCCTTCCCACAGGTCACCGAGCAGCTTCGCCGTTCCGGCCTCGCCGAACAGGTCGCCGGCCAGTGGCGCCGCGTGGTCATCGAGAAGCCGTTCGGAAGCGATCTCAAGACGGCTCGCGAACTCAATGACGTCGTCGAATCGGTGTTCCCCGCGGACTCGGTCTTCCGCATCGACCACTACCTGGGCAAGGAGACCGTCCAGAACATCCTGGCTCTCCGTTTCGCCAACCAGCTGTACGAACCGATCTGGAACGCCAACTACGTCGACCACGTGCAGATCACGATGGCCGAGGATATCGGCGTCGGCGGTCGCGCGGGCTACTACGACGGCATCGGTGCGGCGCGCGACGTTATCCAGAATCACCTTCTGCAGCTCATCTCGCTCTCCGCCATGGAGGAGCCGGTCTCCTTCTATGCGTCCGATCTGCGTGCGGAAAAGGAGAAGGTGCTCTCTTCCGT